>NZ_JBARTQ010000200.1:0-13684 GCF_049645325.1 Pseudomonas sp. | reverse complement strand
CCTGATGATGACCGCGCTGGATGAAAACGCCGAACAACTCACCGGGTTCAACGTCGGCGCGGACGATTACGTGGTCAAGCCCGTCGACCCGCTGCTGTTGCTGGCGCGGGTTCGCTCGTTGCTGCGCCGACACCCACAAACCCCGCGCCATTATTACCAGTGGGGCGCCTTTCGGTTGGAGCTGAACAGCCATTTCGCCTGGCTCAACGACACCCCGCTGCAGTTCTCGGTCGCCGAGTTCGAATTGCTCGCGATCTTCGCCCGCCATTGTGGCGTATTGCTGACCCGCGAAAAGTTGCTGCAAAGCCTGCGCGGCCTGGAATACGACGGGCTCAACCGCTCCATCGATATGCGCGTGTCGCGCCTGCGCAAAAAGCTGATGAGCCTGGCCTGCCCGGTGACCATCCAGACCATTACCGCGCAGGGTTACCTGTTTGTCGAAATCCCTCAGGGGGGCGAGCATGCTGACTAAAGTGCGCCCCTGGATGGCGGTAATGGCCGGCACCAGCTGGGCCGCCCTGACCTTTTACCTGTTGTGGCTGTGCGCCAACGCCTCAGTGTTCGTCGGCGACTACAGCTTTTTGCGCCTGATGGCCGGGCCTGGCTATTTGGTCGCGGAGCAGCTCAAGGTTTTACCGGTCGAACAACGCGACACGGTCATGGAAACGTTGCGCACACACTTTCAGTACCCCGTGAAACTGGTAACGCCGGATGACATCGAGCTGCCGCCCGAGGCGCTGACCATGCTCAAACATCAGCAACCGGCGCAGAACAGTGACGAAGACATCACCTACTTCCCACTCGACGACCGCACACTGATCCAGTTCGGCCCGATGTGGGGAACGGCCGAGGTCAAAGACCTGGTGCAATTTCCCGTCTATTGGGTCACCGCGTGTGTTGCAAGCCTGCCGCTGGTGCTGCTGCTGTGGATCGGCGCGCGCGCATTGCGCCAACGCCGCGCTGACCTGACGGCAATAAACACGTGCCTTGCCACGCTGGCGCGTGCGCCTAATGCCATGCTGCCCGCCATGGGCAAGGAATGGACGCCGTTGCTGCTGACCCTGCAACAACACGCCCATGACATTAGCGCCATGAATGAACGCCATCGCGAAGTCTCCCAGGCCGTGTCCCACGAACTGCGTACGCCGCTGGCACGCATGCGGTTTGCCTTGACGCTGCTGGGAAAAAGCGAAGACCCCCTCACCCGCACACGCCTTCAAGAGCGTCTGCACATTGATGTCGAAGAGCTCGAAGCCTTGGTGCGCGCCAGCCTCGCGTTTGCCCGCCTGGCCGGCGCGCCCTCCGACCTGCAGCACGAACCGATCAACCTGCGCGACTGGCTGCATCAGGAGTTCGCCTTGCTCGACGGCCACCATCGCCGGCTGAGCCTGGACACCGAACCTGCGCACCTGGAATTGATCGGCGACCGAGCCTTGCTGCACCTGATCGTGCGTAACCTGCTGAGCAACGCCATCACCTACGCCCGCGACCAAGTAAGCGTCAGCGCCGCCTACCATGGCGAACGCCACCTGGCACTGCATGTGGACGACGACGGCCCTGGGGTGCTCGCAGAAAACCGCGAGAAAATCTTCGAACCCTTTGTACGCCTGGCCATGGGCGGCGATGCGCCCGGCGGTTTCGGCCTCGGCTTGGCGCTGGCCAAACGCGCCACCCAGTGGCATAGCGGTGAACTGTCGGTAAGCCGCAGCCCCTTGGGTGGCGCGCGCCTGACCCTGATCCTGCCACTCCGACCGTTATAGCCTGCGTGTTACAGCCTGTGACAGTGAGGCCCTCGCATTGCTCGTAACCTCCCAACCTGAATTCAGGTTGGAGAGCCCTTTCATGCGTCCCCCCAAGAAGCATTTGTGCACATTGATGCTGTCGTTGTGCATCGTTACCAGCTCGCTTATACCCGGCAATGCAGCGGCCTTCAGCCAATCCGCAGCCAGTTCCGCCGGGGCAATCAGGCCTGATCATGCCTCTCAAACGGCCCCGCCCGGCCACCGGGAGCGGCCCAGACGCACGCAAGCAGAAAAACTCGCGCACCTGCCTGTCCCTCACCCACTCGACCAAATTGCGGCACCGCAACCCTTGGCACTTATGCCGACGTCACAAGTGACCCTGGCACGCGGAATGACCTTCAGGAAGCTGCTGCGGCGACGCACGCTCGGCTGACGCGCTCAAAACCCCATAAAAAAACCCCGCCTGCATCACTGCAGGCGGGGTTTTTCAGGAGCCGGGTAAGGCTGGCTTACATCATGCCGCCCATGCCACCCATGCCGCCCATGTCTGGCATACCGCCGCCAGCGCCGCTGTCTTTCTTCGGTGCATCAGCGATCGCCGCTTCGGTGGTCAGGATCAGACCGCCGATGGAGGAAGCTGCTTGCAGCGCGGAACGAGTCACCTTGGTAGGGTCCAGGATGCCCATTTCGATCATGTCGCCGTAGACGCCAGTCGCAGCGTTGTAACCGTAGTTACCTTTGCCGTTCTTGACTTCGTTGACCACAACACTTGGCTCGTCGCCGGAGTTGGCAGCGATCTGGCGCAGCGGTGCTTCAACAGCACGACGCAGCACAGCAATACCGACGTTCTGGTCGGCGTTGTCGCCGGTCAGGCCAGTCAGGGCTTCCAGAGCACGGATCAGCGCAACGCCACCGCCAGGTACCACGCCTTCTTCAACGGCTGCACGGGTTGCGTGCAGGGCGTCTTCAACGCGGGCTTTCTTCTCTTTCATTTCAACTTCGGAACCGGCGCCAACCTTGATCACTGCAACGCCGCCGGACAGCTTGGCCAGACGCTCTTGCAGTTTTTCACGGTCGTAGTCGGACGAAGTCTCGGCAACCTGGGCACGGATCTGGGTGATGCGAGCCTGGATGTCGGTTTCTACGCCAGCACCGTCAACGATGATGGTGTTTTCTTTGGAGATGGTCACGCGCTTGGCACTGCCCAGGTTTTCCAGGGTAGCGCTTTCCAGGCTCAGGCCGATCTCTTCGGAGATAACGGTACCGCCGGTCAATACGGCGATGTCCTGCAGCATGGCCTTGCGACGGTCGCCGAAGCCTGGAGCCTTGACGGCTGCGACTTTAACGATGCCACGCATGTTGTTCACAACCAGAGTCGCCAGGGCTTCGCCTTCAACGTCTTCGGAAACGATCAGCAGTGGGCGGCCGGCTTTGGCAACGGCTTCCAGTACTGGCAGCATTTCGCGGATGTTCGAGATCTTTTTGTCGACCAGCAGGATCAGCGGGCTGTCCAGCTCGGCAACCATGGTTTCTGGCTTGTTCACGAAGTACGGAGACAGGTAGCCACGGTCGAACTGCATGCCTTCAACAACCGACAGTTCGTTTTCCAGGCCAGTGCCTTCTTCAACGGTGATCACGCCTTCTTTACCGACTTTTTCCATGGCTTCGGCAATGATGTCGCCGATGGAGCTGTCGGAGTTGGCGGAGATGGTGCCTACCTGAGCGATAGCCTTGGTGTCAGCGCATGGCTTGGACAGCTTTTTCAGCTCGGCAACAACGGCGATGGTCGCCTTGTCGATGCCGCGCTTCAGGTCCATCGGGTTCATGCCGGCAGCGACGGCTTTGTAGCCTTCGTTGACGATGGCTTGAGCCAGAACGGTAGCGGTGGTGGTGCCGTCGCCTGCGTCATCGTTGGCACGGGAGGCAACGTCTTTGACCAGCTGCGCGCCCATGTTTTCGAAACGGTCTTCCAGTTCGATTTCTTTGGCGACGGAAACGCCGTCCTTGGTGATGGTCGGAGCGCCGAAGCTCTTCTCGATGATCACGTTACGGCCTTTAGGGCCCAGGGTCGCTTTTACTGCGTCAGCCAGGATGTTGACACCGGTGAGCATTTTCTTGCGGGCGGAGTCGCCGAATTTAACTTCTTTAGCAGCCATGATCGATAATCCTTAAATGCTTTGGAGTAACGGAAAAATGAGCGGGAAAATCAGCCTTCCAGTACGGCGAGAATCTCGTTCTCAGCCATTACCAGCAGGTCTTCGCCGTCAACTTTCACAGTGTTGCTGCCGGAGTAAGGGCCGAAAACAACCTTGTCACCGACTTTAACGGCCAGCGCACGCACTTCACCGTTTTCCAGAGTCTTGCCTGGGCCTGCAGCGACGATCACACCGTGGTTGGCTTTTTCAGCAGCCGAACCTGGCAGAACGATACCGCCAGCGGTTTTCTTTTCTTCTTCGCTGCGACGGATAACGACGCGGTCGTGCAGAGGACGAAGCTTGCTCATTGTCGATCTCTCCTAATTGTGTTTTTCATCGGCCGGTATCGGTACCGGCGGGTTGTATTCCGGCTGTGCCGGTCGCGCCTCGCCAAGCAAGACGCGGAAGTCTGTCTGGTGTCGCCACCAGAAACCTTGCGGTGACCGTTACATAAGGGCGCATAAGCTTATTACAAGGGGCCGTGGCGGAAATTTTTTGTGTCTGCCGACAGCTGAAAGCAACACGGCACCCGAAGGTGCCGTGCCTGTGAAGCGGTTATTTGCTGTCGCGGTGTTCGAATTCGCCTTCGATCACGTCGCCTTCACGCCCCAGCGGCTGGCGCGGAGCCGGACCACCACGAGGTTGAAGGTCGTCGGCGAACGCACGCTGGCGAATCGCCGCCTCTTCGGCTCGCTGGCGCATCTTGCCGGCCAGCAGTTTGCGGGTGACCGGCAGCAACATGACCAGGCCGACCACGTCGCTGATAAAGCCGGGCAGGATCAACAAACCGCCAGCCAGGGCCATCATCAGGCCTTCCAGCATGGTTTGAGCAGGCAGTTCGCCACGGTTCAGGCTTTCACGGGCACGCAGTGCCGTGGCCAGGCCGGCGACACGCAGCACCAGAACGCCGAGCATCGAGCCGAGAATGATCAGCAACAGGGCCGGGAAAAAACCGATCGCGCTACTGACTTGAACAAATACGAACAGCTCCAACACCGGGAACAGCAGAAAGAGCAATAAAAAAGGGCGCATCAAATGGTTCCTCAACGCAAGAATGCCTTGCCAGTCCACCTTAGATGACGTCGCCATTTCGTGAATTCAAGCGTTGGCGGCTTCTTTTTTCGGCCAGACCTCAGCGTGGGCCAATGAAACCAGGGCTTCGCGTACTTGTGTCGGCGTGTTGCAAGACTCCGCAAACGGCAACCAATACAACGCCTGGCCGATTCGCAGGTGCATGCCTTCGCTGTCGATACCGGCCAGTTGCGCAGGCTCGGTGGTCGGCAAACCCGTGAGGTCGACGTAATGGGCGATGGCCTTGGTGTGATCGCTGTTCATGTGCTCGATCATGCTGCACTCGGCCTTGCCGGCGAATGGGTTGGCCAGGGTCAACTGGTCGACCCAGTGAATCGCCCCGAACCCGCCGATATAACGATGGCGCACCGGTTTGAGCACCCAGAAGTCGAAATCGTGGGCCTTGTGGTAGTTGGCGGAATCAGGGAAGTAGCGGTAGTAGCGTTCGGCCGCCACTTCAATCGCAGCGTCATCCTCGATTTTCTCGGCTTCGGCAAGGTAGGTCAGGCGCCCCACCGCTTGCACGTCATCGGCCTCGCGCTCACCCACCAACAGCGAGCACTTGGGGTCTTTTTGCAGGTTGTGGGTGTGCTGGGCGATGCGGCTGATCAGGATGATCGGCTGGCCCTGCGCGTCCAGGCAATATGGCACGACCGACCCGAAAGGAAAGCCGGGCATGGCTTTGGACAGTGTGGAGAGAGCCCCACGGTATTCCTTGAGCAACAGCTCTCGGGCGTTCTTGGCAACGTGCGCGCTCAACGTATGACTCCTCGGGTATTCGGCCACCCATAGCCTATGGCGTCTATGGGAATGGATCTCAACACACGGTAATCAATATCCGCGCAGGTTGCCAGAGGCCGCCCGGCAGGTGGTGCCAGGCCTGATTACCAGGCGACGCCAAAGCCTGCGGTGTAGCGGGTCTTGCTCAGGCTGCTTTCGGAGTCGCCACTGATAATGTCGCGCTCGGCCTTGAGGTTGAGCGAAGCCCACTCGGTGACTTTGTAGCGCAGGCCCATTTCAGCATCCAGGGAGTACGCAGCCGGGCCGTCGAGCGGTTTGCCGACTTCGCCGTTGGTGAAGAACTCTACGGTCTTGCCCACGAGGTAGCGGTTGTAATTCCACTTCATGGCCAGGGAATAGAAGTTGTCTTTGCCGCCATCGGTATATTCGTAATCGGTGCGGTTGACCAGCGAGCCGAGGGAGAACGCGCCCAGCTCGTCATCCCAGAACTGGTAGCCCGGGCCGGTACCGACGGTGCGTTGGCGAGACAGGTCTTCGACCTTGTCGCGCTTGTACGTCAGGCGGCCTTGCCAGAACCAATGCTCGGTGATGAAACGGTCGAGGTCATATTCCAGCGCCCAGTTGTCGGTGGTGGTGACGTCATCCTGGAACTCGCGGTTGTACTCGCCCTGCGCGGTGTGGCGCCACTGGCCGTGACGCGCAGTGGTCTTGAAGTCGACGTCATAGTCGTTGGTGTCTTTGTCGGCGCGTTTGTAGTCCAGCGCCAAGTCGACATTGCCCTTCCACACCAGGTCTTCGATTACCGGCTTGGGCTTGAGGATTTGCTGGATGCTCGCCAGCTCCACGGTTTTCGGCTCCTCGCCGTTGGCCAGTACCACCTTGCCGTCATCTGCCGCCTTCAAGGATTTGGCCTTCTCGCCGGAGTAGGCGTCCTGCTTGACCAGCAATTGCTGGTCGCTTTCCAGGGTTTTGACCTGCTTCCAGTCCACTGGAATTGCCCCGGCGTAGTCGGTCTGGATCAGCAGTTTGCCGCCATCGAAGACTTTGATCTTGCCGGTCAGGCGGTCACCGTTCTTCAACCAGACGGTGTCGGCCATCAAAGGCGTGGAGGCGCTGAAAACAGCAAGGCACAGCAGGGTTCTGGACAACATAAGCAAGTTCGGGGCTCAAGTTTGACAAAAAAGGCGGCATTATCGTGTTAGATAACGTCTTAGCAAGGACTGACTCAGGTATTCGTATTGAGTTCACTGCCCAGCGCGATATTTACAGACGTTTCTTACAAAAATGCCGACGATCTCAACGGATGTGCCCACAGTGAATCAACCCGCCGAACCCCCGCAAAGCCCTGCCGAAATACGCCGTACGGCGCTGTACCTGACCCTGGCGCAAGTGCCCGAAGGCTGCGTGGTGAGTTACGGCGAGTTGGCGCACTTGGCGGGGTTGGGCCGCGCGGCCCGCTGGGTGGGGCGCACCTTGAGCCAATTGCCGGGCGATACCAAGCTGCCCTGGCACCGCGTGCTGGGTGCCGGTGGTCGGATAAGTCTGCCGGTGGGCAGTGCCTCGGGCGATGAGCAACGTGCGCGTTTACGCGGCGAAGGTGTCAGTATCCTGAACAATCGCGTTGATATTCAGCGCCATGGCTGGCGCCCGGTAGAGCACAGCGGTTAGAGTGCGCGCTTTGTTTCCGCAAATCTGAGGCAGACTCCAGCCCATGCCCCGTAAAACCTGGCGCGCCGCGCTCGCCGCCTATGCCAGCCCCTCGACGTTAGTATTGTTGTTGCTCGGTTTTGCCGCCGGCTTGCCTTACATGTTGGTGTTTTCGACGCTTTCGGTATGGTTGCGCGAGGCCGGTGTGGCCCGCGAGACCATCGGTTATGCGAGCCTGATCGGCCTGGCCTACGCCTTTAAATGGGTCTGGTCGCCGCTGCTCGACCAATGGCGCCTGCCGCTGCTCGGCAAACTGGGGCGTCGTCGCTCCTGGCTGGTGCTTGCCCAGACGCTGGTGATCCTCGGGTTGATCGGCATGGGCTTCTGCGACCCGCAAAAGCACCTGTCCTGGCTGATCGCTATTGCCGTGATTGTCGCTTTCGCGTCGGCCACCCAAGACATCGCAGTAGACGCCTATCGCCTGGAAATCGCCGATGACAGCCGCCAGGCTGCCCTGGCTGCCAGCTATATGTCCGGTTACCGCATCGCCGCCCTGCTCGCGACTGCCGGTGCGCTGTTTTTTGCCGAAGGTTTCGGCTCGACCGGCTTCAACTATAAACACTCGGCATGGACCGGCACTTACGTGCTGTTCGGCGTGCTGATGATTCCCGCGCTGCTGACCACTCTGTTCATGCGCGAACCCAACGTGCCACTGCGCACCCAATTGCAGGCCGGCCGCTACAGCTTTGTGCATCAACTGGTCTCGGTATTCGTGCTGATCGTGTTGCTGGTGTCGGTTCCGGCGATGTTCACCCAGCTGTACAACACCGATTTCGCCAGCGTGCTGTTCCACGGCGTGAGCCTGTGGGAATTGCTGATGGAGGACCGCGCCTTCCTGCGCGCCATCCTCTATATCATCCTGACCACGCTGTGCCTTTCAGCCATGGGTCGGCGCGGCCTGGCGCCGGTGCTGACGCCGGTCAACGACTTTATCCTGCGCTACCGCTGGCAGGCATTGTTGCTGCTCGGGCTGATTGCCACCTATCGGATGTCCGACACCGTGATGGGCGTGATGGCCAACGTGTTCTATATCGACCAGGGTTTTACCAAGGACCAGATTGCCGGGGTCAGCAAGATCTTCGGCCTGATCATGACCCTGCTCGGCGCCGGCATGGGCGGCCTGCTGATCGTGCGGTTCGGTATTCTGCCGATCCTGTTTATCGGCGGGGTGGCGTCGGCCGGTACCAACCTGTTATTCGTCGCGCTCGCCGACATGGGCCCCGACCTGCAGATGCTGATCTTCACCATCTCGCTGGATAACTTCAGCTCGGGCCTTGCCACGTCGGCGTTTGTCGCTTACCTGTCGAGCCTGACCAACCTCAAGTTTTCCGCCACCCAATATGCGCTGCTCAGTTCGATCATGCTGTTGCTGCCGCGCCTGATCGGCGGCTATTCGGGGGTGATGGTGGAGAAGTTCGGGTACCACAACTTCTTCCTGATCACCTGCCTGCTGGGCGTGCCGACGTTGTTCCTGATTGCGCTGCACTGGTTTCAGGAAAATCGGCGGATTCGGTTGAGCCCCCCAACCGAAGACTGACCCTGTGGGAGCTGGTTTGCCAGCGCCCACACCAGCTGCGGTTCCTACAGAAACACCTCACGACCTCACGCCTGTACTCCGGCGACAACCGCCCGTACAATCCCAAGTCATTTCAAGTCCAAGCAACCGACAACGGCCTACCATGCGTACCAGTCAATATTTGCTCGCCACACAGAAAGAAACGCCTTCCGACGCGGTTGTGATCAGCCATCAGCTGATGCTGCGCGCCGGTATGATCCGCAAACTGGCCTCTGGCCTGTACACCTGGCTGCCCATGGGCTTGAAGGTGATGCGCAAGGTTGAAGCGATCGTTCGTGAAGAAATGAACGCCGCCGGCTCTCTGGAAGTGTTGATGCCGAGCACGCAACCGGCCGAGCTGTGGCAGGAATCCGGGCGCTGGGAAGAGTACGGCCCTGAGTTGCTGCGCTTCAAGGACCGTCATGGCCGCGATTTCTGCGCTGGCCCGACCCATGAAGAAGTGATCACCGACCTGATGCGCAACGAGCTGAGCAGCTATAAACAGCTGCCGCTGAACCTGTATCAGATCCAGACCAAGTTCCGTGACGAAATCCGCCCACGCTTCGGCTTGATGCGCGGCCGTGAATTCATCATGAAGGACGCCTATTCGTTCCACGCTGACCAGGCGTCCCTGCAGGTCACCTACGACCGCATGCACCAGGCCTACTGCAACGTGTTCACGCGCCTGGGCCTGAAATTCCGCCCGGTTGAAGCGGACAACGGCTCCATCGGCGGCGCCGGCTCCCACGAGTTTCACGTGCTGGCCGAGTCGGGCGAAGACGATATCGTGTTCAGCAACGGCTCCGACTACGCGGCAAACATCGAGAAAGCCGAAGCCGTGCCACGCGAAACCTCGCGCCCAGCGCCAGCTGAAGAGCTGCGCCTGGTCGACACACCAGACACCAAGACCATCGCGGCCCTGGTAGAAAAATTCAGTCTGCCGATTGAAAAGACCATCAAGACCCTGATCGTGCGCGCCGAAGAAGAAGGCAAGCTGATCGCCCTGGTGATCCGTGGCGACCACGAGCTCAACGAAATCAAAGCTGCCCAGCAACCTGGCGTGGCCAGCCCGCTGGTCATGGCCACCGATGCCGAACTGCGCGACGCGATTGGCGCCGGCGCCGGTTCGCTGGGCCCGCTGAACCTGCCGCTGCCGATCATCATCGACCGTTCGGTCGAGCTGATGAGCGACTTCGGTATCGGCGCGAACATCGATGACAAGCACTACTTCGGCGTGAACTGGGAGCGTGACCTGCCGGTTCCGACCGTGGCTGACCTGCGCAACGTCGTCGCTGGCGACCCAAGCCCGGATGGCAAGGGCACTCTGGAAATCAAGCGCGGCATTGAAGTCGGGCACATTTTCCAGCTGGGCAACAAGTACAGCCAGGCGATGAACTGCAAAGTACTGGGCGAAAACGGCAAGCCGGTCATCCTCGAAATGGGTTGCTACGGCATTGGCGTTTCGCGCGTGGTGGCAGCGGCCATCGAGCAGAACAACGACGCCAACGGCATCATCTGGAGCGATACCCTGGCGCCGTTCCAGATCGCGCTGGTGCCGCTGCGTTATGAAACCGAGCAAGTACGCGAAGCCACCGACAAACTGTATGCCGAACTGACGGCTGCCGGTTTTGAAGTGTTGCTGGATGACCGGGACAAGAAAACCAGCCCGGGCATCAAGTTCGCCGACATGGAACTGATTGGCATCCCGCACCGGATCGTGGTCAGTGACCGCGGCCTGGCCGATGGCAATCTTGAATACAAGAGCCGGACCGAAGCCGAAGCCCAACCGTTGCCGGTGGCTGACGTGCTGTCTTTCCTTCAGGCGCGTATTCGTCGCTGAAAAACCAGATCAAGAGAAGTCATGTTCAAGCGAAACACCAGAGCCCTGGGGGGCGCCGCCTTGTGCGGAGCCCTGCTGGTCAGCGGCTGCGCCAACCAGATGTCGCAACGCAGTGAGCACGAGGAGCGAGTCGAGCGTAAGTTGCTCGACCACAGCCTGCAGATCGATGTAGGTGACCCCAAAGTGCTGGAGCTGCCGCAACGCCGGGTGCGCATTCACGAGCAGAAGACCTTTGAAGTCACCGAGTTCGAAGTCACACGCCGTTACGATCGCTATACCCCTTACCAACCCTGGCGCAAACTCTACGAGATGCCCCTGGGCGCGGTCGCCCTGGTGGCGGGCGCGGGGGCCAACGTGGCGAATATCTTTGCGCTCGGCAACCTGCCCACCAGCATGACGCGCGACTGGCTGAGCTACGGCGTGGACGGCATCAACCCGTTCATGAACGTGCAATCCCACGGCCGTGCGCAACAGAACCTGGCGGGTATCGATGAAGTCCAGCGCGACAAGCGCACGGAGTATTCGAGCCTGCCCTGGAGCGAACGCCCGGTGCAGGTCACCGCCGGCAAACAAACCCATGAGCTGACCACCGACCGCGACGGCGTGCTGCGCCTGAACCTGCTGGACAGCCCCTTTGCCGAGCAGGACCTGAACCGCGTCACGACCCTGAAGATCAGCGTGGAAGATGGCCAGGACGATGTGCATTCGGACTCGACCCTGGCAATCAGCAACACCCTGCGCAGCAAATTGCTGGAAGCCCATGGGCTGATCTACGACGATTTGGAAGATGACGAAGTGAACCAATGGGTTCACCGGGTCAAGCGCCTGTCGGAGTTGGGCCTGGAAGAAGAAGCCAGTGAACTGGAGCAAAGCCTGATCGAACTGACCCGCAATGATCCCGAGTTGCAGCAGGAATTCCTGCAAGCACTGACCAAGGATGCGGGGCGGTTGGTGGCGGACCCAGGGGCACGCTAAATCTCTGGAAACACCGAAATACAACTGTGGGAGCTGGCTTGCCTGCGATGACTGGCTAACATTCAACATCAATGTTGACGGTTAAGCCGCTATCGCAGGCAAGCCAGCTCCCACAGTTGGTTTGGGGTTTCTACCAAGGGAACTGCAGCTGTTCATTGCCGCTGCTCAAGTCCAGCAACCGCACGCCTATACCCAGCAACCTCACTGGCTTGTCGCCACGGTTGTACGCCTGGGTCATCAGCTGTTGATAACTCTCCAGGTCCCGCCCTGCCCCGGCCTGCTCCAACGTCGTCTGGGTAAAGTCATGAAACTTCACTTTCACAAACGGCTTGCCCGCGCGGTAACTGCTGTCGATGCGCGCCATGCGCCCGGCCAGGGTCTCCATCAACTCGGGCAGTTTCGCCAAACAGCTTGAGAGATCCGGCAAGTCCACATCGTAGGTATTTTCCACACTGATGGATTGCCGGCGGCTGTCGTTCTGCACCACGCGGTCATCAATCCCACGGGCCAGGCTCCAGAGTCGCTCGCCAAAACTGCCGAATTCACGCACCAGCGCCAACTTGTTCCACTCGCGCAGTTGCAGGCAATCTTCAATGCCCAGGCGCGCGAGCTTGTCTGCGGTGACTTTGCCCACGCCGTGCAACTTGCTCACGCGCAGTTGGGAGACAAAATTCTCGACCTGGTCGGGGGTAATCACAAACAGGCCGTTGGGCTTTTTCCAGTCGCTGGCGATTTTGGCCAGGAACTTGTTTGGCGCGACGCCCGCGGACACGGTGATATGCAGCTGGTTGGAAACGCGGCGGCGGATGTCTTGGGCGATGCGCGTGGCGCTGCCGCCAAAATGCGGGCAGTCGGAGACATCGAGAAAGGCTTCGTCCAGCGACAGCGGTTCGATCAGGTCGGTGTAGTCGCGAAAGATCGTCTGGATTTCTTTGGACGCTTCTTTATAGGCATCCATGCGCGGCTTGACGATGGTCAGGTCCGGGCACAGCTTCAAGGCATGGCGTGAAGACATGGCCGAGCGCACGCCATACGCCCGCGCCTCGTAATTGCAGGTGGCGATCACCCCGCGCCGATCCGCCGAGCCACCGACCGCCAGGGGCTTTTGTGCCAGGCTCGGGTCATCGCGCATCTCGATGGCGGCGTAGAAACAGTCACAGTCGACGTGGATGATTTTGCGCTGCGTCATATAAACAGAGGGTGTAATCCAACGGGTGGCCAGTATCGCACTCACCCCTGTATATAGCACCAGTAGTTTGAATCTTCCGCTTGAGCGGTAGGAATATTCCAAGATGAATTTATTTTCTCAATCGAAATCGACCCATCGATAGAGCTGAAACCCTTGGCCCGACTGGGCCAAAGCCCGTTCACCAGCCCTCATGGAGAGCTAACCGATTGAACCGCAAGCGCTTTTCTTCAACTCACGGGTTGACACACTCGCGATCCTCTGTAGAATGCCGACACACAGACGCGGGATGGAGCAGTCTGGTAGCTCGTCGGGCTCATAACCCGAAGGTCGTCGGTTCAAATCCGGCTCCCGCAACCAAACATCAAAAAAGGCTACTCGAAAGAGTGGCCTTTTTTGTGCGCGCTTGTTTTTAGCTGTGTACGAAAATTGTAAGACAAAAAAATCTTTTGCCGTCGCGTACTTACCGAGCATGGTCGGCATAAAGTGGCTGATTCACACTTATTTGACCCATCAGCCTATTAACGGTTGACACCTCGCCGCTGGGCTGTAGAATGCCGCCCACAGACGCGGGATGGAGCAGTCTGGTAGCTCGTCGGGCTCATAACCCGAAGGTCGTCGGTTCAAATCCGGCTCCCGCAACCAAACATCAAAAAAGGCTACTCGAAAGAG
>NZ_JBARTQ010000199.1:0-4074 GCF_049645325.1 Pseudomonas sp. | reverse complement strand
CCCCTGTGGGCGCCGGGCTTGCCCGCGATGGCGGCTCAAGGGGCGACTTGGCCGTTTGTCTGAACCCTGGCCCTACCTGTCAACTTTGACAGTAGCCATTGTATTGCCTTCACTGTTTGATAGAGCGGCGAGGTGCGCCGTCATGCGCGGCTCGGGAGAGCGGTCATGGACAGGGCTACGGTCAGGTGGTTTGACGCCGTCAAGGGTATTGGTTTTGTCGCCCGCGACCGCGAAGGCAATGCGGTACCCATTCAGGCAAGGGGCAATCCCTGCGGCGAAATCGATGCGCCGCCCAAGGCACGAAAATCTCGCAAGCGAAAAAAGTAACCTCCCGCCAGCTCAGCAAACAGTCACTACCACTGGTCGTTAATCCCCGGCTACCTGTCAACTCTGACAGTAGCCAGTTCGGCGTTCTCGCGGTTTTATGGTGCCAGACACTGTGCGCAAGTAGTAACGAGATGCAGGGGAAGGATGATGGAAGCGGTGACGGGCACGATCAAGGTTTATGACCGCAAGACCGGTGAAGGGCTGATTGCGCTGGATGGCGATGATGAGCCGGTGTGTCTGGATCGCTTGAGTTCGGCGTATACCCGTTGGAGAGAAGGCCAGCGGGTACAGTTCGCGAGAATTCATCGGCCAAAGGGTGTGTTTGCGTTTTGTATCAGACGTATCTAGCGAGCCGGGTGCGGATTTTTTGAGCAGGATGTCAGGAGAACGGTAATGGCGACGGGCAAAGTGAAGTGGTTTAACGCGGAGAAGGGTTTTGGGTTTATTACCCAGGATGGTGACGGACCTGATCTTTTTGTTCATTTTTCTGCAATTAAAGGTGATGGGTTCAAGACGCTTGAAGAAAACCAGAAGGTGGAGTTCGAGATAGGGCAGGGAGCAAAAGGACCTCAGGCTACGGATGTGCGACCCGCGTGACGGCTCATTGATCGTTCCCACGCTCCCGCGTGGGGATGCCTCCCGTGACGCTCTGCGTCACCGTCGCGCCGGGCTCAAGTCGGGACGCGGAGCGTCCCAGGCTGCATTCCCACGCAGAGCGTGGGAACGATCATCACGATCATTCAGGCAGGTTCTGTCGCTGGCGAGGGCGCTCTGTCATTCAGCAGTCGCTCAGCCAGCAATCGGCCGACCTCAAGCAGCTGCGCAATACCCAGCGCACCTTCTCGCTGTGTTCCCTCTAGATCAAAGGCGAAGTCGCAGGTCAGGGCGTGGGCGGATGCCAGGTTTTCGGTGAGGTTGACCAGCAGGTCTTCGGTGCTGATGCCGTCGATGAGGGTGAGGATGACGCTGGGTGGGGGATTTGGGGTGGATTTGATCATTGTGAAGTTCCTCGGTAAAGGTGGAGCTGCCACTGATCGCCGCGACGCGAGGGAGGGTGGCAGCTGTGCGCAGGTTCGCGGACCGGTTACCAAGGAACCCGGCATACCCGAAGGTATCCCGCGCACAGCCGCCATAGCGCCGCACAGTAGACGATAAAAAATCGCTCACTGAAAGGGATATGGTGCTTCTGTTCCGTAGTAAACCGGGCCGCGACGCCCGACCACTGCATTTGCAGCGGTGTACGGAGACTAGGGGGCCCGGTTCCTAGGGGCAACCCGAAAACCTTGTCGGAAATTTCCTCAGTAACAACAGATACACCCCCATCCAACTGTGGGAGCTGGCTTGCCTGCGATGGCTGACTCATGGCTGGCCCTTCAGTGCCTGACCCACCGCAATCGCAGGCAAGCCAGCTCCCACAGTTGAACCGGTTACCACTCGACGATCGTCGCCCTGAAACCAAAGTTGGAAGGCTTCTTGCAATACCGCCTTCAGGACGCCTCAGGCGTCAAAACTTTGCTTCAAGGAACACGAGGAATACCGGTGGTAGATCGTTCTCAAATGCTCAGCACGGCCCGTGGCACCCTGACTGACTTGTCGCGGGGCAATCTGGGTGTGCCGTTGTTGTTGCTGGTGATGCTGGCAATGATGATGTTGCCGATGCCGCCGTTCCTGCTCGACGTGTTTTTTACCTTCAACATTGCCCTGTCCGTCGTCGTCCTGCTGGTCTGCGTGTATGCCTTGCGGCCGCTGGATTTCGCGGTGTTCCCGACCATCCTGCTGATCGCGACCCTGCTGCGCCTGGCGCTGAACGTGGCGTCCACGCGGGTGGTGATGCTCCACGGTCAGGACGGCCACGCCGCCGCCGGTAAGGTGATCCAGGCCTTCGGTGAAGTGGTGATCGGCGGCAACTACGTGGTCGGTATCGTGGTGTTCGCGATCTTGATGATCATCAACTTCGTGGTGGTGACCAAGGGTGCCGGGCGGATTTCCGAGGTGAGCGCGCGCTTTACCCTCGACGCCATGCCCGGCAAACAAATGGCGATCGACGCCGACCTCAACGCTGGCCTGATCGACCAGAACCAAGCCAAATCCCGTCGTCTGGAAGTCGCCCAGGAAGCCGAGTTCTACGGTTCCATGGACGGTGCCAGCAAATTCGTGCGCGGTGACGCCATCGCGGGCCTGTTGATTTTGTTCATCAACCTGATCGGCGGCATGGCGGTCGGTATCTTCCAGCACGGCATGACCTTCGGCGATGCGGGCAAGGTATACGCCTTGCTGACCATCGGTGACGGTTTAGTGGCGCAATTGCCATCACTGTTGTTATCCACAGCGGCGGCCATCATGGTAACCCGTGCTTCGGGCTCCGAAGACATGGGCAAGCAGATCAGCCGCCAGATGTTCGCATCGCCCAAGGCGTTGGCCGTGGCGGCCGGCATCATGGCGATCATGGGCATTGTGCCGGGCATGCCACACGTCTCGTTCTTGAGCATGGCGGCCATGGCGGCCGGGGGTGCCTACCTGTTCTGGCGCAAGCAAAACCAGGTCAAGGTGCTGGCCCAGCAGGAAGTCGCGCGCCAGCAGGACCTGCTGCCGTCGCCGGCCCGCGCCCAGGAAACCAAGGAGTTGGGCTGGGACGACGTGACCCCGATCGACATGATCGGCCTGGAAGTCGGCTACCGCCTGATTCCGCTGGTGGACCGCAACCAGGGCGGCCAGTTGCTCGCGCGGATCAAGGGTGTGCGCAAAAAGCTGTCGCAGGACCTGGGCTTCTTGATGCCCACCGTGCACATTCGCGACAACCTCGACCTGGCCCCCAGCGCCTATCGCCTGACCCTGATGGGCGTGATCCTCGCCGAAGCCGAGATCTACCCGGACCGCGAGTTGGCGATCAACCCGGGGCAGGTGTTCGGCACACTGAATGGCATTACCGCCAAAGATCCGGCTTTCGGCCTGGAAGCGGTGTGGATCGAAGTCAGCCAGCGCAGCCAGGCACAGTCCCTCGGTTACACCGTGGTAGACGCCAGCACCGTGGTCGCCACGCACCTCAACCAGATTCTGTACAAGCACTCCCACGAGCTGATCGGCCACGAGGAAGTCCAGCAATTGATGGGGTTGTTGGCCAAAGCCTCGCCAAAACTGGCCGAAGAACTGGTGCCGGGCGTGCTCTCGCTGTCGCAGTTGCTCAAGGTGCTGCAAGCCTTGCTCGCCGAACAGGTGCCGGTGCGCGACATTCGCAGCATTGCCGAGGCCATCGCCAACAATGCCGCCAAGAGTCAAGATACTGCCGCTCTGGTGGCCGCAGTGCGTGTCGGGTTGTCCCGTGCAATCGTGCAAAGCATTGTAGGCGTTGAGTCTGAGCTGCCTGTTATCACCTTGGAACCAAGGTTGGAACAAATATTGCTCAATAGTATTCAGAAGGCAGGACAAGGCCAGGAAGAGGGCGTTCTGCTGGAGCCAAGCATGGCTGAAAAACTGCAGCGTTCGTTGATCGACGCCGCACAACGCCAGGAAATGCAGGGCCACCCGGTGATTCTTCTGGTGGCGGGCCCGGTCCGGGCAATGTTGTCGCGGTTTGGACGCCTGGCAGTTCCGAATTTGCACGTTTTGGCTTATCAGGAAATTCCTGACAACAAGCAAGTGACTATCGTCGCGACAGTAGGGCCCAACGGCTGAGGTAGTGGGTTATGCAAGTTAAGCGTTTTTTCGCCGCCGATATGCGTCAGGCCATGAAACTGGTACGTGATGAGC
>NZ_JBARTQ010000198.1:0-27909 GCF_049645325.1 Pseudomonas sp. | reverse complement strand
GGCGTGCAACCGTTTCCAATGTGGGATTTTTTAACCTGGCAGTGCTGAAAAATTTTCATAAGATTGCTCTTTCGGTCACGCACATTTTGTCACAGGCTAAGAAGCATAAAGAAAACGAATGTGTGCTGGTGTGTTATTCCATGCACCTCCCGTTCTTGGTGGCCTGCTATATGGCCACGCGTATTAGAAAAGATATCCACCTGTGTGTCATTGTTCCGGACTTGCCTGAGTACATGAGCGTAAGAACGGGTTTCATGAAGCTCGTTTTCAAAATGCTGTCCAAGGTCTCTTATTTTGTCGTCAACAGAGCCGACAGTATTGTTGCGATTACTGCCCAGATGGTGAATGTGTTTCGCGCAGACATAAAAAAGGTCGTCATAGAGGGCATTGCCGATGCGAAGTATATTTCTGCCGGCGACGCCGAGTGCCGTGAGAATTATTTTCTTTACAGTGGAACATTGGATCGCCGGTACGGGATAAGAAACTTGCTTGATTCTTTTTTGACGTCTGGAATCGATAATTACGAATTGTTGATATGCGGTGACGGCGATGACCGTGCTTATGTTGAGTCGATTGCAGCCGACAACCCCAGGGTGAAATTTCTCGGGCAATTGGATCGCTCCGCGGTACTCAACTTTCAGCGAAATGCAAAATTGCTGATTAATCCTCGAAATAACGAGTCGACGTTTACGAAGTTCTCGTTTCCTTCTAAAGTCATCGAATACATGTCGTCGGGTACGCCGGTATTGATGTATGCGCTGGACGGTATACCGGATGAGTATTATGATTTTTGCTTTGTGGTGCCCCCGGGTGATAATGGGTTGGCAGCGAAGCTGAGAGAGGTTTCTAAGCTGTCGGATGTCGAGCTAGTGGCGAAAGGTCGTTCCGCCAAAGAATTTATTATTGAAAATAAAATGCCTGGTGTGCAGGTGCATAAGCTGTTAGAAAAAATCAGAGGAGAACGTTATGTTTGAAGGCAAGAAGTTGCTCATTTCCGGAGGTACCGGTTCTTTTGGTAACGCGGTTCTTAAGCGGTTTCTAGACACCGATATTGCCGAAATCCGAATTTTTAGTCGCGACGAAAAGAAACAGGATGACATGCGTAAGCGCTACGCGAACTCCAAACTGAAATTTTACATCGGTGATGTTCGGGACTATCAAAGTGTCCTGAACGCTACCCGAGGCGTTGATTATATTTTCCACGCGGCTGCGTTGAAGCAGGTCACGTCGTGCGAGTTTCATCCAATGGAAGCTGTCAAAACCAACGTTCTGGGTACTGAGAATCTGCTCGAAGCGGCAATTCAGAATGAGGTGAAGCGGGTTGTATGCCTGAGCACCGACAAGGCGGTATACCCGATCAATGCCATGGGAATCTCCAAGGCAATGATGGAAAAGGTCATGGTTGCGAAGTCGCGAAATGTCGATGAAACGAAGACGGTCATCTGTGGTACGCGCTATGGCAATGTCATGGCATCTCGTGGTTCGGTGATCCCGTTGTTCATTGAGCAGATCCGTGCAGGCCTGCCGTTGACCCTGACTGATCCCAATATGACGCGTTTCATGATGACGCTGGCCGATGCCGTTGACCTTGTTCTGTACGCTTTCAAGCATGGCAATAACGGTGATTTGTTCGTGCAAAAAGCCCCTGCTGCCACTGTGGAGGTGTTGGCTAAGGCGCTGACCGCAATGATGGGCAAACCAGAGTACGACATTCAGGTTATCGGCACCCGCCATGGCGAAAAGTTGTTCGAAGCTTTGTTGAGCCGTGAAGAAATGGCCTCTGCTGAAGACATGGGCGAATACTTCCGCATCCCACCCGATTTGCGCGACCTGAACTACTCAAAATTTGTAGAACAAGGTGAAGCTAAAATATCCAGAACCGAAGACTACAACTCCCATAACACCGAGCGCCTGGACGTCGCCGGGATGCAAAAGTTGTTGTTGAAGCTGGACTTCATGCACGCGATCCAGCGCGGCGAGCATGCGACACCTGAGGAATAAACAATGAAGGTTCTGATTACGGGCGCCAATGGTTTTGTCGGACAGAATCTCATCTCGCACTTGGGCGAGCGTGATGATATCCAGGTCTTGCGGTTTACTCGCGACGACGCGCTGTCGAGCCTGCCTGGCTTGGTGGCGCAGGTGGATTTTGTTTTCCACCTTGCGGGTGTCAACCGACCTGTTGACCCTCAGGAATTCAACACGGGCAACACCGATCTGACCGGGGCGCTCTGTGACGCCGTAATCAGCAGCGGTCGGCCAGTACCGGTGCTGTACACGTCGTCCAGCCAAGCGGAACTTGATAACCCCTACGGCAGCAGCAAGCGCGGTGCCGAGGAATTACTGCTGAATCTGCAGTCATCCGTGAAGGCACCCGTGTATATTTTCCGTTTGCCGAACGTTTTTGGAAAATGGGCACGGCCTAACTACAATTCTGCAGTAGCGACCTTTTGTAACAACATCGCTCGCGATATTCCGATCAAGGTCAATGATCCGCAGGCGATGATTAACCTTGTCTATATCGACGATGTAGTTGCACGGTTCATCTGCGTCATGGAGGGTGAAGTAAGCGCGCAATCCTTTGTCAGCGTTGAACCCCAGTACAGTATCAGTGTGGGTGGGCTGGTTGAGCAACTCACCGCGTTTCGCGACAGTCGCACGACGATGATCAGTGAGCGCGTAGGCACCGGCCTGGTTCGCGCGTTGTACTCGACCTACCTGAGTTACTTGCCGACTGAACGGTTCACCTACAAGGTTCCCAAGTATGAGGATCCGCGTGGGGTGTTTGTTGAAATGCTTAAAACACCGGATGCGGGGCAATTTTCATTCTTCACCGCCCACCCGGGTATTACGCGCGGTGGGCACTACCATCACTCCAAGACAGAAAAGTTCCTTGTCATTAAAGGCCATGCCTGTTTCAGGTTTCGACATATTGTCTCCGGTGAATTTTATGAATTATTCACCACCGGAGAAGAGCCTGAAATTGTCGAGACGGTACCCGGTTGGACTCATGATGTGACCAATGTCGGCGATGCTGAGTTAATCGTTATGCTTTGGGCTAATGAGATTTTTGACCGTGAGCACCCCGACACCTTCACGATGCCTGTGGGTACTGAAGCCTAAAATAATCTCGAGTATAAATAGTCATGAAGAAAATGAAAGTTGTCACGGTCGTCGGTACCCGCCCTGAAATCATTCGCTTGTCGCGCGTTATCAGCGCGCTTGACAAGTACTGTGAACATATTCTGGTTCACACCGGCCAAAATTACGACTATGAGCTTAATGAAATCTTTTTCCAGGATTTGGCCATTCGTAAACCGGATCACTTTTTAAATGCTGCCGGTGCCAGTGGGGCAGAAACGATCGGTAATGTCATTATCGCTGTCGACCGTGTGCTTGCCGAAGTTCAGCCAGAAGCCCTGCTGGTACTGGGTGACACCAATAGCTGCATGGCGGTTATCCCTGCCAAGCGCCGCAAGATCCCTACGTTCCATATGGAGGCGGGGAATCGCTGCTTTGATATGCGCGTGCCGGAGGAGATCAATCGTCGTATCGTCGATCACACCGCCGATATAAACCTGACTTACAGTACGATTGCTCGTGATTACTTGTTGCGTGAGGGGTTGTCTCCGGACATGGTTATAAAGACCGGGAGCCCGATGTTTGAGGTACTGACCCACTACCGCGAGGGCATTGAGGCCTCGGACGTTCTTGAACGACTGGGTCTGCAGAAAGGCAAATTTTTTGTTGTCAGTGCTCATCGTGAGGAGAACATTGATTCGGACAAGAACTTTCTGAAACTTGTTGATGTGCTCAATACCGTGGCGGTTCAATATGGCGTCCCGGTTATTGTGTCCACACACCCGCGCACGCAAAAGCGTGTAGATGCAATGGGCATAGTGTTTCATGAGAACGTAAAGCTGCTCAAACCCTTGGGTTTCAAAGACTACAATAAGCTGCAGCTTACGGCGAAGGCAGTGTTGTCAGACAGTGGAACGATTAACGAAGAGTCATCTATACTGAATTTTCCGGCGCTGAATATTCGTGAAGCGCACGAACGTCCAGAAGGGATGGAGGAAGCAGCCGTAATGATGGTCGGCCTGGAAGTTAATCGCGTGCTTCAAGGCCTGAGTGTATTGGAAGGACAAGGTACCGACAATAATAGAACCTTGCGCCAAGTCGCTGATTACAGCATGCCGAACGTGTCTGAAAAAGTGGCGAGAATTATTCATAGTTATACCGACTATGTGAACCGGATAGTCTGGAAACGTTACTGACTGAGTCCTGTCAATGCCTGATCAAAAGCTCAACATATTGGTTGTTACGCAATATTTCTGGCCTGAGAATATGCGTATTAATGATCTTGTTCGTGATTTTTCCGAAAAGGGCCATTGCGTTACGGTATTGACGGGGTTGCCAAACTATCCTGAGGGTTGCATCTACAGCGATTATCGAGAGGCTCCGGAAAATTTTGCGGAGTATGCGGGTGCAAGTGTTGTGCGAGTCCCGCTGATCGCGCGAGGCAAACGCAGTATCGGCCTGATGTTGAATTACGCGTCTTTTTTTATTGCGGCGTCAGTTTTAGGGCCCTGGAAATTGCGCGGAAAGCAGTTCGACGCTGTGTTCGTTTATGCCGTCTCACCCATCATGGCTGCTATTCCAGCGTTGGTAATCGGCCGCATCAAACGGGCGCCCGTGTTTATTTGGGTCCTGGATCTGTGGCCTGAAACCCTTCGTGCGGTTGGTGCGGTGAATAATCCGCTGTTGCTTGGCGCCGTGGGTCGAATGGTGTCCTGGATTTACAACCGCGCTGACTACTTGTTACTTCAGTCTCATGGTTTTTTTGAGAGTGTGAGGAAGTACTGCACCCAACGTATTGATGCGGATCGCCTGGTTTATTTTCCCAGTTGGGCTGAGGATGATTTTTCCAGTGCTGTGCAGCCGACATCAACGTTACTTTATCGAGATGAATCGGTTTTCACCGTACTCTTCGCCGGTAACCTGGGTGAGGCGCAGGACTTTCCCGCGATCATTGATGCGGCTCAATCGCTTGTCGGGACGGTCTCGATACGCTGGGTCATTGTAGGTGATGGCCGGATGAGTGAGTGGCTCGCCACTGAACTCAGCACTCGCAAGATTGATAACGTCATGTTGCTGGGGCGTCATCCGCTGAAAGAAATGCCCGGTTTGTTCGCCTGCGCAGATGCATTGCTCGTCTCGCTCAAAACCAATGAGGTGTTTGAGAAAACCATTCCAGGCAAGGTTCAGGCTTACCTTGCGTCTGGAAAGCCGATATTGGGCATGATCAACGGAGAGGCAGCTCATGTTATCGAAGCGGCGGGTGCGGGGTTGTGCTGCCCTTCAGGCGAAGGGGTTGCCTTGGCTGACATCACTTCGAAATTGGCTGCTCTGGATAGCGAACAGCGAAAGGCAATGGGCGTCTCTGGGCGGCAGTATTATCTGGAAAATTATTCGAAGCCTACATTGTTGGCTCGTCTGGAAGCGCTGTTTCGCGAGGCAACTTTACGTAAGGACCAGCAGTAATGACGCATTCCGTTTTTTTGACCGGTGCCACCGGTTTTGTGGGTGGGGCGGTCTTGCGGCGCCTGATCTCGGATGGCGCCAATGTCACGGCAGCCGTTCGTGGCAACGCCGACGCTCTTGAAAAAGGTGTGCAGGTTGTTCGGTTTGATGCATTTGACACCACACACTGGCAAGAAAGCTTAGTTGGCATCGATGCGGTGGTTCATTGCGCAGCACGCGTTCACGTGATGAACGATGCCGAAACAGATCCACTGGCAGCTTTTCGCAAGGTGAACGTGCAGGGCACTTTGAGCCTTGCGGAGCAGGCCGCGCAAGCCGGTGTTCGACGGTTTGTGTTCATCAGTTCCATCAAGGTCAATGGCGAAGGGACGTTGCCAGGTAGGCCCTATACAACGGATGACCGGCCTGAGCCGAGTGATCCCTACGGTATTTCAAAGTTTGAAGCGGAGCAGGGGTTACTGGCGTTGGCTGAACGCACGGATATGGAGGTCGTGATTATCCGCCCTGTACTGGTTTATGGGCCGGGAGTAAAAGCCAACTTCTTGAATATGATGCGCTGGTTGGACAAGGGTGTGCCGCTGCCTTTTGGGGCTATCGACAATCGTCGCAGCCTGGTGGCGCTGGACAACCTGGTGGACTTGATTGTCACCTCCCTTACTCATCCCGCCGCCGCCAACCAGGTCTTCCTGGTAAGTGACGGCGAGGATCTTTCCACGACCCAGCTGTTGCACAAGACCGCTGCGGCGCTCGGCAAATCCGCTCGCCTGCTGCCTATTCCAAGTTGGATGCTCAGTACTGCGGCCAACCTCATGGGTAAAAAGGCATTGTCCCAAAGGCTTTGCGGCTCGCTGCAGGTTGATATCCATAAGGCCAGGACGTTGTTGCAGTGGTCGCCTCCCGTTTCAGTGGACAACGCACTTAAGGCCGTGGCTGTGCAGTACATGAGTGATAAGAAACAATGACGAATTGGTGGTTTTTTGCGGTCATCGCTGTTTTGTCGTGGGTGCTGACGGCTGCGTTGCGTCGCTACGCTCTGGCTCATAGCATCATCGATATTCCGATCGCGCGCAGTTCTCATTCCGTACCCACGCCCCGCGGCGGAGGCGTCGCCATCGTCGTCTCTTTCCTGTTGGCGCTGCTTTGGCTGGGGTGGACTGAAATCGTGTCGTTTCACACGTTGCTGGCGGTTGGCGGAGCGGGTGCGTTGATTGCAATCATCGGCTTCATGGATGACCACGGGCATATCGCTGCCCGTCGGCGTCTGGCGGGGCACTTTGTCGCTTCTGCATGGGCGCTATACTGGCTCGGCGGCTTGCCTGAAATAACGGTGTTTGGTGTGACCATAAACCTGGGATGGGTAGGGGGCGTACTCGCGGCGTTCTACTTGGTCTGGATGTTGAACTTGTACAATTTCATGGATGGCATTGACGGTATTGCAAGTGTTGAAGCTATCAGTGCATGCCTGGGCATGTGCTTGCTGTACTGGATGAGTGGTCATGCTGACCTGGTTTTACTGCCGCTGGTTCTGGCCATGGCGGTAGCGGGGTTTCTATTCTGGAACTTTCCACCTGCTCGCATATTCATGGGCGACGCCGGAAGTGGTTTTCTTGGGATTGTTCTAGGCGTTTTTTCCATCCAGGCCGCCTGGTCGTCTTCGCAGTTACTCTGGGCCTGGTTGATCTTGTTGGGGGTGTTCATCGTAGACGCCACCTTTACATTGATTCGTCGGCTGGTACGCGGAGACAAGGTGTATGAAGCGCATCGCAGCCATGCTTATCAATTTGCTTCCCGGCGGTTTGGGCGGCATTTGCCGGTGACACTCGCGGTCGCCGGGCTCAACTTGTTTTGGTTACTGCCTGTGGCAATGTGCGTGGTTGTGCTTGGGTTGGACGGTGCGCTGGGTGTTGTGATCGCCTATGTGCCCCTGGTGCTCCTGGCGCTCAAGTACCATGCCGGCGAGCTGGAAAAAATTGACACTGCGGCGAAAGGCGTCTGACGGTTCAACGGGTCTGAAATGTCAGATATCCAGAATGGTCATGTGGTTATTAACGAGAGGAACTGCCTGAGGTGGATGACGGGATTATGGACAGGTTACGCGCCTTGCTGGTGGGGTTGCCACGTCGTAAAAAACGACTGATTCAAGTCACTACCGATGTCCTGGTGGTCTGGGCGGCATTGTGGCTGGCATTTGTCGTGCGGCTCGGCGTTGATGAGATGGCCAACCCTTTTCGGGACCATCTGTGGCTCTTTGTCGCCGCTCCTGTCGTGGCTATCCCGTTATTCGTTCGCTTTGGGATGTACCGCGCAGTCATGCGTTATTTCGGTAACGATGCGCTGATCGCTATCATCAAGGCCGTCAGCCTCTCGGCGCTGATCCTGGGGCTGGTTGTCTACTGGAACAGCAATCACCAGCACGTCGTTCCACGTTCCATCATCTTTAATTACTGGTGGCTCAGTCTGATCATGGTCGGTGGACTGCGTCTAGCCATGCGTCAGTACTTTCTTGGGGATTGGTTCTCCGCATCCCAGCACGTGCCATTCACCAGTCGTGACGATGGGTTGCCGCGCGTTGCCGTTTATGGCGCAGGAGCGGCCGGCAACCAATTGGTGGCCGCTTTGCGGATAGGGCGATTGATGCGTCCGGTTGCCTTCATCGATGACGATGCCAGTATCGCCGACCGTGTGATTTCCGGCCTTCAGGTCTACAAACCCAAACATATACAACGCATGATTGATGCTACCGGCGCCCAAGAGATCCTGCTGGCGATTCCTTCATCCAACCGGGGTCGCCGTCGAGAAATCCTCGGCTTCCTCGAAGGCTTCCCTCTTCATGTGCGCAGCGTGCCCGGTTTTATGGATCTGGCCAGTGGTCGCGTCAAGGTCGATGACATCCAGGAGGTCGACATTGCTGACCTGTTGGGTCGCGACTCCGTGCCCGCGCAAGGCGAGCTCCTTGAACACTGTATCAAGGGGCAATGCGTGATGGTGACGGGAGCGGGCGGCTCCATCGGTTCTGAACTCTGTCGTCAGATCCTGTCGCTACGTCCCACCACGTTGCTGCTGTTTGAACACAGCGAATTCAATCTCTACAGCATCCTTTCTGAACTTGAGCAGCGCGTAACCCGCGAGTCATTGCCTGTAAAGTTGCTGCCGATCCTGGGGTCTGTGCGTAACCCGGGCAAGTTGTTGGATGTCATGAAAGCCTGGCGTGTCGATACGGTTTACCACGCGGCCGCGTACAAGCACGTACCCATGGTCGAGCACAATATTGCCGAAGGCGTTCTGAATAATGTTATCGGCACATTGAACACCGCACAGGCGGCGCTTCAGGTGGGGGTTGCCAACTTTGTCCTGATTTCCACAGACAAGGCTGTGCGCCCGACTAACGTGATGGGCAGTTCCAAGCGCCTGGCCGAGTTGACGCTGCAGGCCTTGAGCCATGAGTTGGCTCCGGTCATGTTTGGCGACAAGTTCAACATCTCCTGCGTCAACAAGACCCGTTTCACCATGGTGCGCTTTGGCAATGTGCTGGGCTCTTCCGGTTCTGTAATTCCGCTGTTTCACAAGCAAATCAAATGGGGAGGTCCCATTACGGTGACCCACCCGAAAATCACCCGCTATTTCATGACCATCCCCGAAGCTGCTCAGTTGGTCATCCAGGCGGGTTCCATGGGGCAGGGCGGTGACGTATTTGTGTTGGATATGGGCGAACCGGTGCGAATAGTCGAACTGGCGGAGAAGATGATCCATCTTTCCGGTTTGAGTGTGCGCTCCGACAAAAATCCCCACGGTGATATCTCTATTGAATTCACCGGCCTGCGTCCCGGTGAAAAGCTTTACGAAGAGTTACTCATCGGTGACAACGTCGTTGCGACTCAGCACCCCATGATCATGAGCGCCAATGAAGACCATTTGTCATGGGACTTGCTCAAAAGCAAGCTTTCAGAGCTCCTGACAGCGATCGATGAGGATGATTACTCTCGGGTTCGCCAGCTGCTTCGCGACACCGTCAGCGGGTATGCCCCCGATGGCGAAATCGTCGATTGGATCTACCAACAGCGTCGTTTGGACCCCTGATTTAACACCCTGTTACTCACCCACTTTTGACTCTCTGCCAACATCACCTAAGTTTGGAAGGCAGCTTCGGAAAAGCTGCTTTCTTCTACCGATGTCATGGAGCGTCACCAATGCAAACTGCCTACATCTCTTCCTTGATCTTTGCCTTTCTCACCACCTTCTCCGTAGCCGCCACGGCGGCCCCGTCGATCAAACCCGACGCCCCAACCCCCCTCGCGGCCCAGATGACCAACGTCGAGCAATCCACCAAGGTCAATATCAACGCCGCCGATGCTGAAATCCTGCGTCGCGATTTATTCGGTATCGGCGCCGCCAAGGCCAAGGCAATCATTGCTTATCGCGAAAGCAACGGCCCCTTCACCGCGGTGGACGAGCTATTGGAAGTAAAGGGTATCGGCAAGGCGCTGCTGGAGAAGAATCGCGACAAGCTGGCTATTCAGTAAGGGTATAAAAGCAGCGCAGGAGGCCGGTCACTGACCGGCCTTTTTACGCTCTGAAAACCGAGCTTTCAAACTGACACGCACCTCATCAAGAATTCGTATCGCCAGGGTCGAATCCTCGACACTCCTGGCAAGCACCAGCGCACCCACCAGTGTCGACATAATCAGCAGGCCCTGCACATCGCCACGGCCATCGGCCAGTGCAGTTTCAATCTGCTTTAGACGAGCCGCCAAGACCGCATCTGTGGTCGGGCTTTGCTGACCTCTGAGGCCCAGTTCCGCAGACATCGTGGTGAGTGGGCAGCCTTCATGAGGCGACGTCTGGTGCCATTCAGACAGGTAGCTGTCGATGAAGGCGTCCAATGGCCGCTCTTGGCAGAACAACGTTTCACAATGCACGTCCAGCTCCGCAGCTGCCGCCTGCAAGGCCTTTTCCACTAGTTCATCCTTGGACTTGAAATGCGCGTAGAACCCACCGTGCGTCAGGTCCAGCGCCTTCATCAGTGGCTGCAAGCCAGTGGCGCCAATGCCGTCACGGCGAAAGCGTACGGAGGCTTCCTTGATGATGCGCTGATGGGTTTGAGCTTTGTGGTGTTGTGAGTAACGCATAGGAGTGCCTCGGGAACGTGCGGGGATATTAGCGGAGTTGGCTCTTTTTACCCATCGAGGCAACGGCGAGATGCGTTGGCATGGAAAGTGATTACGTTTGCTTCAGTGATTGTTCAACAATCGGAAGGTGATGATGACACTGACTTTGTCGTTGGCAGACCAGATTGCACTGGAGTTACGTGCCGACATCATCGGCGGGCGTTTACTGCCCGGCATGGCGCTGGTCGAAGCTGACCTGGTGAAGGCGTACAACGCCTCGCGCAACACGATCCGCGAAGCCCTGCATCGCCTGGGCCAAGAAGGGCTGACACGTTATGTGCGCAACAAAGGCGTGATGGTCCGGCGATTGGCGCGTGAAGAGGTGCGCGATCTGTTCGTCGTACGGCGCACCCTCGAATTGCAGGCTATCGCCCAGAGCGGCGCGCTGACAGAGGATCAGGCCGAGCGTATGCAAAACGCCATTGATGCCACCACGCTGGCCCGGGAACGTGAAGACTGGCGTGCCGTGGCGACCCACAGCCTGGTGTTTCACCAGCAGATTGTCGGGTTGATGCGCAGCCCACTGTTCGATGAGTTTTTCGCCCAGGTCATTGCTCAATTGCGCCTGGTGTTTTGCGCAGCGCCCGATGAGCAGCGATTCCAGTCGCCCTGGCTGGAACGCGACCGTGAGATTTACGCTCTGCTGGCCGACGGTAACAAGCGCGCGGCGCAGGAGGCAATGAGCCTGTACCTGCACGATTCGCTACGCCTTTCGTTGGCTCTGTTTGACCACCCCTGATGGAGGATTGCCCCATGTACAAAGACTACCCAGCGGCTTACCAGGTCAGTAAAGGCTCGGCGTTGCAGGTCGACACGGCGTTCTACGAGCGGATTCGTGACCGGGCTGACCAGCGCACGCTGATCGAGCAATTCGAAGTGCCGATTCGCACGGGCAGGGCATGGAAGGTGCCGGCCGGGCATGTGTTCCGTGTGACAACCCCGGTGGGCCCGCAGGTCGGCGACTTTAACGTGTGGAACGCCAATGACCCGCGCGAACGTCTGTGGGCTGCGCGCACGCGCCAATTGCAGGGTGCGCACGTCAGCACCCATGACCGCTTGTGGTCAAACCTGCCCTTTCTGCGACCGCTGGTGACGATTACCGATGACAGCCTGGCCAGCTACGGCATTGATGAGCACGGCGGGCGCCTGCACGACCTGCTCGGCACGCGCTGCGATCCTTATGTGAATCGCATGCTGACGGGGGAAGACTTCCACCATCACTGCCACTCAAACCTGACCCGCGCCGTGCTGGCCCACGGTCTGACGGAATTCGACGTACACGACGTGCTGAACATTTTCCAATGCACCGGCCTCAATCACGACGACATGTACTTCATGAAAGCCTGCCCGGCGCAAAAGGGCGACTACCTGGAGTTTTTCGCCGAGATTGATTTGCTCTGCGCGCTGTCGACCTGCCCCGGCGGGGACCTGTCGCTGCCGATGTGGGGGCCGGATGCGCAGGACCCGCTGACGGTGTGCCGTCCGCTGGGCGTCGAGATCTACAGGTTGGAGGATGAATTGCTCAGTGGCTGGAGCCAGCCGGAACGTGCTGCCTACAAGGGGCAGCACGGTTTGCACATTGCCAAGGCGGCGTGGGAATAAACCTGCCTAGCGATCCTGCGCGTCCTTGGAGTCTGCCTGGGCATTGCGCTCGGCCACGCGCTTGCGTTGTTCGTCGGTGAGTTCCACCTTGTTGGCGCTGTCACGCAGCATCATCAGCCCACCGACGATCGATCCGATCGCTACCACTAAAATCAACCATGCATACCACGGCATAAGGCGCTCCTTGAGACGGATTGCCGTGGGAGAATTTTCCCACGGTAATAACGGCTTTGAGTAACAGGCTTTCTCAGTAGTTCAGTGTAGGCCTGTTCCGCCTCATTAACCTCACAGCCCTGTCAGCATCGCATCTGCCGGCGCATCGGCACGGTCTTGCGCAGTCAACTGGAAGTAGATGAAGCCTACCGCCATAAAGCCCAGGAAGATCAGGCCGATCAGCGTGTTGAACCAGGCCATCGCCACCAGGCACACCACGGCCAGTACCAGCGCGATGCCGGGTACGATCGGATAACCCGGTGCGCGGAAGGTGCGCTCCAGCAGCGGTTCGGTCTTACGCAGTTTGAACAGGCTGAGCATGCTCATGATGTACATGACGATGGCACCGAACACGGCCATGGTGATCATTGCTGCGGTGAGTGTCATGCCGCCCAGGTTGATCAAACCGTCGCTGTAGATGGCGGCAATACCGACCACGCCGCCAGCGATGATTGCCCGGTGCGGCGTTTGAAAACGCGACAGTTTGGCCAGGAACGACGGCAGATAACCGGCGCGGGCGAGGGCGAAGAACTGGCGCGAGTAGCCCAGGATGATGCCGTGGAAACTGGCCACCAGGCCGAACAAACCGATCCACACCAGCATGTGCAGCCAGCCGGAGCTGTCGCCCACCACGGTTTTCATGGCTTGCGGCAGCGGGTCGTTGATGTTCGACAGCGTGCGCCAGTCGCCCACGCCGCCAGCGAAGAACATCACGCCCATGGCCAGGACTACCAGGGTCAGGATGCCGCTGATGTAGGCCTTTGGAATGGTGCGCTTGGGGTCTATCGCTTCTTCGGCGGCCATGGCCGCGCCTTCGATTGCGAGGAAGAACCAGATGGCGAAAGGAATGGCCGCAAACATCCCTGCGATGGCGGGTGCGCCAAAGGTGTCGGAGCCAGCCCAGCCATTCAGGGCGAAGTTGCTGAAACTGAACGCCGGCGCGACCACGCCCATGAACACCAGCAGTTCGGCGACGGCGAGCACGCACACCACCAGCTCGAAGGTGGCCGCGAGTTTCACGCCGAGAATGTTAAGGCCCATGAACACAATGTAGGCGCCCACCGCCGCGTGCTTGGGGTCCAGTGCCGGAAACTGCACATTCAGGTAAGCCCCGATGGCCAAGGCAATGGCGGGTGGCGCGAAGACAAATTCGATCAGCGTCGCCAGGCCGGCGATCAACCCGCCTTTTTCTCCAAAGGCGCGGCGGCTGTAGGCAAAGGGCCCCCCTGCATGGGGAATCGCCGTCGTCAGCTCGGTGAAACTGAAGATAAAGCAGGTGTACATGGCGGCGACCATCAACGAGGTCACCAAAAAGCCCAAGGTGCCGGCCACGCCCCAGCCATAGCTCCAGCCAAAGTATTCACCGGAAATCACCAGCCCGACGGCAATGCCCCACAAATGCAAGGTGCCCAAAGTGGGTTTGAGTTGTGTGTTCATCGTGTTGCTCTCCCTGAACGGTTTTGAATGATTCAAGGTGTTGCAGCGGCCATGCCAGCCTGAGAATCATTGTCGTAAAGCCGCGCGGCTGTCGTTGGGGGGATGGTTTGGCGTTTGAAATTTTCCGTCAATGCACCAGATGGGGGCGGTGGTGACTCGGCCGACGCCATCGCGGGCAAGCCCGGCGCCCACAGCGAGCGAGGTGCCTGGGATAGCTCCGATCCAAAGGTGGGAGCCGGGCTGGCCCGCAAGGGGGCCGCACCCGCCGCGAAAAATGCCGCTGTAAACCCCGCATAAACCCACTCTTTACGCCGTCTTTACGCCCCGCACGCACCCTCGCTCTCGTTCCTTTACGCCACTCCTGCCGACAATTGCCCTACACGCGGCAATCGCCGCAAAACGGAGAGACTTCCATGAGCGTTCTGGACGGGGTGTCACTGCTATTGGCCGTGGCACTGTTCATTTATCTGCTGGTTGCGCTGTTACGCGCGGATCGGAACTAGGAGCAGGCTATGCACAGTTATGACTATTGGCTGATCATCGCCTTCTTTGCCGTGGTGCTGGTGCCGGCACCGTTCCTGGGGCGGTTCTACTACAAGGTGATGGAAGGCCAACGCACGTGGTTGACGCCAGTGTTGGGCCCCGTCGAGCGCGCGTGCTATCGCTTGTCGGGCGTGGATGAGGATCAGGAGCAGAGCTGGCAGAAATACATGCTGGCATTGCTGGCATTCAACCTTGCCGGCTTTGTACTGCTGTTCGCGATCCTGCTGTTCCAGGAATATCTCCCACTGAACCCGCAGAAATTGCCGGGCCAGGAATGGACACTGGCTTTCAACACCGCGGTCAGTTTCATGACCAACACCAACTGGCAGAACTACAGCGGTGAAGCCTCGCTGAGCTACCTCAGCCAGATGGCCGGCCTGACCGTGCAGAACTTCGTCAGCGCCGCCACGGGCCTCGCAGTCCTGGTCGCTTTGTGCCGCGGGATTGGTCGCAAATCCACCAAGACATTGGGCAACTTCTGGGTCGACATGACCCGCGCCACCCTCTACGGCCTGCTGCCGATGTGTCTGGTGTTCGCGTTGTTCCTGGTCTGGCAGGGTGTGCCGCAAACCTTTGCTCACTATGTGAGCGCGGTGACGATGCAAGGCGTTGACCAGGTCATCCCACTGGGCCCGGCGGCCAGTCAGATTGCAATCAAGCAATTGGGCACCAACGGCGGCGGCTTCTTCGGCGTCAACTCGGCGCACCCGTTTGAGGACCCGACTGCCTGGGCCAACCTGTTCGAACTGTCGGCGATCATCCTGATCCCGGTGGCGCTGGTCTTCACCTTCGGTCACTACGTGAAGGACCTGCGTCAGAGCCGGGCCATCCTCGGTTGCATGCTGGCCCTGTTCCTGATCGGTGGCGCGACCTCGCTGTGGGCCGAATACCAGCCCAACCCAACCCTGAACAACCCGGCCGTTGAGCAAACCGCGCCGCTGGAAGGCAAGGAAGCGCGCTTCGGCACCACCGGCACTGTGCTGTGGTCGGTGACCACCACCGCAGCCTCCAACGGTTCGGTCAATGGCATGCAAGACAGCCTCAATCCTCTCAGCGGTATGGTCGCGCTGGTCAACATGATGGTCGGCGAGGTGATCTTCGGCGGCGTCGGCGCCGGCATGTACGGCATGTTGCTTAACGTGTTGATCGCCGTGTTCCTCGCCGGCCTGATGATTGGCCGCACCCCGGAATACCTGGGCAAGAAGCTCCAGGCCAAGGAAGTGCAACTGTTGGTGGTGACCTTGCTGGTGATGCCGGTTGGCGTGCTGGTGCTCGGCGCCATCGCCGCCAGCCTGCCGGGCCCGGCCGGTGCCATCAGCAACCCTGGCCCCCACGGCTTCAGCCAGCTGCTCTATGCCTACACCTCGGCCAGCGCCAACAACGGCTCGGCGTTCGGTGGTTTCAGCGCCAATACGCCGTTCCACAACCTGATGCTCGGCCTGGGCATGTTGATCGGTCGCTTCGGTTACATCCTCCCGGTACTGGCCCTGGCCGGCAGCCTGGCGATGAAGAAAACCGCACCGATCGGCCAGAACAGCTTCCCGACCCATGGCCCGCTGTTCGTGACCCTGTTGACCGTGACCATTTTGCTGGTGGGCGGCCTGACTTTCCTGCCCACACTGGCGTTAGGTCCCATCGCTGAACACCTGAGCATGGGCTTCTAAGGGGATATGAAAATGAATATGCCTGCAAAAAATGCGGCCCCTGTGACCACCCAGGAACCCGCCAAAACCGCCATCTCTGCCCTGTGGCGCCCGGCGCTGGTCCAGGCTTTCGTCAAGCTGGACCCGCGTCAGCTGCAACGCTCGCCGGTGATGCTGGTGGTCGAACTGACCGCCATCCTCACCACCGCGTTGTGCTTCGTGCCCGACACCGCCGTGCCGACCTTCGTTGCCGTGCAGATCGCCGTGTGGCTGTGGTTCACCGTGCTGTTCGCCAACTTCGCCGAAGCCTTGGCCGAAGGCCGTGGCAAGGCGCGTGCCGACAGCCTCAAGGCCGGCAGTGAAGGCCTGAGTGCGCGCCGCAAGGAAGCCGACGGCAGCTTCAAGGTCGTGCCGGCCACCAGCCTGCGTAAGGGTGATGTGGTGCGCGTCGCCGCCGGGGAAATGATCCCCGGCGACGGCGAAGTCATCGAAGGGATTGCGGCAGTTAACGAAGCGGCGATCACGGGTGAATCCGCGCCGGTCATTCGTGAGTCCGGCGGCGACCGTTCGGCCGTCACCGGCAACACCCGCCTGGTGTCGGACTGGTTGCTGATCCGCATCACCGTCAACCCGGGCGAATCCACGCTGGACCGCATGATCGCCCTGGTGGAAGGCGCCAAGCGCCAGAAAACCCCCAACGAAGTCGCGCTGGATATCCTGCTGATCGGCTTGACCCTGATCTTCCTGCTGGTGGTGGTGACCCTGCAGCCGTTCGCCCACTTCGCCAATGGCAGCTTGCCGCTGGTGTTCCTGGTCGCACTGTTGGTGACGCTGATTCCTACGACCATCGGCGGCTTGTTGTCAGCCATTGGTATTGCCGGCATGGACCGCCTGGTGCGCCTCAATGTGATCGCCAAGTCGGGTCGCGCCGTGGAAGCCGCAGGGGACGTGCATGTGTTGCTGCTGGACAAAACCGGCACCATCACCTTCGGTAACCGCCGTTGCGCGGCGGTGATCGCGGCGCCTGGCGTCAGCGGTCGAGACCTGGCCGAAGGCGCGCTGCTGGCGTCACTGGCGGACGATACGGCGGAAGGTAAATCCATCGTTGAATACCTGCGAGCCTTGCACCCACAGGCCGAGCCGACCCTGGATCAACTGACCTCGGTGCCCTTCAGTGCGGAAACGCGTCTGTCCGGTGTCGACTACGAAGGCCGTGTATTCCGTAAAGGCGCCGTCGATTCGCTGCTGGCGTTTATCGGTCAACAACGTCGCGACCTGCAACCGGCTCTCTCGCGCGAAATCGACAAGATTGCGCAAAGCGGTGGCACCCCGTTGCTGGTGTGCGCCGACGGTAAATTGCTCGGTGCGATCCACCTCAAGGACGTGGTCAAACCCGGTATTCGCGAGCGTTTCGCCGAACTGCGCAAGTTGGGGATCCGCACCGTGATGGTGACCGGCGACAACCCGCTGACCGCAGCTGCGATTGCTGCTGAAGCCGGTGTGGATGACGTGCTGGCTGAGGCCACTCCGGAGAAAAAACTCGCACGCATCCGCCACGAGCAGAACGACGGTCGCCTGGTTGCCATGTGCGGCGACGGCGCCAACGACGCCCCGGCGCTGGCCCAGGCTGACGTCGGCATGGCCATGAACGACGGCACCCAGGCCGCCCGTGAAGCGGCCAACATGGTCGACCTCGACAGCGACCCCACCAAGCTGCTGGACGTGGTGCAGATCGGCAAGGAATTGCTGGTGACCCGTGGCGCGCTGACGACCTTTTCCATCGCCAACGACGTGGCCAAGTACTTCGCGATCCTGCCGGCGCTGTTCGCCTCGATCTACCCGCAACTGGGCGTGCTCAACGTGATGCACTTGCAGAGCCCGCAAAGCGCGATCCTGTCGGCCATCGTGTTCAACGCCCTGATCATCGTGGTGCTGATTCCCCTGGCGCTGCGCGGTGTGCGTGTGCAGGCAGCAAGTGCGGCGGCGTTACTGCGTCGCAACCTGCTGATCTACGGGCTGGGCGGGCTTCTGGTGCCTTTCGTGGGCATCAAGGCTATCGACATGCTGCTGACGGCGCTGCACCTGGTCTGACCCGATTCCTGTGGGCGCCAGGCTGGTGCCCACAGGCTGCAATGACTCCATTGAGGAATTCGAAATGTTCACCATGATCCGCCCGGCCCTGAGCCTGCTGGTTCTCATGACCCTGATCACCGGCGTCGCCTACCCGCTGGTGGTCACGGGCGTCGCACAAGTTGCCTTCCCGGACCAGGCCAACGGCAGCCTGGTGCGTGATGCCGACGGCAAGGTGCGAGGCTCCAGCCTGATCGCCCAGGATTTTACCGGCGACAACTGGTTCCACCCACGTCCGTCCGCCGGTGCATTTGCAACGGTGTCCAGCAGCGCCAGCAACCTTGGCCCAAGCAACCCGGCGTTGGCGACGCGCATCTTTGATGACGCGAATAAACAACTTGTCCCAGGCCAGGGCCCGGTGCCTTTGGTATCGCTGACTACCTCCGGCAGCGGTCTTGATCCACACTTGCCACCGCAGGCGATTGCCTATCAACTGGCGCGGGTGGCGGCCGCACGGAATGTGCCGGTGTCTACACTGCAACGCTTGCTGGACGAGCATATCGAAAGCCCGCTGGTGGGGCCGCCCGTGGTGAATGTGCTGGCGCTGAACATGGCCCTGGAAAAGCTGTAGGCAGTTGAGCAAGCCCCGCTCCCACAGGGAAATGCATTCCAAATGTGGGAGCCGGGCTTGCCCGCGATGACGGCCTGAAAGACTCCAAACAAATACCTGAAGGAACCGTTAAGCATGAGCGACTCCGGCCGCGCCGATGCCTTGTTAGCCGATCTGCCACGGGACGGCCGTGGCCGGCTCAAAGTCTTCCTCGGCGCCGCACCGGGCGTGGGCAAGACCTACGCCATGCTCCAGGCCGCCCACACCCAGTTGCGCCAGGGCGTGCGCCTGATCGCCGGTGTGGTTGAAACCCATGGCCGCGCCGAGACCGAAGCCTTGCTCAGCGGCTTGCCGCAGCAACCGTTGCTGCGCAGCGAATACCGCGGCGTGATGCTCGAAGAAATGGACCTCGACGGCCTGCTCGCCGCCAAGCCCAAGCTGGTGCTGGTCGACGAACTGGCCCACAGCAACGCCCCCGGCAGCCGCCATGAAAAGCGCTGGCAAGACATCCAGGAACTGCTCGCCGCCGGCATCAATGTGTTTACCACCGTAAACGTCCAGCACCTCGAAAGCCTGAATGACCAGGTGCGCGGGATCACTGGCGTGCAGGTGCGTGAAACCTTGCCGGACTGGGTGCTGCAAGAGGCCGACGAGCTGCTGCTGATCGACCTGCCGTCGCGCGAACTGCTGGAGCGCCTGCGCGACGGCAAGGTGTATGTACCGGAGCAGGCCCGTGCGGCCATCGACGCGTTTTTCACCCAGACCAACCTGATGGCCTTGCGCGAGCTGGCGATGCAGACTGCCGCCGCCCACGTCGATGACGACTTGGCCCAGGGTTACCGCCAGCTCGGCCAGGCCGCGCCAGCGGTGCGCGGTCGTTTGCTGGTCGGGGTGGATGGCGACGCGCAGGCCGAACGCCTGGTACGCCACGCCAGCCGTGTGGCCCAGCGTCGGCATTTGCCCTGGAGCCTGGTGCATATCGATAACGGCCGCGCGCGGGATGAGCAGTCGCGCCTGCGTCTGCAAAATGCCCAGCAACTGGCTGAGCGGCTGGGCGGGGAAGTGGTGTTGCTGCGCGCTGGCGAGGTGGCGAAGACGCTGATCCAGCATGCCGCCGAACGCCGCGCAAGCCTGCTGTTGGTGGGGCAGTCGCGGATGCGTTGGCGGCGCCGGCTGTTCGGTGGTGGTCTGGCGGCGCGCCTGCTGCGCAATGCGCGCGGGCTGGAAATCAACGTCCTCGACAGCGACGACATCCCCGCGCCACCACGCCTGCCGGATGTACGCGGGCTGGTGTGGTTTGATTACGGCCTGGCGGTGGTGGCGACGATAGTGGCGGCGGCAGTGGCCTGGGCGGTCGCCAGTGTGTTGCCGTTGCCGAATATTTCGTTGGTATTTCTTGCGGCGGTGTTGCTGGTGGCGGTGCGCAGCAGCCTGGGCCCGTCACTGGTGTGTGCGGCGCTGTCGTTCCTGACGTACGACTTCCTGTTTATTCCACCGAATTTCTCCTTTGCCATCCAGCGCGAGGAGGATGTGTTGACCCTGTTGTTCTTCCTGCTGATGGCGGCGCTGACCGGCAACCTCGCCGCGCGCCAGCGTCGGCAGTTGCAGGCATTGCGCGACACACAGGAAGAAACCAGCGAACTGCTCGACCTGTCGCGCAAACTCACCGCCGCCACGGATCGCCAGGCGGTGGTCAGCGCCGCGGCTCATCATCTGCAAGGCTGGAGCGACCTCGACCTGTGCCTGCTCAACCGTGACGGGCAGGGCGGCTGGACCGTCGAGACGGGCGCTGCGCTGAACCTCACTGAAGCCGAGCGCGCTGCTGCCGACTGGGCCTGGCAACATGATCAACCGGCCGGCATGGGCACCGGCACCTTGCCGTTCGGGCGCTGGTGGTGGTGGCCGCTGTCGGGCGAGGAGGGGCCGCTGGGCTTGCTCGGCGTCAGCCCTAAACCGGGACTGGAACTGAGTGGTCAACGTCGCCGTTTGCTCACCGCGTTGAGCCAGCCGCTGGCCCAGGCCCTGGCACGCGCCCAGTTGGCGCAGGAGCTGGAGTCCGCGCGCCTGCACGGCGAAACCGAGCAACTGCGCAGTGCCTTGCTCGCCTCGGTATCGCACGATTTGCGCACACCGCTGACCTCCATGCGTGGCAGCATCGACAGCCTGCTGGCCCTCGGCGAAGCCATCCCGTTGGAGGATCGTCGCGAATTGCTTGAAGGCACCCGCGATGAAGCTGAACGCCTCGACCGCTACATCCAGAACCTGCTGGACATGACGCGCCTGGGCCACGGGGCCCTGAAGCTGGCGCGGGACTGGGTCTCGCCGGGTGATATCGTCGGCAGTGCCCTGGGCCGTCTGCGCGCAGTGCTGGCGCCTTTGCAGGTGAGTACCGATGTGCCGCCTGAATTGCCGTTGCTGTATGTACACGCGGCGTTGATCGAGCAAGCCTTGGTCAATGTGCTGGAAAACGCCGCGCGTTTCTCGCCGTCCCAAGGCCGCTTGGCGGTGAGCGCCGGCGTGACCAACGACCAGCTGTTTTTCGCGGTGGCCGATGAGGGGCCGGGGATTCCCGAAGAAGAGCGCGCAAAGATTTTCGACATGTTCTACACCGCCGCCCGCGGTGACCGAGGTGGTCAGGGCACCGGCCTGGGGCTGGCGATTTGTCAGGGCATGGTCGGCGCGCATGGCGGGCATATCAGCGTCGCTGACGGCATTGACGGGCGGGGAACCTGCATCACCTTGTTCCTGCCGTTGCCCACGCAACCTGGCCTGGAACGCGAGCCTTGAGCTACCCTCTTTTCTCCACGGATTTTGATTGGACACCATGAGCCAGACCGCAACGATTTTGGTCATTGATGACGAACCGCAGATCCGCAAATTCTTGCGCATCAGCCTGGCCTCCCAGGGCTACAAGGTGATCGAGGCCGGCACCGGCAACGAAGGCCTGGCCCAGGCGGCGCTGAGCAAACCGGACTTGCTGGTGCTCGACCTCGGCCTGCCCGACATGGACGGCCAGCAAGTGCTGCGCGAGTTTCGCGAGTGGTCGACAGTGCCGGTGCTGGTGTTGTCGGTGCGCGCCAGCGAGGTGCAGAAGGTTGAAGCCCTGGACGGCGGCGCCAATGACTACGTGACCAAGCCGTTTGGTATCCAGGAGTTTCTCGCCCGTGTGCGCGCGTTACTGCGCCAAGCCCCGGCGGGGGAGGCACAGGAGGCCGCCTTGAGTTTCGGCCCGTTGACTGTGGACCTGGCCTATCGGCGGGTATTGCTGGACGGCGCCGAGGTGGCGCTGACCCGCAAGGAATACGCGGTGCTGGCGCAACTGGCACGGCATCCGGGGCGGGTGATAACCCAGCAACAGTTGCTCAAGGATATTTGGGGGCCGACCCATACCGAGGACAGCCACTACTTGCGCATCGTGGTCGGCCATCTGCGCCAAAAGCTGGCGGATGATCCGACTCAGCCACGGTTTATCGTGACCGAGGCGGGGGTGGGGTATCGGTTGATGAATGCATGAGTCGGGAGGGTTGTGGGTGTCCGGCCCGGCGCCATCGCTGGCTTGCCTGTGATGGTGCCACCCGCCGCATCTACTCTCTCAGCGCTGCTCACTCTCATAGCGGTCCAACGTGTCACGTGCAATTTCACGCCCCAGCGCGATCAATTCCGGCGCCTTGTAGAACTCGAAAAAACGGCACACCCGTTTCGGCACGTTGATCAACACGTCCGGCGGGTAACCGGCAATCTTGTATTGCGCCAGTGACGTCTGCATCACCTCGAAACTCTGGTTGATCAAGTCCAGCAGCGACGCCGGCCCGACGTTGTCGATGATGAACGAGCCGGTCGCCGACTTCGGTGCACCGTCCTTTTCCGGCGCGGCGGCAGGCTGTTGGGCTTCCGGCTCGGCCGAGTCCAGCCAGGGGTTGATCTCAGCGGCCTGGGCCTGCAAGGCCTCCTGCTCCAGCTTCATCAACTGTTCAGCTTGCTTGCGTCGAAACGGCAGGTGCGAGCCCAGGGATTTCGCCAGGCTGTTGAAACGGCTTTTGAACGCGGGTGGGCGCTGGATCACCGGCAACTGGTAGTGCTTCTGGTTGGTGGCGTTGAGGTTGACGGCGATGATCAAATCGCAATGGCTCGACACCACTGGCACGATGGGCAGCGGGTTGAGCAGACCGCCGTCGACCAGCATGCGGTTGCCCTGCATCACCGGTGTGAACAGGCTGGGAATCGCCGCCGATGCGCGCATGGCCTGGTGTAGGCAGCCTTCCTGAAACCAGATTTCCTGCTGGTTGGTAAGGTCAGTGGCCACGGCGGTGTAGGGAATGCGCAGCTCTTCGATATTGATCTCGCCGACGATCTTGCGGATTTGCCCAAAGACCTTTTCGCCACGGATCGCGCCCAAGCGAAAGCTCACATCCACCAGTCGCAGCACGTCCAGGTAGTCGAGGCTTTCGATCCAGTTGCGGTACTCGTCCAGCTTGCCGGCGGCGTAGATTCCGCCCACCACGGCGCCCATGGAACAACCGGCGATGCAGGCGATGTCGTAGCCGCGCCGTTCGATTTCCTCGATCACGCCAATGTGCGCGTAACCCCGGGCGCCGCCCGAGCCCAGCACCAGGGCAACTCGTTTGTTCATGGTCGATGTCCTTCCCAAAGCAGGTGCCCACAATGCACCCATTGAGGGGGCTGCTTCAATCTTCGCGGGGTGTGGAATATTTTTCCAGGGTAGCCGCGGTGCTCGGGTATGCTTTGGCGATAGGCGCTTTGGATTTGAGGCTGCCTGACAAGGCACTTTTCCTTGTAGGCAACGTCTACACCCTACGACTGTTTTTCTTTATTTGAGGTGTCATCGATGAAAGCCTGGATGTGTGTGCCTGTGATCGTGTTGGCCCTGGCCGGATGTGCCGGGAAAACCGCATACCGCGACAGCTGTGGCACGCAACTGGATGCCGCGTGGCACGAACTGGACCTGGCCAAAGCCGAAGGGTTTGCCGGTACCGTGAGCTACTCCAAGGCCCTGTCTCTGTTGACTGGCGCCAAGACCCAACAGCAATTCGAAGCGTTTGAAGGCTGCTCCAACAAGGCCGAGAAAGCGCGGTTCTATATTCGTGAGTCGCGCGCCGGGCGTTAATGCTTAGCGGCGGGCAGGGATTTTCATCGTCAGGGGAGGAAGGGATGTCAGCTTTGGTTGATCAGTTAGTCGCTCAGGTCATTGGCCTGGAAGTAGGGTTACTGAGCTGCCAGGCTCGCCTCGCCGCCGTTACCGACGATGAAGCCTTGCACGATCTGCGCACGACCGTGCGGCGCTTGCGCAGTTTGTTGCGTCCTTTACGCGGGCTGCCCGGTGTGGAGCAACTTGAATTGGCCGCCCGCACGGTTGGCCAATTGACCACGCCGCTACGTGACCGTGAGGTGCTGGCGGCGTATTTGCACCAGCAGGGGTATCACGAAGCGGCGGACCGTCGCCTGCGCCTGCAACCTGACGCCTATCGCCAGGTAGCACAAGGTCCTGAGTTGGCGCACCTGTTGTTGATTCTGGATGCATTCCCACGGTTTATCCGTGCCTCTCAGCACCAGAAGTTGCTCAAGGGCCTGCGCCCGCGCATTGAAAAACGCCTGGCCAAGCAATGGCACACACTCGATCACACCCTCAAGAATCCAAGCCACGATCGCCATCGCCTGCGCTTGTTGATCAAGCGCGTACGCTACGCGGCCGAAGCGTACCCCGAGCTGGACAAGCTCCCCGCAAAAGCCATGTCGCACTTGAAGAAAGCCCAAGGCGCGCTGGGCGATTGGCACGATTGCTGGCAATGGCTGGCCCAGGCCGAGCAGCAAGCGGATTTACAACCATGTGTTGCGGTATGGCATCGCACCATGGGCCAGGCCGAAAGGCAGGCGGATCGGGTGTTGGACAAACTCGGCAAGGCTTGTTTCTAAGCCGGTCCGGTTTTTGGCCGGAATAGGCGCTGTACCTTGCCGCCCCGGTGGTTAAGATCCCTGCATCTGTTTCCTTGATGTGAGGTCGCCATGCGCTTCTGTGATTTGCTCGACGCTGCCCGAAGCAACCCGTTGGATGTCACCATTCCCGCCGAATGGGCCCAAGGCCGCGCGACCTTTGGCGGCTTGGTGGCCGCGTTGCAATACGAAGCCCTGCGCGCCCAGGTGCCGGCCGGCCGGCCGTTGCGCTCGTTGGCGATCACCTTTGTTGGCCCGGTTGCACCGGATGTACCTGCCAGTTACCAAGTCGAAGTGCTGCGCGAAGGCAAGGCCGTCAGCCAATTGCTCGGCCGCGTGGTGCAGAGCGGTGAAGTGGCGACGTTGGTACAGGCCAGCTTCGGCGCTGCCCGTGAATCTGAAATTGAAGTGGCCAGCGAAAAGCCGCCCACGTTCAAACACTGGGATGAGTGTCAGGAACTGCCCTACATCAAGGGCGTCACGCCTGAGTTCATGAAACATGTGGCGATGCGTTGGAGTGTCGGCGGGCTGCCGTTCACCGGCAATAAATCCCGCGATATGGGCGGTTGGGTGCGCCTTCGTGGGGATGTGAAGGAGGAGCCACTGACCGAGTCGCACATCCTCGCGCTGGTCGACGCCTGGCCACCGGCCTTGCTGCCACACCTGACAAAGCCGGCACCGGGCAGCACATTGACCTGGACCATTGAGTTCATCCAGCCCCTGCAGGACCTGACCACCCTCGACTGGTGTCAGTACTACGTCAACATCGAACACGCCCGCGACGGCTACGGCCACGCCGCTGCGGCATTGTGGAGCCCGACTGGCGAATTGATCGCCATCAGCCGCCAGACCGTGGTGGTCTTCGCCTGATCCTCAGTGACGGTGGCGCTGACGCCAGGCGCGCCACCAGCCACCGCTCAATACGAAACGTGGAAAGGTCACAAACTGCTCGACCACCAGGCGTTGCACTGCATCTGTGCGATCACTAAACGGCTCACTGGTCTGGGCTTCCAGGCTGTGGCCATGACGCTGCAACGCCAAGCCCGCGAGGATGCCCACCACGCCCACGGCGAAACTGGCCAGGCTCAGGCTGAACACACCGGAAACAATCAACAAAAACCCGATGATAAATAACGGCACGGCGATCAGGTGCAACGCCAGGTTGGTCGGGTGCTGGTGGTTTTGTGGGTAGCTGCGCCATTGCCAGGCGGGGAGATTGGGGTGACGTTTGCCCATGATGATGAATCCTCTTTCCGTTGAAACGCTATGGGCAGAGTTTAGGTGGGGGTGGGCGGGGCGGCGAATTGGGGATGGCTATAGGGGCAATAGAGGGTCATTTATGGAGTGTAACGCTCAAGCCCAGATTACACAGTCATGGTCATCCATATGTACAAGAAAAGTGAGTTCGCGATCGGTTATCCAAAAAGGGTATCCAGTTGTTTCCCCTAAAATAGACCCAAGGGATTGCGCATTTTCAATTTTCCAAGCTATGTACTGTGAGTCGAAAACCAGCAGCGTCAGATCTTTTTTATGAATTCGGTGCGGTAATTCTTTCCAAAAATCAGCGTTGTGCTCTGAGCTTTTATCGTTCAACTCCATGGGGTTTAGGAAGGTGCTTTCTGATGTAAAGAATTTTTTTGTCAGCGCAACAATCAACGCTGTGAGTTCTTCCGTCCCCAGCTTGATGGATTCAAGCTCCAGCGTTGCGAGGGCGGTGTCTATCTCCTTTTCTAAGTAGTTCATTATGGAATACCTATTTTTGATCGACTAATGGGAACCAGTTCTAGGAGTATGTGGCCTCTTTTTGCCCCTCCCCCAGACCTTTTTCCGGGTGTTTGATAGCCAATATGAGGTGATTTCGGACCTTCTTTGCTTGGTACAAGCATAGGATCATCGATATTTACTTCGGCTCCTCTATTTAGTCCCTTCTCTACGCGCCATTCTGTTGGAAATGACTTTCCATATTGGTCTTTACCCCATTTGGATACGTTGTATTCATCCTTGAGTATGCCTGTTCTGCGAAAGGCTTCATCAAGGCCCATACGCATTTGCTCGTAGCTGTTGCCTTTTTGCTTGCTCCAGTCCAGATCGACATCGGGATTAAACTTCCAGCTATTCGCGGGGCGTACTTGCGGACAATCTGCAGACGCACAAGCTAGCCCTAGCGGATCCACCCACCCGATCGGATTGGGCACGTACCGGTACGCATTGATCCCACCGGCCAATTTCACCGGGTCGGGTGTCAGGTAACGACCAATATCCGGATTGTAGTAGCGATGGCGGTTGTAGTGCAGCCCGCTTTCCTGGTCGAAATATTGGCCCTGGAAGCGCAGCGGGTTTTCGATTTTACCTACGTCGAGGCGGCTGATTTCTCCGTAGGCGCGGTAGTGTGCTGACCAGACGATTTCGCCGTCGGGGTTGGTGAGTTCTTGTGGTGTGCCGAGGTGGTCGAGTTGGTAATGGAATGGCTTGGTGTCTTTTGGGCCGAATCCTTCCAGCAGTACCAGCGGCCGGAAGCTGTCTGGTTCGTAGATATAGCTTCGGTGACGATCCGCGTGGTGCTCGGCAATCAGCTTGTCGCCTTGCCAGAAAAACTCCGTCGTTATGCCGTCAACGGTTTTGCTGATGCGTCGCCCAAACGGGTCATAGCGATAGCTGGCGGTTTGCCCGTTGGGTTGGGTGAGGCCGATCAGCCGATGCTGGCAGTCGTAGCGGTATTCGGTGACTAGCCGATGTTCCTTGCCGCGCCGCTCGCGGATCAGGTTGCCGAAGGCGTCGTAGTCATAATGGTGATCGCCTTGGATCACCAATCGGTTCCCTGCAACAATGTCCGGCCCCGGACGATCCTGCATCAGCAGGTTGCCCGCCGGGTCGTGACCGAAGCGTTCTTGCACGTCTTGCGAGTGTTCGGCGCGGGTCAGGCGGGCGAGTGGGTCGTAGCTGTAGTGGTGCTCGCCTTTGCGGGTGTCGAGGATTCGGCTGAGGTTGCCGGTTTTGTCATAGTCGTATTGGCGTTGGTAGAGGCTGCATTCCTGTTGCGTAACCGCGTGGGCGTGCAGGCGGTTCTGATCGTCGTAGCCGTAGTGGCTGATGATCTGGCCTTGCTGGCGTTGACGTTCGCGACCGGCCTTGA
>NZ_JBARTQ010000197.1:0-9155 GCF_049645325.1 Pseudomonas sp. | reverse complement strand
GGGCTGCTTCGCAGCCCAGCGCGGGGCAAGCCCGCTCACCACAGTGGTGTAACCGTCACAATAGTCGGACTCATCCCCAATAACGGCGGTCACCACAACAAGGTCAGCTTCATAGGAGGCGTGGGCGTTGTATCAGTTGATTTCGTAGCGTACCGACAGCGCGCCTTTTTTCTCCGACAGGGCCAGGATCGTCACTTGGCCCAACTCACTCAACGCCTGCACGTGGGTACCGCCGCAGGCGTAAGCAGGCAGTTCGCCAAATCCGACTTCGCGGGTGCCGTCTTCCAGGGTCATATGCCGTGGGTAATCGGCGGTGATCCACTGGTTGATACGCGCTTGAATCGTCTCTGCGTCCATGGCTTGCGCGGCTTCCCCGCGAATAAACGTGATCTTGCCTTCACCGGGCCAGTGATGGGCCTTGATCGGCATCCATCCCAGGCTCTCACCGACATTCCCAATCAGATGGCCGGCAGAATGCAACCGCGTGTGCAGTGCGCGGCGTTGCGCATCGACCCGCGCGGTGATCGGGCCGGGTTCCAAAGGCTGATTCACGTAGTGCACCACCCGATCGGCCTCCTGGATGACGCGCACCACCTGGCTGTCGCCGAGCCACCCGGTGTCGAAGGGTTGGCCACCGCCTTGAGGATGAAAAATGGTCGACTGCAGCGTGACCGCAAACTGGTCCTCATGGGGCGTGCAGCTCAGCACGTCGAGTTCGGCGGTCAGGTGGTCGTGGGTAAAAAACAGGCGCTCGGTCATGGTCTACATCCGCATCAGGGTTCTGCGAGCAGTATAAATAGTGCGCAGATGGGTGATAATCCATTCAAATATCAATGGACCTGTGCGTCATGAGCATCAATCTTCCTTTGCCGTTGCTGGGCGAAATGGCGATTTTCGTCAAAGTGGTGGAGACCGGCAGTTTCTCCGAAGCGGCGCGCCAACTGAGCGTTTCACCTTCGGCGGTGAGCCGCAGTATTTCGCGCCTGGAGCACGCCCTTGCCACACGGTTGCTGCAACGCACCACGCGCAAATTGCGCCTGAGCGAAGGCGGTGAGGAGGTGTTCAAGCGTTGCCAGGAGATGGTCAACGCGGCGCGTTCCGTGATGGAAATCAGTGGCCAGTTCAACCATGAAGCCGAAGGCCTGGTGCGCGTCAGCGTGCCCAAGGCGGTCGGCCGGTTTGTGGTGCATCCGCATATGCCCGAGTTCTTGCGGCGCTACCCCAAGGTCGATGTGCAATTGATCCTTGAGGACCGGCACGTGGACCTGATAGACGACAATGTCGATTTGAGTATCCGTATCACCGACAGCCCGCCACCCGGCTTGGTCGGCCGACAGTTATTGCCCATCGAACATTTGCTGTGCGCCACGCCGCACTATTTGGCCGAACACGGCACGCCCAGACATCCCCATGATTTGCTGGAACACAGTTGCATCTACCTTGGTGAAACCCCTGGCGACTCGCGCTGGAAATTCCGCCAGGGCGGCAAGGCGGTGACGGTGGGTGTACGCGGGCGTTATGCGGCGAACCATACCGGCGTGCGGCTGGATGCGGTGTTGCAGCATGTGGGAATTGGCAGTTTGCCGTATTTCACGGCACGGCACGCTTTGGAGGCGGGGAGTTTGGTGCAGGTGTTGCCGGAGTGGGATTTTATTGCGTCCTACCATGGCGAGGCGTGGTTGCTGCATTCGCCGACGCGGTACCTGCCACCGAAGTTGCGGGTGTTTATTGATTATCTGGTGGCGTGCATGGCGCGCGAACCTACACTGCGCCGCAGGTAAAAGTGGGCGCTGGCTTGCCTGCGATGCAGGCAACTCAGCCTGTGAGGCAACCAGAGCTGATGCCATCGCAGGCAATCCAGCGCCCACACGAATCAGTGCTTGCTCTGGTCCTGCGGCATGGCCAGCAGTTGCTTTTCCTGGTTCCAGTCGAACGGCTCGTCATTCTGTTCGGCTTCAAAGCGACGTTCTTCCAGGGCCTGGTACAGGTCCAGTTCTTCGTCCGGCATGAAGTGCAGGCAATCGCCGCCGAAGAACCACAGCAGGTCGCGAGGCACCAAGTGGGCAATTTGCGGGTAACGCAGGATGACCTGACTCATCAGGTCCTGGCCCAGGTACTGGCTTTCGAGCGGGTCGATCGGCAGCAGGGCGCGCAATTCGTCGAAACGCTCCAGAAACAGAACGTGGCTTTCCTCGGGCACCTGTTCGGCTTCGCCGACGGCAACCAGGATGCTGCGCAAGTGGTCGAGCAAGACGAGATGATCGGCAACGACGTTGGACACGAGATAAGTCCTCTAAAGCAAAAACGGGCGCGAGAGTATATAGCCCTCGCGCCCGTATTTATATGACCGCTCGACTCAGCGGACTTTACCTTCTGCCTGGGTCAGCTCTTCCTTGCTGAAATCATCCACGTCGATCACCTTGCGCCGCGCCGCTTCGGCCTCACGCAGGGTTTGCGCTTCGGCCGGTTGCAGCACCCCGGCGTGCAGCGCCGCATCAATCGCGTGTTCGCCGGCAGTCGGCTTGACCTGGCCGCTTTTCAGCGCGGCGTGCAGCTTTTTCTGCAGTGGATGGCTGGCGCCGAGCAGGTCGTACGCGTGTTGCAGGGCGCCCACCGGATCATCCGCCGATTGCGGGCGGTAGCAGCCGGCCAACAGTTCTTCCAGGGTCGGGTCGCCTTTGGCGCGGCCGATCACCGCGGCCACTTCGGCGTCCAATGCATCGGAAGGGCCGGTGTGGCGACGCCCGAACGGGAACACGATCACCCGCAGCAGGCAACCGAGCACCTTGTTCGGGAAGTTGCTCAGCAGCTCATCCAGTGCGCGTTCCGACTCGCCAAGGCTTTCTTCCATGGCCCAGGCGAACAGCGGTTCGAGGTGGTCCGGCGAATCCAGGTCGTGGTAACGCTTGAGCGCCGCGGAAGCCAGGTACATGTGGCTGAGCACATCCCCCAAGCGCGCCGACAGGCGTTCACGACGCTTCAATTCGCCCCCCAGCAACATCATGCTCAAGTCGGCCAGCAAGGCAAACGCGGCAGCCTGGCGGTTCAGGGCGCGGAAGTAACCCTGGCTCAGGCGATTGCCTGGCGCCTTCTCGAAGTGGCCAATACCGAGGTTCAGTACCAGGGTGCTGGCGGCGTTGCTGACGGCAAAACCGATGTGTTGCATCAGCAGGCCGTCGAACTCCTTCAGCGCCTGATCATGGTCTTCGCGACCCGCCAGGGCCATTTCCTTGAGCACGAACGGGTGGCAGCGAATCGCGCCCTGGCCAAAGATCATCAGGTTGCGCGAGAGAATGTTCGCGCCCTCTACCGTGATGAAAATCGGCGCGCCTTGCCAGTTGCGGCCCAGGTAGTTGTTCGGGCCCATGATGATGCCCTTGCCGCCGTGCACGTCCATGGCGTGGCTGATGCACTCGCGGCCGCGCTCGGTCAGGTGGTACTTGAGGATCGCCGACAGCACCGAGGGTTTTTCCCCCAGGTCGACCGCATTGGCGGTGAGCATGCGTGCGCTGTCCATCAGCCAGGCGTTGCCGCCGATGCGCGCCAGGGCCTCCTGGATACCTTCGAAAGCGGACAACGGCACATTGAACTGCTCGCGCACCTGGGCATATTGGCCGGTCACCAGGCTGGTGAACTTGGCTGCGCCAGTGCCGACCGCAGGCAGCGAGATCGAACGGCCCACCGACAGGCAGTTCATCAGCATCATCCAGCCCTTGCCGAGCATTTCCTGGCCACCGATGAGGAATTCCAGCGGGATGAACACGTCTTTGCCGGAATTGGGGCCATTCATGAACGCTGCACCCAGGGGCAGGTGACGACGGCCGATTTCCACGCCGGGGGTGTCGGTCGGAATCAGCGCGAGGCTGATGCCCAGGTCTTCTTCTTCACCCAGCAAATGATCCGGGTCGTGGGCCTTGAAGGCCAGGCCGAGCAGGGTCGCGACAGGGCCGAGGGTGATGTAGCGTTTTTCCCAGTTCAGGCGCAGGCCGAGGGTTTCCTTGCCTTCCCATTCGCCTTTGCAGATCACCCCGGTGTCGGGCATGGCGCCCGCGTCGGAGCCGGCCAGCGGGCCGGTCAGGGCAAAACACGGAATATCGTCGCCACGCGCCAGGCGCGGCAGGTAATGGTTACGCTGTTCATCGGTACCGTAATGCAGCAGCAACTCTGCCGGGCCGAGGGAGTTGGGGACCATGACGGTGGAGGCCAGGTCGCCGCTGCGGGTCGCGAGTTTCATCGCCACCTGGGAGTGGGCATAGGCCGAGAAACCTTTGCCGCCGTATTCCTTGGGAATGATCAGGGCGAAAAAGCCGTGGGTCTTGATGTGCTCCCAGGCGGCAGGCGGCAAGTCCATGGCCTGGCCGATTTCCCAGTCGCTGACCATCGCACAGAGTTCTTCGGTGGGGCCGTCGATAAAGGCCTGTTCTTCTTCGCTCAGTTGCGCCTTGGGGTAGGCCAGTAACTTGTCCCAGTCGGGGCGCCCGCTGAACAGTTCGCCATCCCACCACACGGTACCGGCGTCGATGGCGTCGCGCTCGGTTTCGGACATGGGTGGCAGGACTTTCTGAAACCAGCTGAACAGCGGCTTGGTGAAGTATTGGCGGCGCAGGTCCGGCAGCAGCAGCGGCAGCGCCACGGCAGCGATCAACACCCAGAAAATCAGCAGCAGCCAACCCGGTGCATGGCTCCAGGCGCCCATCGCCAGCAGGTAAACGGCGACCACGCCCAAGGCGGGCAGGGGCGCAGTACGGCGGTGTGCCAGGTAGGCAATGCCGACCACCAGCACCAGTATCCACAACAACAGCATATTCAATCCTCCGTGAAACCAGGGGCGAAACCACCATGGAGCTTAGTCGGCATCCGAAAAAGCGCGGTGATCAGGGTGTAACGAGTTGTACGCGAAGCACCGACCACCAGGCGCCGACATTTGGCCGAATCGTCGTTATCTCCACGGCAGGCCTGTCGTTAAACTCCAGGCTTCCTTCGGAGATAAAGCTCATGGATACGTACCTGAGTCCCAGCCGCTTCATCGATAGTGACCACCCTGCGGTGGTGGAGTTCGCCGAAAAACATCGCGGTTCCGGTGCGGATTTACGTGACCAGGCAGTCAGTCTTTATGACGCGGTGCGTGAGGCGATTCGCTACAACCCTTATACGTTCAGCCGCGATCCTGGCACCTTGAACGCCAGCTTCGCCCTGGCCACCGGTGAGAGCTACTGTGTGCCCAAGGCCACCTTGCTGGCCGCCTGCGCCCGCCACTGTGGCATCCCGGCGCGCATCGGCCTGGCGGATGTGCGTAATCACCTGTCGACACCGCGCTTGATCGCGCTGCTCAAAAGCGATGTGTTCGCCATGCATGGCTACACCGAGCTGTACCTGCAAGGGCGTTGGGTCAAGGCCACGCCGGCGTTCAACAGCCAGCTGTGTGAAATGTTCGACGTGCCGCCGCTGACATTCGACGGAATCAACGACAGCGTCTTCCATGCGTACAACCGACAGGGCCAGCGTTCGATGGAGTACGTGCTGGACCATGGGCAATTCCCTGACGTGCCCGAGGCGTTTTTCTTCAGCCATATTCAGCAGTGTTACCCACATCTGTTTGCCGATGGCATGCCGATCCTGCTGGGCGACCTGCAGACCGATTTAAGCCGCGCGTGAACCGGCGTATGCTGCTGCGTTCATCAAGCCATGTTCATTAACGATAAGGCGCGGTCATGCTGAAGATCTGGGGTCGTAAAAATTCATCAAACGTCAGGAAGGCACTGTGGTGCGCCGAGGAGCTCGGCCTGGACTATGAGGCAATTGATGCGGGCGGCGCCTTTGGTGTGGTCGACACACCGCAATACCGGGCGTTGAACCCCAATGGCCGGGTACCGATGATCGAAGACGGCGATTTTGTGCTGTGGGAATCCAACACCATCGTGCGTTACCTTTGCGCCAAGCAGGCATCGAGCTGGTACCCGAGCGACCTCAAAGCCCGGGCGAATGCCGAAAAGTGGATGGACTGGACCACCTCGACCCTCGCCGAACCGTTCAAGGCGGTGTTCTGGGGCATCCTGCGTACCCCCGCTGAAAAGCAGAACTGGGACAGCATCAACGCCGGGCGCCAGGCCTGTATCGACGCCCTGAGCACCGTGGACAACGCCCTCGCGGAGCAACCTTACTTGTCGGGCAGCGAGATCGGCATGGGCGATATTCCGTTGGGCTGCTTTATCTACGCCTGGTTCGAGATGCCCATCGAACGCCCGGCAATGCCCCATCTAGAGGCCTGGTATGACCGCCTGAAGCAGCGGCCGGCCTACCGCAAAGCGGTCATGACCGCGTTGACTTAATACTGACTATTAATACCGGTGACTGTACTTGTGCGGCGCGGGCAAGCACCATGCTTGTCATGCGCTGCCGTTGAACTACCTGGGCTGCGCCCTCATCTACTCTTTCTATTCCCTTCTTTGGTGCGTATTCCGATATGAGTTCCGCTCTGTCCATCCGGCAGCTAACCAAAACCTACGGCAACGGTTTCCAGGCCCTGAGTGGTATCGATCTGGACGTTGCCGAAGGTGACTTCTTCGCCTTGCTCGGCCCTAACGGGGCCGGCAAATCCACCACCATCGGCATCCTCTCGACCCTGGTCAACAAGACCAGCGGCTCGGTGAATATCTTTGGTCACGACCTGGACAAATCCCCGGCGGCGCTCAAGCGTTCCATCGGCGTGGTGCCCCAGGAATTCAACTTCAACCAGTTCGAAAAAACCTTCGACATCGTCGTGACCCAGGCCGGCTATTACGGCATCCCGGCGAAGATCGCCAAGGAGCGCGCCGAGCAGTACCTGACCCAATTGAGGCTGTGGGACAAGCGTGATGTGCCTTCGCGCTCGCTGTCCGGTGGCATGAAGCGCCGCCTGATGATCGCCCGTGCGCTGGTGCATGAACCGCGCCTGCTGATCCTTGATGAGCCCACCGCCGGTGTGGATATCGAACTGCGTCGCTCAATGTGGACCTTTCTCACCGAGCTGAACGAGAAGGGCATCACCATCATCCTCACCACGCATTACCTGGAAGAGGCAGAGCAGCTGTGCCGCAACATCGGCATCATCGACCACGGCACCATCGTCGAGAACAGCAGCATGCGTAACCTGCTGGGCCAGTTGCATGTGGAAACCTTTTTGCTCGACCTGAAGAACAACTTGTCTGCGCCGCCGCAACTGCTCGGCTACCCGAGCCGCCTGGTGGACAGCCACACGCTGGAAATCCAGGTGGACAAGGCCATGGGCATCACCGCATTGTTCACCCAATTGGCGGCCCAGAACATTGAAGTGCTGAGCCTGCGTAACAAAACCAATCGCCTTGAGGAGTTGTTCGTGTCCCTGGTGGAGAAAAATCTGGCGAAGGTGGCGGTATGAGTTCCGAACTGCAACCCAACCTCGTCGCGCTGCAAACCATCGTTTACCGAGAAGTGAAGCGCTTTACGCGGATCTGGCCGCAGACCCTGCTGCCGCCGGCGATCACCATGGTTCTGTACTTTGTGATCTTCGGTAACCTGATCGGCCGGCAGATCGGCGGCATGGGTGGTTTCACCTACATGGAGTACATCGTGCCGGGCCTGATCATGATGTCGGTGATTACCAATTCCTACGGCAACGTGGTCTCCAGTTTCTTCGGCAGCAAGTTCCAGCGCTCGATCGAAGAACTGATGGTGTCGCCGGTGTCGCCGCACACCATCCTGATCGGCTACACCGCAGGCGGTGTGCTGCGTGGCTTGATGGTCGGGGTGATCGTGACGCTGCTGTCGCTGTTCTTCACTCACCTGCAAGTGCATCACCTTGGGGTCACCCTTTTGGTGGTGGTACTGACGGCGACGATCTTCTCGCTGCTGGGGTTTATCAACGCAGTGTTTGCGCGCAACTTCGATGATATTTCGATCATTCCGACGTTTGTGCTGACGCCGCTGACGTACCTGGGCGGGGTGTTTTACTCCATCACGTTGCTGCCGCCGTTCTGGCAGACTGTGTCGCTGGCCAACCCGGTGCTGCACATGGTTAACGCCTTCCGTTACGGCATCCTGGGGGTGTCGGATATCAAGATCAGCGTGGCGATCACGTTTATGCTGGTGGCCACGGTGGTGCTGTATGTTGGCTGCGCGCGGTTGCTGGTGAGCGGGCGTGGGATGCGCACCTGACGGGTGAGCAGTATGGAAAACGGCCTCTTAGTGAGGCCGTTTTTTGGAGTGGGTGGTGGGGCTGGTTCTGAGGGTATATCCGTATTTGGATGATGGCCTCTATGGGTTCCGCCCTTACGGCGGGTCACTTTCGAAAAGCGCGAAAGTAACCAAAGCGCTCTTGCCCCACCACTCGGCACCTCGCCTAGGCTCGGCATGCCCGCACTCCGGCTTGAATCCGTGGGCCGCCGCCACGCGCCATCCATGGCGCGGGGCGGCTAACCCGGCATCCTTGCCGGGTTACCCACGGATTCAAGCCTGCGTGCGGCCATCGTGGTTAACGGGGCGCCTGAGATCAAGATCACAATCAAAAGCAAAAGCACGGCGGCCTGAAAGCCGACCTGAGTGGTTGAAGCAGAAGCCAGATCAACGGCAGAAGCAGGTGCAAAAGCAGAAGCAGATCTGCTTTTCTGTGGGAGCTGGCTTGCCTGCGATGCAGACAACTCGGTTGTTCAGGTGCACCTGATTGATGCCATCGTAGGCAAGCCAGCTCCCACAGGAAAGCAAAATTGTGGTGCAGCAGCGTCCTGATTCAGAAAGCCGAACTCGGTCAGAAATGTGGGAGCGGCGGTGCGACGATTCGACTTGCTCGCGAATGCGGTGGATCAGCCAATGAATTTATCAACTGCCACACTGCCTTCGCGAGCAAGCCCGCTCCCACATTTTTTTGACCGGCTGAGGCTTCAATATCTTCACTAGACTGCTCTTCTGTGGGAGCTGGCTTGCCTGTGATGGCAGCACCGCGGTGCATCGCCCAGCAACCAAGCTCCTGCTTGTGATCTGCTTTTGCTTCAACCACTCAGGTCGGCTTTCAGGCCGCCGTGCTCTGTTTTTGATCTTGCTTGTGATCGTGATCTTGATCTGAGGCGCCCCGTTAACCACGCTGGCCGCACGCAGGCTTGAATCCGTGGGTAACCCGGCAGGACGCCGGGTTAGCCGTGTTG
>NZ_JBARTQ010000196.1:0-3217 GCF_049645325.1 Pseudomonas sp. | reverse complement strand
CCGCTTTCAAGGTTTTTCTTCACCATCGCAGCCAGCCCCGGCTCGAAGATGGTCACATGGCCTTTTTGCAGCGATTCGACCTTGCTCTTGTCAACGTCCATGCAGATGACATCGTGACCGACTTCGGCCAATACGGTGGCCTGCACCAGACCGACGTAACCACTACCAAATACACTGATTTTCATGGGGCATTCCTGGGACTTGTGGTGCTAGCACGGCGAGAGTTAATAACCAGTACTCCGAGGATGACCAAGGCCACCCCCAGGGTTTTTGAAAGCGAAAAATCTTCGTTGAACACCGGCAGGCTGGCCGCCAGCAGGTACACCAGCGCGTAGCTGATGCTGAGCAGCGAATAGGCGCGGCCCAAGGGCAAATGTTTGAGCGCGCCGAGCCAGCAGAGCATCGACAGCGCGTAGGCGATGATCGCCAGGATCACCACGCCCAGGGCGCTCAGGTCGATCGTGTGGCTGTTGAACGCGTTGAGCCATTCGGTGGGCAATGGCAGGCGCGTCATGCTCCAGCGCATGCCCAATTGGGCGGCGCTGACCAAGCCGACGCTGCCCAGGGCCAGGGCAAACCCTTGCACCCGGCTCATACGTGACGCCCCAGCAAGACCACTCCGCCGATGACCAGCGCCACACCGAGCCAATGACGGCCATCGATGTGTTCATGAAACACAAACCGCGCCATCAGCGTGACCAATACAAAATTCAGGCTGAGCATGGGGTAGGCGATGCCCACTTCCAGGCGCTGCAACACCAGCAGCCACACCAGCAGGCCAAGGCCCAGGCACACCAGTGCGGACCACAGCCAGGGCTCGCGCAGTTTCGGCGCCCATCCGTCCGGCTGGTCGCGCCAGCGCTCCACGGCAAACTTCTGCGAGACCTGGCCCATGCAGGTGAGCAAGCACGCGCTCAACAACAGCAGCAGGGTGATCATTGCGCAGCCTGTGGAAAGATCAGGATCACCAGGTTGCCCTGCTCGTAGCGCTTGCCGTCAGCGGGCAGCAAGTTGACTTCGGCAACTTCATCGTCACCCTTGACGCGCATGACCACGCCGACCGAGCCTTTTTTACGGGCCTCGCTCATCCATTGCTGGACAGCGTTGGTGTCGATCCGGCGGTGAGCAGTGTCCGGGTAGGCGATGCCGTATTTCACTTCGCCGACAGTGTTATAGAGCGCGATGTCCGGGCGTCCGAGGCGCCATGACAGGGCGGAAGCAGCGCCCAGATCATTACTGAGCAATGCGCCCGTCGACTTCAATTCCTGCTCATGGTCGATGATGAACTGATCAGGGATCTTGTTGTAAACCACCGAATGCGGGAGTGCGGCCGGCACCAGTAACACCAGCAACCAACTGCCGATGGCAGGCGCGGCCCACAGCTTCAGCGGGCGCGCGGCTTGCAGCAGGTTGGCGATGATCCAGCCGAACAGGAACACAAACACCAGGACCAGGCTGAGGGTTTCCTCGCCGTGTTCGTACACCGGCCTTTTCAACTGGAACCAGCTGATTGCCAACAGCGCCAGCACGCCGAAAACCAGGTTCAACCCGCCATTGAGGCGCAAAATGCGGCCGCGGCCTTGAGCCAGTTTGTCGCTCAGGGTCGAACCCATCAGCAAGGCCAAGGGCAGCAGGCACGGCATGATGTAGGACGGCAGCTTGCCCTTGGCCAGGCTGAAAAACGCCAAGGGCATCAACAGCCATAGCAGTAGAAAAGCCGTCTTGGGCAGGCGTTTTTCCAGCCATGCCTGTTTGACCGTGGACGGCAACACCGCAACCCACGGCAACGCGAACGCTACCAGCAGCGGCAAGTAGAACCAGAACGGCTCGGCGTGTTGGGCATCATCACCGGCAAAGCGCTGGATATGCTCGTGCCAGAAGAAGAAGTTCCAGTAGTCCGGCTCTTGCAGGTGCACGGCCAGCGCCCAAGGCAGACTGACGACAATCGCCACCACCACGGCCACCAGGCCATAGCCGAGCAATTCACGAAAGCGTTTCTGCCAGATGGCGTAGGGCAGGGCGATCAGCACTGGCAGCAGCCAGGCCAAAAAGCCTTTGGTCATGAAACCCATGCCGCAGGCAAACCCCAGCAGGGCCCAGGCGCCCAAGCGACCGTTACGCGTGGTGCTGTCGAAGCAGAACCACAGCGCAGCGCCGGTCAGGTTGACCCAAAAGGTGAACTGCGGGTCCAGGTTGGCGTAGCCACCGAGCAACGCGACGCTGATAAAGCTCATGTACAGCACGGTGCTGACCAGGCTTTTCTGCGGGTCGTTCCACAACCGGCGCGACACCAGGTAAACCAGCAGGATGCTCAACCCGGTGCTCAACGCCGAGGCAAACCGCACGCCAAACAGGTTTTGCCCGAAAATCGCCTGGCCCAGGGCGATCATCCAGTAGCCCGCAGCGGGTTTCTCGAAATAACGAATGCCCATGAAATGCGGCGAGGCCCATTTGCCGGTCAGCAGCATTTCCTGGCTGATCTGTGCGTAACGGGTTTCATCGGGAATCCACAGGCCGTGGGTGGCCAGCGGAAGCAGGTAAAACACACCAAACGCCAGCAGGAGCAGGGGCAATGCCAAGCGCCGAATCATGCCTGCTGCACTCCGAGCCAACCCTCACGGCCGCTGAGTGCGCCACGTACCAGCTGTTGCTGGGGCAGGGTGGTCACATCCGCCGGCAACAGGTCGCCCAGAGGTTTGAAGTCGATGCCGCGCTGCCCTGCCTGGGCGAGCAATTGGCGAAAATCATTGGCCATCAGAATCCCTTCTACTTCTGCGTGGATCGTGTAGACGTTCAGCTTCGACTCGGTAAACCGGTCAAGAATGAAGCTGTTGAAATCGTTGGCAGCCACCACCGGCCCGACGACTTCGTCGAAGGTCGGCAGGTCTACCGGAATTTGTGGGGTGCCCGCGCTGCCATCGGCCAGTGTCGGCCTGAACAGGCTGGTGCCCCGGCAATCGCTGTTGTAGCGAAAGTTGAAGCCTTGCTTGGCTTGCACCACGCGCTCATCGGCACGCCAACCGGCGGCCGCTGAACAGTCGATACGCTCACCGAGGATGTCGCTCAGGGTGTCGACGCCACGGCGAATCTGCTCGACCAACTGTGCGTCGCTCCAGCGCCCGGTGTTGGCCTGCCAGCCGTGGTGATCCCACGCGTGCAGGCCGACTTCATGGCCGGCCGCCTTGGCCTGGCGCATCAAGTGCCCCAGGTCACGGCC
>NZ_JBARTQ010000195.1:0-7981 GCF_049645325.1 Pseudomonas sp. | reverse complement strand
CGTGCGGGCATGCCGAGCCTAGGCGAGGCACCGAGTGGAGGGGCAAGAGCCCTTTGCTTACTTTGGGGCTTTTCCAAAGTGAGCCGCCGTAAGGGCGGAACCCATAGCCGCCATAACGCAAATAACGGACACACCCCCAATCAAGAGCGCGCCCGCATAAAATCCCCCCACCTGCGCACCAGATAATTGTGCTCATCCATCACCGAATTCCACACCGCAATGTGCCCCATGCGCTGCTCATAGGTGCCACCGTCACGCACCTCCCCCACGTCAATCAACGGCAACCCGTCACTGCCCATCAATTCCTCGGAGGCAGCCTTCCCGGCGTACCAGTAATCCCACTCCGCACCGCTCAAATGCTCGCGCGTACGCGCCGGGTTACCGATGTAATACCCCTGGCGCGCCATCACCGCACCAGGCCACCCAGACAACCACCAATTCAAATAAGCGTAGGCGGCATCCAGCACCTCCCCCTGGGCATGGCGCGACAACGACAACCCGCCAAACCACGCGCGATACCCCTCGCGCGGCACCGCCAACCGGTATTTCACCCCCGCACGGTGCAAGCGCATCAAGGTCGGCGACCACAGGCTCTGGATGTCGATACTCGGACTCACCATCAACTGCGCCGCCTCTTCATCGTCCGACCAGAACGCTGCAAAGTGCCCCTCCTTCTGCTTGCGCACGAGGATGTCGGCCAGCACATCAATCTCTTCGATGCTCATATTGCCGATGTCCTTGAAGTGCGCCAGCCCCGCGCCCTGCACCGCCAGCGCGGCATCCAAAGCGCCGATGGCGGCGTCGCTCTGCAACGCGGTACGCCCGCGCAACGCAGGGTCGAGCAACCAGCCCCAACTTTCATTGCCATGGCTGAACCCTTCGGGCAAACGCTCGGGGCGGTAGGCAAAACTGTCGGCGTTATGGGTCAGGGGCAACATGCTGATGCGCTCGGTGACGGTACTGCCGAGGCTGCCATCGTGCTGCACGAACAGGCGCTCACTGGGCACGCTGCCGCTGCCCAGGCGGTCATCCGGCGACAGGCGTCCACGCTTGGGCAGGTCGTTGATTTCGTGCCACAGCGCAATGCGCCGCGTGTCGATGGGCTGGATCGCCCGCGCCGGCCACACGAAGTCAACGTTGTGAAACCACTGGTCATAGAGGTCGTAGCTGTCGGGCTGCATCACCGCGATGCGCTGGGCCTGCTCGACGTCGTGCACCTGATACACCAGGCGAATGCCCAGCTCCTGCTCGGCACGTACGCGCAGGCATTCGAGCAAGGTCACGGAAGTACCGAGGACGCGCAAGGTGATCATGCCGCGAACCGCCGTGAGAACACCTCGAAGGAGCGCCGCAACAGCACCGGGTCGAGGCCGCGCAGGATAAACACCAGGCGCGATTGCCGGTCGCTGCCCGGCCACGCCGGCAAATGGACCGGGGCATGCAGGCAGTGCTGCACGCCGTGAATAACGATGGGGGCCGAGCTTGCGTTCACGTTGAGCAGTCCTTTGACGCGAAGGATTCGTTCGCCGTGGCATCTTAACAGCATCGACAACCACACCCCGAAACCCACCCAATCCAACGGCTGGTCGAAGGTCAGGCAGCAGACTTGCGCGTCGCCGTGATTGGCGGCGGTGGTTTGATGAAGCTTCCAGCGGCGGACTTCGGCGGCGGGTTCGGCACTGCGCAGGCCTTCGCCCAGCAGCAGTTGCTCACCGCTGTCGATATCGCAGGTGTTGAGGATCGGCGTACCGGCGTTCAGTGCCTGCACATGCGCGCGCAGGGGGCCGCAGTCTTGTATGAGGTCGGTCTTGCTCAACAGCAAGCGATCGGCGGCGGCCACTTGCGCCAGCCATTCCGGGTGCAGGCGCTCTTGCAACGCGGCGTGGCTGGCGTCCACCAACGTGATCACCAAGCCGATATGAAAACGCCCGCGCAGTTGCACATCGTTATTCAACGTGGCGAGGATCGGCGCCGGGTCGGCGAGACCGGTGGTCTCCAGGATCACGCGTTTGAAAGCGGGAATTTCACCGCGTTCGCGGCGCTGCAGCAGGCCGAGCAGCGCGTCTTTCAGCTCGCCGCGAATCGAGCAGCACACACACCCGCTGGGCAACAGCAACGTGTCCGGCGCGACCTCTTCCACCAGCAGATGGTCGATGCCGACGTCGCCGAACTCGTTGATCAGCAGTGCGGTGTCGCCGAGGCTTTCGCCTTGCAGCAGGCGTTTGAGCAAGGTGGTTTTGCCGCTGCCGAGGAAACCAGTGATGACATTGAGGGCAATGCTCATGATGACTCCAGGTGATCCAGCAGGCGCGGGTCGAGAGGGTCCAACGGGCGACCGAGCATGGTTTCGGCCGCCTGCCAGAGTGGGTCCAGGCCGCTGGCCAATGCCTGTTTGCCGGTGGCGCCCATCAGCAGATACGACGCGCCCTGGAAGTCTTCGACCTTGAGTCGAAACACCGCCAGCACCTGGTTGATCGCTGCAATCCGGCGCAAGCGTTCGCGGCGCCTGGGCAGCTCATCGCCCAGGGGATCGCTCCAGTGCAAGTCCTCGCCGAGCAGTCCACAGAGTCCGCACATGGCTACACCCCGGTCATGGCATGACATCGCCGGAGTTGGGGCCCAGGGTCTGGCCGACAAACAGGTTACCGCCCGGTTCGCTGGCCAGCAGCACGGCGGTGGGCGCCACTTCGTCCGCGAGGCCAAAACGGCCCAGGGGTAACTCCTTGGCCTTGGCGCACTTCCAGTCGTCGCTGATGCCGCCCACCAACGGCGTTTCGATCGGGCCGGGCGCAATGGCGTTGACCAGCACATTGTCTTTCGCCACTTCCAGCGCCAGCGACTTGGTAAAGCCGATAACCCCGGCCTTGGCGGCGGCGTAATGGGTCAACTCGGCGCCGCCCTTGATGCCCAGTTGCGAGGCCACATTGATGATGCGCCCCCAGCGCTGCGCGAGCATGTGCGGCAAGGCGCGCTGGCTGGCGACGAACACACTGGTGAGGTCGACGCGCAGCATGTCGTTCCACATGTCGATCGTGAGATCAACGCAGCGCGCCTGGGTGAGCATCCCGGCGTTGTTGACCAGGATGTCGATACCGCCGAAATGCTCGACACAGCGGTCGACACTGGCCTGGGCGCCTTCAACAGTGCCGACATCGGCCAGGCATTCGAACACCTCGGCACCGAGGTTGCGGCAGGTGATCGCGGTTTCGGCGAGGCTGGCGGCGTTGCGGTCGGCCAAAACCAGGCGCGCGCCTTCTGCGGCGTAGGCACGCGCGATGGCGGCACCGATGCCGCTGCCGGCGCCGGTGATCACGGCGCGACGGTTAACGAGTTGGGGCATAGTTGATCCTCCGTTGATGATTAAACTCAATCAAATGTGGGAGCTGGCTTGCCTGCGATGGCGTCACCTCGGTGTACCTGAGGAACGGAGTCGTCCGCATCGCAGGCAAGCCAGCTCCCACATTAAATTGTGCATGGTTTCAAACCGGGGTCAGTCCGGCCAGCGCACGGTCAGGCCACCGTCGATGACGATGCTCTGCCCGGTCAGGTAACTCGACGCCTCACTGGTCAAGAACTGCACCAGCGAAGCCACCTCATCCGCCCGCCCCACACGGCCCAGCGGAATCGCGCGCGCCGCCTTGGCCAACCCTTCGGGCCCCAGCGAGTTCTTCGCATCCAGTGACTGCGGCGTCTCGATCAACCCCGGGATCACCGCATTGCAGCGAATGCCCAACGGCGCCAATTCCACCGCCAGCGAACGGCACAACCCCGGCACGCCCGCTTTCGCCGCCGCGTAATGGCTGTGGTCCTGCCAGCCATACACGCCACCGGCAATCGACGAAATCGCCACCAGCGCCCCGCCCTCTTTCATCTGCCGAGTGGCGGCACGGAAGGTGCGCATCACCCCCGTGAGGTCAACATTGAGCATCTCGTTCCACAGCGCGTCGGTCATCTCCTGCAACGGCGCGCGGCGCAACAAACCGGCGTTGGCCACGGCGTAGTCCAGCCGCCCGAAATGCTGCACGGCCGCCTCGGCCAACGCGTCCACCGAGGCGGTATCACCCACGTCCAGCGGCAGCATCAGGCACTCGCCGCCGGCTTCTTCCACGAGGGAAACCGTGGTGTGTGGGTCATGCGGATCGGCCGGGTAATACCCGCCGACCACCGCCACGCCGACCCGCGCGTAAGCCACGGCGAGGGCTTGGCCGATGCCGCTGGCGGCACCGGTAATCAAGGCAACTTTACGGCTCATCGGTCACTCCTTACTGAACGGTTTCCGGGCGCACATGGCGGGCGGCAAACATCAGCGCGCCGGACAAAAAGCACGGCAGCGCGCCAAACCACAGGGCAGCGGTCTGCCAGTCACTGCCGGCGGACAACACTTGCGTTGCGCCAAACCCTGCGACCACTGCGCCAATCGGGCCCATGGCATGGATGATCGCGCCACCGGTGGCGCGGATGCTGGTAGGAAAACTTTCGCTGATGAAAAACAGGGCCGCCGAGTACGGCCCGATCAGGAAGAACAGGCCCAGGCTGTACAGCCCGACCACCATCGCCATGTTGCTCGGGCCAAACAGCATCCCGGCGAATGCCAGCCCGCCGAGCATCCACCCCAGGCCGATGACATTGCGACGGCCGATCTTGTCGCCCATCCAGCCGTGGGTGAGGTAGCCGCAGTAACCCACCAGGTTCGACAGCACGAGGATGATCAGCGAGTTCTCGAACGAGATGTGGTGCACGCTGACGATCACCGACGTGCCGAGCACGCTAAATACCTGGATCGCCGCCCAGTTGAGCAACAGCGCGGCGCCGATCACCAGCGTGGCGCGGCGGGCCGGGCCGCGGAAGGCAGCCTTGAGGCCGGCCTTGCTGTGTTCGTCGTAGTCGACGCCATAGGTCACGGCGACGTTTTGCGCTTCTTTCACCGCACCGCTTTTACGCAATTCGCTGATGCGCTGGTGGATCTGGAACTGCGGGCTCTCCTTGAGTTTGCGCGCCATGATCGCGATTACCACGGCCGGAATGGCAGCGAAGATGAAGCAACCCTGCCAACCAATCACCGGCAGCAGCAGCGCGGTCAACCCGGCAGCGATCAACGCACCCACCGGCCAGCCGCCCTGCACCAGGCTGTAGATAAACCCACGGCGTTTGGTCAGGCGCGGGTCTTCGGAGGCGCCATACAGCTCGCTCAAATACGTGGCGTTGACGGTTTCCTCGGCATACCCCAAACCACCCAGCGAACGGATCAGAATCAACGGCGACTTGCCCCACGCCCCGCCAATCGCGGTGAGTGCCGAGCACAGCGCGGAACCCGCCACGGTGAAGATAATCCCTTTGCGTCGGCCCAACTTATCGACGACCGGGCCAATCGCAAAGGCCACCACCGCCGTGCCCACCGCCACCCAGGTCGCGATTTCAGCTTGCTCCACTTCACCCCAGCCGAAGTGCCGGCCGATCTCTGGCAGCAACGTGCCGAACAGGATGAAGTCGTACACCGCAAACACCCAGGCGAAAAACGCAATCCAGGTGGCGAAGCGCACTTCCTGGGACGTCAGTTGCCGGGGTTTCCAGCCAGTCAGGTCAAGCTTGTTGTAGATGGACATAAATCGCGCCTCGGGGTGGGAGCACAGGGTGCTTGGGTCGGGTCAGGTACGCGGTTGGCGGCGGATAAAGTCGTCGGCGATTTCATCAAAGGTAACGAAGCGCACGCCGGCATGGCTCTGGATGTGTTCGATCAGGCGCTCCAGCATCAACAGCACTTGCGGGCGGCCGGACACGTCAGGGTGGATGGTCATGGTGAACACCGCGTGTTCGAATTCGCGGTAGACCCAGTCGAACTGGTCGCGCCACATTTCTTCGAGGTGACGCGGGTTGACGAAGCCGTGGCTGTTGGGGGCTTTCTTGATGAACATCATCGGCGGCAGGTCGTCGAGGTACCAGTTGGCCGGGATCTCCACCAGGTCGGTTTCTTCGCCGCGCACCAAGGGTTTCATCCAGGTGTCGGGGTGCTGGCTGTAATCGATCTTGGTCCAGCTGTCGCCCTTGCGCACGTAGTAGGGGTGGAAGTCGTTGTGCATCAGGCTGTGGTCGTACTTGATGCCTTTTTTCAACAGCAGCTCGTTGGTGACCTTGCTGAACTCCCACCACGGCGCGACGTAGCCGGTGGGGCGTTTGCCGGTGACCTGGGTGATCAGTTCGATGGACTTGTCGAGGACGATTTCTTCCTTCTCGGCGGTCATCGCAATCGGGTTTTCGTGGCTGTAGCCGTGCACGCCGATTTCGTGGCCAGCATCAGCCACGGCCTTCATCTGCTCGGGAAAAGTTTCCATCGAGTGGCCGGGGATAAACCAAGTGGTGCGCAGGCCGTAGCGTTCAAACAGTTTGAGCAGGCGCGGCGCGCCGATTTCACCGGCGAACAGCCCACGGGAAATGTCGTCGGGCGAGTCTTCGCCGCCGTAGGAACCGAGCCAGCCGGCGACGGCGTCAACGTCGACGCCAAATGCACAGAGAATGTCTTTAGCCATGGTGTGTCTCCTTAAAAATTAAGTACGGATTCGACGGACAACGCCGCGCGCAGCAGGCGTGCGTCTTCTCCCGTCGGGGCGCTGAGCAGCAACCCGGTGGGCAGGCCCAAGGCATCGCGGCCACTGGGCAAGGTGACGCCGGGCATGTCGAGCAAACTGCCGGGCATGGTCAGGCGCAGGGTGGCGAGGTTGGTGCTGGCGAACAGCGCGTCGTCGGCTTCCAGCGGTGCCAGGGCCGGGGCGACATGGGCGACGGTTGGGGTGATCAGGATGTCGCCGTCAAGGTCGTCGATCAGTTGCTGTTGCAGGCGGCGGCGCGCGTCGGTGAGGTGGATCAGTTGGCTGGCGGGCAATGCGCGCGCGGCTTCAAGGCGGCGGCGCACGCGCGGGTCGAGTTGCTCGGCGTCGGTGCTGTCGAGCAAGGCTTGGTGCAAGGCGAAGGCCTCAAAAGCACCCAGCCAGCCGTGGTGTTTGATCAGGTCGAGGGTGGCCTGAAAGGTGGCAGACGGGCGGACGTCAATCAGCGCACCGGCGGCCCTCAGTTGGTCCACCGCGCGCAGCAGGTTATTGCGCACGGCGGGTTCGATGTCTTCCAGCGCACCTTGCTCAAGCACAAAACGCTGGCCCTTGAGGCTGCGCGCGGTATGGGTTTGGCGGCGGCCATTGAGCAAGTCGTCGATGGCCAAGGCATCACGCACGCTGCGGGTGAGCGGGCCGAGGCTGTCAAGGGTGTGGGCCAGCGGGAACACACCGTCGCGGCTGTAGCGTCGGCTGCTGCTGCGGTAACCCACCACGCCATTGAACGCTGCCGGGATGCGGATCGAGCCGGCGGTGTCCGTGCCCATGGCGATCGGCAAAATGCCGGCCGCCACAACGACCGCCGAACCCGATGATGAACCGCCGGGAATTCGCGGCTGATCGCTGCCGCTCGGGTTGTAGGGCGTGCCGAAATGCGGGTTCAGGCCCAGGCCCGAATACGCCAGCTCGCTGAGGTTGGTCTTGCCCACGCTGACCATTCCAGCACGGCACAGCAAGCCTACGACCGGCGCATCGAGCAAGGCGGCGGGTGCTTGGCGGCGCAAGGCGGCGCCTGCGGTGGTGATGCTGCCGGCCACATCAAACAGGTCTTTCCAGGCCATCGGCACGCCATCGAACACGCTCAGCGGCTGGCCGGCACGCCAGCGGGCGGCAGACGCTTCGGCTTCACGCAGCGCGCGCTCGGCGGTCAGCGAGATAAACACGCTGGACGCCACGCTCGCATGCACGAGTGCCTGTTCGAGCACCTGCACCGGGTCGCTGTGCCCGCTGGCGAACGCTTCGGCCATTGAAGTGGCGTCTGACATCAGAATGACCCTCATAAAACGTACATATTAATAAAATGTACATTTTACAAAGGCAGCTTTCGTGCCAGTCTGTTAGCTGAGTTTTCTGCGCGATTGAGGATTAGGGTGCAGAGC
>NZ_JBARTQ010000194.1:0-3583 GCF_049645325.1 Pseudomonas sp. | reverse complement strand
GTGTTGGCTGACACACCACTATCGCAGGCAAGCCCGCTCCCACATTTTTTGATTGCATTCCACATGTAGAAAGCCCCGGGATTCCGGGGCTTTTTGTTTAGAGCGTCGAACGCACGCGCCACAACTCGGGGAACAACACGGTGTCGAGCATCTTGCGCAGGTAACCCACGCCTTCGGTGCCGCCCGTACCGGGCTGGAAGCCAATAATCCGCTCCACCGTCGTCACATGCCGAAAGCGCCACTGACGGAACGAATCCTCCAGGTCGATAAACTTCTCGGCCAACTGATACAAATCCCAATACCGGCTCGGGTCGCGATACACCTCGCGCCACGCCGCCTCCACGGACTCATCGTGAACCGTGGCCGCTGTCGGGTCGCGCTCGGCGCGTTTGGGGTCAATCGCCAAACCTGCCTTGGCCATCAAGTTGACCGCCTCGTCATACAGCGACGGCGTAGCAATCGCCACTTTCAACTCGTTCAACAACTCGGGCCGATGGGCATGCGGCCGCAACAGCGCTGCGCTTTTATTGCCGAGAATGAATTCAATCTCGCGGTACTGAAACGACTGGAACCCCGACGACTGCCCCAGGTACGGGCGGATCGCCTTGTATTCCGATGGCGTCATGGTCGCCAGCACCGCCCAGGCATGCACCAGTTGGTCGAAGATCCGCGACACCCGCGCCAGCATCTTGAACGCCGGCGGCAGCTCACCCAACCGCACATGTTCGCGGGCGGCCTTGAGTTCGTGGAGCATCAATTTCATCCACAGCTCCGAGGTCTGGTGCTGGATGATGAAGAGCATTTCGTTGTGGTCCGGCGACAGCGGGTGCTGGGCGCTGAGGACTTTGCCCAAGTCCAGGTAATCGCCATAGCTCATGGACTCGGAAAAATTCAGTTCGGCGTTATGCCATTCTTCAGGTGGCTGGTAATCAGGTGAGAACGGACATTGGCTCATCGCGTGGGCTCCTTGAGCGGGCGGAGAATGGCGCGGACCGGGCTCGCGTCGAGGTTGGCAAAGCGCAGCGGCAGCGCGATCAATTCATAGTCGCCCTCCGGTACGTCATCGAGCACGATGCCTTCGAGAATCGCCATGCCATGGCGGGCCACGGCGTTGTGGGAATCCATGGTCTTGGACTGTTGCGGGTCCAGCGAGGGCGTATCGATACCGATCAGGCGCACGCCCAGGCTGGCGAGCAGCTCAATGGTTTGCGGCGCGATGGCGGTGAAATTCGGATCCCACTCGGTCAGCGGCGCCTGTGGATAAGTACGCAGCAGCACGCGCTCCGGCAGGTTATCCACACGCCCTTCGAGCTGATGCGGCTGCACCAGGGCGCCACTGCCCAGGCAATGCAGCACCCGGCACGGGCCCATGTACACGTCCAATGACACCTCGCCAATCGGCGCGCCGTCCGCGCTGTAATGCAGCGGCGCATCCACATGGGCGCCGGTGTGCGGCGAAAAGGTCACGCGCCCCACATTCACCGGGCACTCCGGACCGAACTGCCACACACGCTCTTCCTGAAACGGCGTATCGCCCGGCCAGGTCGGGGTTGCCGCGCTCAAGGGCGGGCTGATGTCCCACCACGTTTTTATTGGGTTCATTTCAAGGCTCTCACTCGTTCTGAAGTGAATGATACGAGGGCCGGCTGCGAATTTTCTTGCGAATTCCTGCGTCAGACGGGAAATCTTTCGTACTTACTGCGAGGAAATGGCGGATTCACGCTTGGAAATTTCGTCTGGCGACAGCCGCTCAGACACTGCAGATCCAGGGACTGCAGGGTGCCTGGGGAATCGCATCGGCCTGCGCTTCTGGGCATCCCGATGTCGAGTTCAGACCACCGATACAACGCCCGAGGCCTTAGGGTGCATCTTTGCATTCCCTGCCTCGGAGCCAACATGTCCAAGCCCATCACCGTACTGCGCGACACCCACCCACTGCCGGTCCTGGATGCCTGCAAATGGGAAAAACTCGAAGGCGACCCGCACACCGTCAACCTCAACGCCTACACGAGCGAAGACGGCAGCAAAATCATGGGCACCTGGATCTGCACGCCGGGCAAGTGGTACGTGGAATACGTGAAATGGGAATACTGCCATTTCCAGGAAGGCTACTGCGTGATCACCCCCGAAGGCATGGCACCGATTCACTTGCGGGCTGGGGATATCTTCGTGGTCGAGCCGGGGATGAAAGGGACGTGGGAAGTGGTCGAGACGGTGCGTAAGTATTTTGTGTTTGCTTGAGTTGGCGATCAGCCGAGCACATAAACATAAAAACCGCCCTAAAGGCGGTTTTCAATAGCAGGGGTCAGCGGCTCTCGCCAGCCAAAGGGCCCGTTGGCTCCATGCCCTTGCCGTGCTCGATAGCAACGGTGAAAAATCTTTTTTGATTGGCAGACATCGCTCCGCCACGTTTTTTCGCCTCGGCAGAAAAAGTCTCAACGTAGTGCGTGGTTTCTTTCTGGGTGGTCGCCTTCATTGTTCAAGCCTCTGTAAGCCTTGCCTGTACGGCCAATACTAGGTGCGCTCGACTGAAATCACAAGACGCCGTTTTTTGTCATAACCAAAGCCTAGTCGCTCATAAGTCGGCACTACGTCAGGTCTGGGCTCCTGGATTTCAATGCAGCAGCAGCCAAGGACGCGGGCGTATGTGTCAATTGCACTCAGGGCCAACGCAGCGATCAAGCCTTTCAAAGGATGCTCACGATCAGGGCTGCCTTCAAGGAGCACAATTTTGATCGTGACGTTACTGTCACGCGGCGTGGCGTAACAAAGACCGCATAGCTGCCCGTCATGCCAAATAGACAGATCGAAGCCTTTTACATCCATGGCTTTCCATTCATGAACATCCTCCCAAGGAAATTGTGCATCGCCTCCCCAAAGGTAAAAAGCCTCAACCGCATGGGCATCAATAACATCGAAACGGACTTTTGAAGCATCCAGAGACTGATCGCCCAGCTTGCCCCACTCATTAACGAAGGAGGCCAGTGCTGATTTTCTCGATTGAGACTGGAAGACCACGTATTTGAGAGCGTTCGAATACCGACGTGCCATAACGATCAGAGTCTTATGAGGGCGGTGGAAGAATCACAAGGTCGCATTAGCGCGAAAGGGCGCAAACCATAGCAGGATCGGGTGTAGCCTTGAGCCAACGATGAATTCAAGATTTTTCAGGCGCGTTCAAGATCACATTATGGAATCGACCCATGGCGGCTGACATCGACAAACAGAAAATCGTCATCTTCACCGGCTCCGGCATCAGCGCCGAAAGCGGCTTGGATACGTTCAACGACGAAACCGGTCTGTGGATGAATCATCGCATCGAAGACGTGGCAACCCCCGAGGCGTGGCGTCGGCACACGAAAGAAGTATTGACGTTCTACAACGAACTGCGCAAAAAGGCGTGTGCCGCACAGCCCAATGCTGCGCACCGTGCAATCGCGGAGCTGGAGTCCCGATTTGACGTAGTGGTGATCACGCAAAATGTCGACAACCTGCATGAGCGCGCGGGCTCTACGTGCGTCCTGCACCTCCATGGTCAAATCAATCTGGCGCAGAGTACGATCGACGACCAACTGACTTACGC
>NZ_JBARTQ010000193.1:0-4253 GCF_049645325.1 Pseudomonas sp. | reverse complement strand
CGCATCAGCGAGGCGCGCGACAGGTCGAGGCGAAAATGGCGCGGGTCAAAGCGCTGTTGCAGGTGCGCCAGGGCATCGGCGCCCTCGGTTTGAATCCGTTCAACCGCCAGCGGCGCCTGGCGCAGGACCACTTGCACCGGTTCATCCAGGCCTTCCCAGAGGATCGCGGTGCGCAGGATGTCGTTGCGCTCGATCACGCTGTGCAGCGCCTGGACAAAGGCGTCCACCGCCGTCTGGTCGGCAAAGCTGAACTGCACTTGCAACACGTAGGGGTCGCCCTCGGTGGTTGCCAAGTGATGGTAGAGAATGCCCGCCTGCAAGGGCGCTAGGCCGTAGATGTCCTGCACATTGGCGATGCCGCCGGGCACGGTGCGCAGGATGTGGTCGATCGCGGCTTGATCCAGATCGACCAGCGGCAGCATGTCCGGCGTGATTGCCTGGCTGGTGGGTTCGATGAGGTTCAGCGGGACCTGCACCTCTTGCTGCCCACCCACCGCGCCTGCCAGTGCGGCAAGGGTTGGCTGGCCAAACAGCACGCGCACGTCGGCGCTCAAGTCCACTTGACGCATGCGCTCGATCAGCTTGACCGCGAGCAGCGAATGGCCGCCCAGTTCGAAAAAGTTGTCGTCGCGGCCGACCCGGTCGAGCTTGAGCAGGTCTTGCCAGATGCCGGCGATGGCGGTTTCCACCGCCCCTTGCGGGGCTTCGTAACCGCGCCTTGCCACGGCATCCGCATCCGGCGCGGGCAAGGCCTTGCGGTCGAGTTTGCCGTTGGTGGTCAGCGGCAGTTTATCCAGCATGACAAAGGCGCTGGGCACCATGTAGTCAGCCAGGCTCAGCAGCAGGTGATCGCGCAATGCGGCGGCCGCGAGTGCGCGGTCGGCAATCACGTAGGCCACCAGGCGCTTGTCGCCAGGCGAGTCTTCACGGGCGATCACGACCGCGTCACGCACGCCGTCGGCGGTGGCCAGACGTGCTTCGATTTCGCCCAGTTCGATACGAAAACCACGGATTTTTACCTGATCGTCGTTGCGCCCCAGGTACTCGACGCTGCCGTCGGCCAACAGGCGGCCGAGGTCACCGGTCTTGTACATGCGCAGGCCGGTGGCCGGGTCGGCCAGGAAGCGTTCTGCATTCAGCGCGTCCCGATTGAGGTAACCGCGCGCCACCCCGGCGCCGCCCACGTACAACTCGCCAACCACGCCCACGGGCAACGGCTCGCGGCGCGCGTCCAGCACGTACAGTTGCAGGTCGGGAATGCGCACGCCGATCGGGCTGGCCCCCACCCACTGCGCATCCGCCGCCTCCAGCGCGCGATAGGTCACGTGCACGGTGGTTTCGGTAATGCCGTACATGTTCACCAGTTGCGTGCCGGCGTTGATCGCACGGGCATACCACGGCTTGAGCATGCCCGGCTCCAGGGCCTCGCCGCCGAAAATCACCTGGCGCAGGGAATGCGCCTGCGGGCTCTGGGCCTGGGCGGCGATCAGTTGGCGGAAGGCGCTCGGGGTCTGGTTGAGGATGCTCACACCAGCGTCGCAGAGCAGCGTGTAGCACTCCTCCGGCGATCGGCTGACCAGTTGCGGCACGATCAGCAACTGGCCGCCGTGCATCAGTGCCCCCCAGATTTCCCACACCGAGAAGTCGAAGGCGAACGAGTGGAACAGCGCCCAGACATCGTTGTGGTTGAAGCCGAACCAGTGCTCGGTGGCGGTAAACAAACGCGCCACTTGCCGGTGCTCGATCATCACGCCTTTGGGCAGGCCGGTGGAGCCGGAGGTGTAGATCACATAGGCCAGGTTGGCCGGGCTCAGGTGCAGCCGTGGGTTGACGATGGATTCCTGGCGCAAGCTGTTGAGGTCGATGGCCGGCACGTCGCCGACCAGATGGCGGGTGTTGGCTTGCACCAGCACGGCCAAGGGCTCGCTGTCGGCCAGGGTGTAGGCGATGCGCTCCAGCGGGGATGCCGGGTCAATCGGTACATAGCCGGCACCGGCCTTGAGGATGCCGAGCAGGCCGACGATCATCTCCGGGCCACGCTCGATACAGATCGCCACGCGGTCATCGGCGCGCACGCCCTGAGCGAGCAAGCGGTGGGCAACCTGGTTGGCGCGTTCGTTGAGCTGGCGGTACGTCAGGCGCTGATTGTCGAAGCGCAAGGCGACGGCATCGGGGTGGGCGGCGGCGTGGGTTTCGACTTGCTGGTGGATCAGCGCGGTGTCGGCGTAGTGCGTGGGGCTTTGGTTAAGGCTGTGCAGCAAGTGGTGACGTTCGCTGTCGGGCAGGATGTTCAGGCCGCTGAGCGGCGTGTCCGGTCGCTGCTCCAGGGCATCGGCCAGGCTTTCCAGCGCGGTGTGCAGGTAACCGGCAACCCGTTGCGCGCCGATGGAAGCGTCGACCATCACCGTCAGCGCGAAGTCTTCACCCAGGTCATCGACGTTGACCGTCAGCGGGTAGTTGGTGCGTTCTTCGGCGCCCAGCACCTGGATGCCTTCGGCTACGTGGATAACAGCCGCCATGTCAGTGGCGGCGCTGTGGCGGTAGTTGAGCATCGCGCTGAACAGCGGCGTCGGCGCGGCCACACCACTGCAACGCTGCGCCAGTGCCAGCGACGCGTGTTCGTGGTTGAGCAACGTGGTGAGGCGTTCATGGGTGGCCTTGACCCCGGCGCGCACGCCCTGCTCGCCCACGTCCACGCGCAGCGGCAAGGTGTTGATGAACATGCCCAAGGCCCGTTCGCCGCCCTCGCCCGCACCCATGCGGCCGAGCATCACGGTGCCGAACACCACGGCATCGCGCCCGGAGACCACGCCCAATACGCGCGCCAGGCCCAGGTGCATCATGCTCGCCACGCTCACGCCCAGCGGGCGCGCCAAGGTGCGCAGGCGACGGCTCAGCGTGCTGTCGACAGGAATACGCGCTTCGTCGATCCCCTGCCCATCGCCCTGCACATCCTGCAAGCCGAAGGGCAACGTCGGCTCATCGATATCCGCGAGCATGTCGCGGAAAAACGCCTCATGGGCCTGCTCGCTGACGCCATGGCGCACTTGGGCGATATAGCTGCGAAACGGCACCGGCTCACCGGCCTGGGCCTGCTCGCCGGCCAGGTACAGCTGGATTTCATGGCGCACCACATCAAGCGCGGTGTGGTCGAGGATGGTGTGGTGGAACAGCAGCATCGCCACCACCCGCGCGTTGGCCGGGTCATTGGCGAAGACCAGGCGCAGCAACGGCGCCTGGCCCAGGTCCATGCGGTAAGTGCGCGCGTCATGGCGGGCGAGCAATTGAGCGAGGACATCGCCACCGTCCAAATGCGCCTCGTCACAGGCCAGGCACGCTTTGCGCCACACCACCTGCAGCGGCTCGTCGAGACGCTCCCAGGCCATGGACGTGCGCAGGATGTCGTGGCGGTCGATCACCCATTGCAGCGCCTCGGCAAAAGCATCCAGGCGCGAACGGCTGTCGAACACGAACTGCGCGTGCAGCACATAAGGGTCGCCCTGCTCCGCCGACAAATGATGGTAGAGCATGCCTTCCTGGAGCGGCGCCAGGGGGTAGATATCCTGCACATTCGCCGCCCCGCCGGGGATGGCGGCGACGATGCGGTCGATGGCCGACTGGTCGAGGTTGACCAGCGGCAACATGGCCGGGGTAATACGGTAAGCGGGGCTCAGCCAGTCACCGCCATGCTCGGCGACCAACGCCAACAGCCGGGGCTTATGGGCGATCAGTTGGTCCCACAGCGCGTCGTCCAGCGCCTCGTCATCGCCGAGGATGATCAGGTCGCCCTCTTCCAGTTGCAGACGGATCGCATGGGTGGAAATCGCTGCCAATAATTCGCTGAACTGCATGGGGGTAACCTGCCTGGTAAGTCACGGTTGAGGAGAAAGTCCGTTTTCAGCTGCCGCTTGGATCGGGGTGTGCTGGGCGCGCGGTGCAAAATGCAGGCGCAGCCGGGGGCCTGGAGGGGCTTCCGGTAGAGGGGGGAAATTAAGGGATTTGTGGGGTGGGGGGTGACATGGGAAGCGGGGACACGCTGGGGTCCTGGGTGGTTCATTTTTTATGGGGTGGATTCGTTTTTGTGGTGATGGCGGGTATGGGTTCCGCCCTTACGGCGGGTCACTTTTGAAAAGAGCCCAAAAGTAACCAAAAGGCTCTTGCCCCTCCACTCGGCACCTCGCCTCCGGCTCGGTGTGCCCTCACGCAGGCTTTGGAGCGTGGGCCGCCGCCCCGCGCCATCCATGGCGCGGGGC
>NZ_JBARTQ010000192.1:0-13652 GCF_049645325.1 Pseudomonas sp. | reverse complement strand
GGTGAATTCACTACCGCTATCGCAGGCAAGCCAGCTCCCACATTTGATCTCTATTTCGACCTAAAAAAAGCGGCGCCAGTGACGGCGCCGCTCGGTTCAACACTCAGCTATAGACACGGCCAAGGAGCTGCCGATGGCTTTCAAACTGATCGAGCACGTCCCGGGTGATCTGCTCTTGGGCAAAGCCCATCAGGTCGTATTCCTGAGCCCCGTTGTGCAGGTACACCTCGGCCCGGTAATACCGCGTGCGCTCTTCTTCAGGGAGGTCGCTCGGCGCCGACGAGTAAGCATCCAGGCTCACTTCGTAGACAAACGGGTTGCCCTCTTCCATCTCGATACGCACACCGATGCAGCGCTTGGATTTGCCCAGCAAGGTCTGCACCTGCAGCCCCTGCTCGCGCAATGCAACCGCCGCCTCTTCAAGCGCCGGCGTGACGTGCTTGTCCATGAAGCGCTGCACGGTGCCCTGGCTGGGTTGCAGGTCCAGCGCGGTCAAACGCTCGCTGAAACCACGACGGCCGCGCTCAGCCAATTGCGCCTGCTCCTGTTCGATAGCCACGTCTTGGCGCATCGCCTTGTGCAAACCGAACATGAACAAAATCAGCACCACCGAAAACGGCAGCCCCGCCAGCACCACCATGGTTTGCATGGCTTCGAAGTTACCGGCAAACAGCAAGCCGATGGTCACCAGGGTGATCACCGCCGACCAGAAAATGCGCAGCCAGTGCGGCGCATCCTCATCGACGTTGCCGCCTTTGCAGGAAAGGTTGGCCATCATCACCGCGCCGGAGTCCGCCGGGGTCAGGAACAGCACAAAGCCGACGAAGATCGACACGCCGATAACAATTTTCGACGCCGGGTAATGCTCAAGCAGCTGGTAGATGGCCATCGACGGTTGTTCCAGCGCCGTCTTGCCCAACTCCACCGCCCCGTGGTTCAGCACCAGGTCCAGCGCCGAGTTGCCGAAGATCGACAACCACGCCAGGGTGAAGCCCAGCGGGATCAGCAGCACGCCGGCCACCAGTTCACGCACCGTGCGACCACGGGAAATACGCGCGATGAACATGCCCACGAATGGCGCCCAGGAAATCCACCACGCCCAGTAGAACAGGGTCCACAGGCCCATCCAGCGCTCGGTCTTGTCGGCGTCGCCCTCATACACATAGAGGTCGAAGGTTTTCAGCACGATGCCGTTCAAGTAGTCGCCGGTGTTCTGCACCAGGCCATTGAGCAGGTGCAGGGTCGGGCCGAACAGCAGCACGAAGATCAGCAAACCGCTGAACAGCACGATGTTGAGGTTGGACAGGCGGCGAATGCCGTTTTCCACGCCCGACACGGCGGCGATGGTCGCCACGGTGCTCATCACGATGATCACGATCAGCAGGTTGGTGTTGCTGTGCGCCATGCCGAACAGGTTTTCCAGCCCGGACGACACCTGCATCGAGCCAATGCCCAAGTTGGTCACCAGGCCAAGCAAGGTCACGAACATGCCAAAACCATCCACCGCATGGCCGGCCGCGCCCTTCACCCAACGCTCGCCCACCAGCGGGTAGAGCGCCGAACGCAAGGCCAGCGGCTGGTTATGCCGGTACGCGAAGTACGCCACGGCCAGGCCGACCAAGGCGTAGATCGCCCAGCCATGCAGGCCCCAGTGCAGGAAGGTCAGCTGCAAAGCCTGGCGCGCCGCGCCATTGCTGGCGGCTGCGCCTTCGGGCGGGTTGAAGTAGTGGTCCAGCGGCTCGGACGCGCCGAAATACAGCAACGAGATGCCGATGCCCGACGAGAACAACATGCCGGCCCAGGCGCCGTAGCTGAAGTCCGGGGTGTCATCCTTGCTGCCCAGTTTCAACTTGCCGTAGGACGAAAACGCCAGGCCGACCACAAACACGAGGTAGGCGGCGATGACCACCATGTAGTACCAGCCAAAGCTTTTCGAAAGCCAGGCCTGTGCTACGCCGAGCATGCGCCCGGCCTCCTGCGGGGCGATGATCAGAATGGCGGTCAACAACAGAATCAGCGCGGTGGAGGTGTAAAACACCCAACCGTTGACCCGTACCTTTTCCGGCGGGGTCTTTATAAGAGAGGCAGAACTCATGGCGCAGATGCTCCAGGCAGTGCGAGAGAGAAACACAAGGCAGCGGTTATCCCGGAACATCGATTTTTCGGCAGTCGACGGACGGGTGTTATAAAGACACCCCGAAAATTCTTGAGCCGCGCCGAAGCGCTGCCCAGGCCCTGATACGGCCTGTTTCAAGGGTTTTTGCAGGTGTCAGATGTCGCTGCTTGAACGTAGGAAATTTCTGTAAGCAGCGACGATTTGTCGCAGAGCTTATTCTTTGTTGATTGAACGTTCAATCAAAACAAAATAGACTGGCCTCCAAGCCGACGAACGTTTACGCCCGTCGGCAGGCCTAAGGAAGAGGTGCTACATGCCCAAGGTCGGTATGCAACCCATACGCCGCCAGCAGTTGATCGAAGCCACCTTGACGGCCATCGATCAGGTCGGAATGGGAGATGCCAGCATTGCGCTGATCGCCCGTTTGGCCGGTGTTTCGAACGGCATCATCAGTCACTACTTTCAGGACAAGAACGGCCTGATTGCCGCGACGATGCGGTACTTGATGAACGTGCTGATCGAGAACGTCCACGAACGCCGGCTCGCGCTGACCGAAGACAGCCCCCGTGCCCACCTTCAGGTGATCATCGGCGGCAACTTCGACGCCAGCCAAGTCAACGGCCCGGCAATGAAAACCTGGCTGGCCTTCTGGGCCACCAGCATGCACCACCCGTCTTTGCACAGGTTGCAGCGGATCAACGATCACCGTCTGTATTCCAACCTGTGCTGCCAGTTCCGCCGGGTGCTGCCGCTGCCTGAAGCACGCAGCGCAGCCCGAGGCCTGGCAGCGTTAATCGACGGTTTGTGGTTGCGCGGCGCCCTGTCGGGAGACGCTTTCGACACGGAGCAGGCGCAACGGATCGCTTACGAATACATGGATTTCCAATTGGCCAAGCAGGTGAGTTAGAGCACACATAACCGCTCAACCCCTGAACGTCTGCCGCTCAGTGTTGCCACAACCCCATGGCCCACTGTCGGCGGGTACCGCCAACCACTTATGCACTTGCGAGGACTTTATGGCCCGTTTCGAACTGCAAAAACTCTACATTGACGGCGGCTACAGCGACGCTGGCAGCGATGCCACCTTCGAAGCCATCAACCCGGCTAACGGTGAAGTTCTCGCCCAAGTGCAACGCGCCACCAAGGAAGACGTTGAACGCGCCGTGGTCAGCGCCGAAAAAGGCCAGAAGATCTGGGCCGCGATGACCGCCATGGAGCGTTCGCGCATCCTGCGCCGTGCCGTCGACATCCTGCGCGAGCGCAACGATGAGCTGGCCGCGCTGGAAACCCTGGACACCGGTAAAGCCTTCTCCGAAACCCAATACGTCGACATCGTCACCGGCGCCGACGTGCTGGAATACTACGCAGGCCTGGTGCCGGCCATCGAAGGCGAGCAGATCCCGCTGCGCGACACCTCCTTCGTCTACACCCGCCGCGAGCCGCTGGGCGTGGTGGCCGGTATCGGCGCATGGAACTACCCGATCCAGATCGCCCTGTGGAAATCCGCACCGGCCCTGGCCGCCGGTAACGCGATGATCTTCAAGCCAAGCGAAGTCACCTCGCTGACCACCCTGAAACTGGCCGAGATCTACACCGCCGCCGGCGTTCCGGACGGCGTATTCAACGTATTGACCGGCAGCGGCCGTGAAGTCGGCACCTGGCTGACCGAGCACCCGCGCATCGAGAAAGTCTCATTCACCGGCGGCACCGACACCGGCAAGAAAGTCATGGCCAGCGCTTCGAGCTCTTCGCTCAAGGAAGTGACCATGGAACTGGGCGGCAAGTCGCCGCTGATCGTGTTCGAAGACGCCGACCTGGATCGCGCGGCCGACATCGCGATGATGGCCAACTTCTACAGCTCCGGTCAGGTCTGCACCAACGGCACGCGCGTGTTTGTGCCCAAGCACCTGCAAGCGGCCTTCGAAGCCAAGATCGTTGAGCGTGTTGCGCGCATCCGCGTCGGCGACCCGCAAGACGAAAACACCAACTTCGGCCCGCTGGTCAGCTTCGCCCACATGGAAAGCGTGCTCGGCTACATCGCCAAAGGCAAGGAAGAAGGCGCCCGCGTCCTGTGCGGCGGCGACCGCCTGACCGACGGCGCATTCGCCAAAGGCGCCTACGTGGCCCCGACCGTGTTCACCGACTGCACCGACGAGATGACCATCGTCCGTGAAGAAATCTTCGGCCCAGTGATGAGCATCCTCACTTACGAGACCGAAGAAGAAGTGATCCGCCGCGCCAACGACACCGACTTCGGCCTCGCTGCCGGCCTGGTGACCAAGGACCTGAACCGCGCCCACCGCGTGATTCATCAGTTGGAAGCGGGTATTTGCTGGATCAACGCCTGGGGCGAGTCCGACGCCAAAATGCCGGTCGGCGGCTACAAGCAATCGGGTGTCGGCCGTGAGAACGGCATCAGCTCGCTGAACAACTTCACCCGCATCAAATCGGTACAGGTTGAGCTGGGCGATTACGCCTCGGTGTTCTAAACCCGAGCCTTGTATTGCCCGCGAGGCCGTCATCGCGGGCAAGCCCGGCTCCCACATTTTGACCCTGTGAACCCGATCAAATGTGGGAGCTGGCTTGCCTGCGATGGGGCCCGACCTGACCATCTCCAAAGAGGGTGCATTCAATGTCCCAAGAATACGATTACATCATTGTGGGTGCCGGCTCCGCCGGTAACACCCTGGCGACCCGTCTGACTGAAGACGAAGGCGTCACCGTCCTGCTGCTGGAAGCCGGCGGCCCGGACTACCGTTTTGACTTCCGCACGCAAATGCCGGCCGCCCTGGCGTTCCCGCTGCAAGGCCGTCGCTACAACTGGGCCTACGAAACCGATCCAGAGCCACACATGGATGGCCGCCGGATGGAATGCGGTCGCGGCAAGGGCCTGGGCGGCTCCTCGCTGATCAACGGCATGTGCTACATCCGCGGCAACGCCATGGACTACGACAACTGGGCAAAACTGCCAGGGCTTGAAAACTGGACGTACCTGGACTGCCTGCCGTATTTCAGAAAAGCTGAAACCCGCGACATCGGCCCGAACGACTACCACGGTGGCGACGGCCCGGTCAGCGTGACCACGCCGAAAGCCGGCAACAACCCGCTGTTCCACGCCATGGTTGAAGCCGGCGTACAGACCGGTTACCCGCGCACCGACGACTTGAACGGTTACCAGCAAGAAGGCTTCGGCCCGATGGACCGTACCGTCACGCCAAAAGGCCGTCGCGCCAGCACCGCACGCGGTTACCTGGACACGGCTAAAAAGCGTTCGACCCTGACCATCGTCACCCACGCCCTGACCGACAAAGTGCTGTTCGAAGGCAAGCGTGCGGTTGGCGTGCGTTACCTGATCGGCGCCGCCGAAGAACGCGTTGAAGCCCGCGCGCGCAAAGAAGTGCTGGTGTGCAGCGGCGCCATCGCGTCGCCGCAACTGCTGCAGCGCTCCGGTGTTGGCCCGGCCAAACTGCTCGAAAGCCTCGACATCCCGGTGGTCCACGACCTGCCTGGCGTCGGCGAAAACCTGCAGGACCACCTTGAGCTGTACCTGCAATACGCCTGCACCCAACCGGTGTCGCTGTACCCGTCGCTGCTCTGGTACAACCAGCCGGCCATCGGTGCCGAATGGCTGTTCAACGGCACCGGCATCGGCGCCAGCAACCAATTCGAAGCGGGCGGTTTTATCCGTACCCGTGAACATTTCGATTGGCCGAACATTCAGTACCATTTCCTGCCGGTGGCGATTAACTACAACGGCAGCAACGGCGTGAAAGAGCACGGTTTCCAGGCGCACATGGGCTCCATGCGTTCGCCGAGCCGTGGTCGCGTGCACCTGAAGTCGAAGAACCCACGGGACTACCCGAGCATCCTCTTCAACTACATGGCCACCGAGCAGGACTGGCAGGAATTTCGCGATGGCATCCGCCTGACCCGTGAAATCATGCAGCAGCCGGCACTCGACCAATACCGTGGCCGCGAAATCAGCCCGGGCATCGACGTGCAAACCGATGAGCAACTCGACACGTTCATCCGCGAACACGCCGAGACCGCGTTCCACCCGTCCTGCTCGTGCAAGATGGGCGACGACGACATGGCTGTGGTCGACGGCGAAGGCCGCGTGCATGGCATGCAGGGTCTGCGTGTTGTGGATGCGTCGATCATGCCGATCATCACCACCGGCAACCTGAACGCGCCGACGATCATGATCGCCGAGAAAATCGCCGACAAGATCCGTGGCCGCCAGCCATTGCCGCGCAGCACCGCCGACTACTACGTGGCAGGCGATGCGCCAGTGCGTGGCAAGCCGATGCGTGAAGTGGGCCCGACTGCGCAGTAACTGATACACCGCGGTGCTCCCTTCGCGAGCAAGCCCGCTCCCACATTTTGACCGTGTGAACCCGATCAAATGTGGGAGGGGGCTTGCTCCCGAAGAGGCCCGACCAGACACTACAAACCCCCTCCCCTACACTTTCCTTGATCAGCTCCCCAGCCCAGGCCTACTCTTGTTGCCTGCCCGCGCCGAGCCGCCCACAAGGAAGGCCCCATGTTCGACCACCACGCCGCACTCAAAAAGCATTTCAGTGCCCTGCGCACCACCGCCGAATTTTTCTCGCTGCGTTACGTGCGCGAGTCCGGCCAATACCTGTCGGTCCGCAAGAACGTCGCCGAGCCTCCCCACCTGAACCACGACGAAGGCGCCATGCTCACCGTGCGTCTCAACGGGGTGGAAGCCTACGCCGCGACCAACGACATTTCCCTTGCCGGCCTGCAAGCCGCCCTTGAGCGCGCTGAACAGCAAGCCCGCCAGATACGGCCCCACGCCTTGCTCGACCTGCGCGACCAGCCGGTGTCCAGCGACGTCGCCGACTACCTGTCACCCGACCTCGACCAACCCTTCCCGTCCTTGAGCGAGTGCTACCAATTGCTCGGCAGCGAGTCGGCCGCCGTGCCCAAGGACGAGCGCCTGGTGAACTGGGAAGTCAGCCTTGGCCTGACCCACGTCGAGCAGATCTACCTCAACAGCGCCGGCGCCGAACTGCGCCAGGCCCAGCGTTTTGTATTCCCTGGCGTCAACGTCACCGCCTATGACGGCAATGACAGCCAGACCCGCACCCTGGGCGGCAGCAACTTCGGTCAGCAAGGCGGTTTTGAGGTCATCAGCCGCTTCGGCCTGGCAGGTGCCGCGCCGCGCATCGCCGACGAAGCCCTGCAACTGCTGCTCGCGCCGAACACACCCCACGGCCCGCGCGACCTGCTGTTGATGCCCGACCAGATGATCCTGCAGATCCACGAATCCATCGGCCACCCGCTGGAACTGGACCGCATCCTCGGCGATGAACGCAATTACGCCGGCACCAGTTTTGTGAAGGCCAGCGACTTCGGCCACCTGCAATACGGCTCGCCGCTGCTCAACGTGACCTTCGACCCGGACATCCCCGAACAGCTCGCCAGCTACAGCCATGACGACGACGGCACCCAGGCCAGCAAGCAATACCTGATCCGCGAAGGCCTGTTGCTCAAGCCACTGGGTGGCGCATTGTCGCAGTTTCGCTCGGGCATGAGCGGCGTCGCCAACAGCCGTGCCAGCAGTTGGAACCGCCCACCAATCGACCGCATGGCCAACCTGAATATCGAGGCCGGCGACAAAAGCCTGGCCCAGATGATTGGCGGCATTGAAAACGGCATCCTGATGTCGACCAACCGTTCGTGGTCCATCGACGATGCGCGCAATAAATTTCAGTTCGGCTGCGAATGGGGCCAACTGATCGAGAACGGCGAACTCAAGGGCGTGGTGAAAAACCCCAACTACCGTGCGATTTCCGCGCAGTTCTGGCGCAACCTCAGCGCCGTCGGCGACGCCAGCACCTTCAAGGTGTTGGGCACGCCGAACTGCGGCAAAGGCGAACCTAACCAGGTGATCCGCGTGGGTCATGCTTCGCCCGCCTGTGTGTTCAGCAATGTCGACGTATTTGGGGGAGATGCCTGATGAACAATTTCAAGGCACTGGTGGAATGGCTCAAGCAAGCCATCACCGACACGGAACAATTTCACCTGGGCTACGCCGACGAAGCGTCCGAATTCGTGCGTTTCAACCACGCGCAAGTGCGCCAGGCCGGGCAGGTGCAACAGGCCAGCCTCAACCTGAAACTGATCAATGACGGCCGTCACGCTGACCTGGGCATCACCCTGTCCGGCGACGCGGCACTCGACCGCCAACGCCTGGCCGATGGCCTGCAACAACTGCGCGAAACCTTGCCGCTGCTGCCGCAGGACCCGTACCTGCTGCTGAACCACAACGCCTGGCAAAGCCACAATGAACAGACCCGGCCGTTGCCTGAACTGGATCAGGTGCTGGCAGACATCCGCCACGCGGCAGACGGTGTCGACCTGGTCGGGTTCTACGCCGCAGGCCCGATCAGCCGAGGCTTTGCCAGCTCGGACGGCGCGTTCGGCTGGCACCGGGCCAACAGCTTCAACTTCGATTTCAGCCTGTTCCACGCCAATGGCGAAGCGGTGAAAGCCAGCTACGCCGGGCACACCTGGAACAGCGCCGAGTTCGCCGCGCGCTTCCAGCAGGCCCGCGAGCAACTGGCGTTCCTTGGCCGCCCGCTGCACAAGCTGGCACCCGGCCAATACCGCGCCTACCTCGCCCCGGCAGCGCTGGAAGAAATCATCAGCATCATCACCTGGGGTGGTTTTTCCGCCCAGGCCATCGCCAGCAAAGGCAGCTCGCTGCAAAAACTGTATGCCGGTGAACAGGCGTTGAGCCCGCTGGTGACCGTCGACGAGCGTATCAGCGGCTCCCTCAGCCAGGCGTTTTCGACGGAGGGTTACCCGCGCGGTGACGTCACGCTGATCAAGGACGGTGCTGCGTGCGGCCAGTTGATCAACTCGCGCAGCGCCGCCGAATACGGCCTGAGCACCAACGGCGCGAGCAGCGATGAATCCCCGAGCGCCTTGCAAGTCGCGCCGGGCGCCCTGGCCCAGGCGGATATCCTCAAGCAATTGGGCACCGGGCTGTACATCAGCAACCTGTGGTACCTGAACTACTCCGACCTGCCCGCCGCGCGCCTGACCGGCATGACCCGCTTCGCCACCTTCTGGGTGGAAGACGGCGAGATCAAGGCGCCGGTCAGCACCATGCGCTTTGACGACAGCGTCTACAATTTGCTCGGCGCGCAGCTGGAAGCCCTGACGGCTGATCGGGAACTGCTGTTGTCGGCGAGTACCTACAGCCAGCGCAATACCGCCTCCAATTTGCTGCCGGGGGCCTTGGTAAAACGCCTGACGCTGACCTTGTAGGCACCCTCTATACTTGTGGGAGCGGGCTGGCTGTGATGAGCTGGCTTGCGCTGTGGTGAGCGGGCTTGCCCCGCGCTGGGGTGCGAAGCAGCCCCCTTTGGTCCTGCAAGCCAGCTCCCACACACATCAGCTCCCACTCAAGCCTGTTCCCACACAGGCTCATACTGATTTCAGACACCGCATTTAGCCCCCTTCCTACCGCCAAATCCTATCTAACACTTCTCCCGCTGCGGCCGGTTGTCGCCCGTAAAAAACCTCGATATAACGGTTAGTGGCATCCCGCCATCTAACCCACGTGCCCGCACGTGTGCACGACCTTGCCCGGGATTGGGCAAGCTGGAGCGTTGACATGAACCATGGAAGTTTTGTCATTGAAAAGCTGTTCAAGCACTACAACGTTCACGTAGAGCAACTGGGTAACCATCCGGAAAAGAAAACGGTGCTGATGGTCAACGGCGCGCTGTCCACCACCCGCTCGTTCGCCCGCACCAGCAAGTGCCTGGCCGAACATTTCAATGTGCTGCTGTTCGATTTGCCGTTCTCCGGCTATTCCCGCGAGCACAACACCGACCTCGACCTGGTGACCAAGGACGACGAGGTGCAAATGCTGCGTGCCCTGGTGGAGCGCTTCCAGGTCAACCACTTGGTGTCGGCCTCTTGGGGCGGCATCTCGACCTTGTTGACCCTGGCCCACAACCCGCCCTCCATCGAAAGCTCGGTGGTGATGGCCCTGGCGCCCAACCTCAACCACGCCATGCTCGACTATGTGGAACGCGTGCGCGTGCTGATCGAGGCCGACGACAAGTCTGCCGTCGGCCACTTGCTCAACGAGACGGTCGGCAAATACCTGTCACCACGGCTCAAGCGCAATAACCATCGGCACCTGTCGAGCATGGCCACCACCGAATACCGCCAGGCGCGCTTTCACATCCACCAGGTGCTGGGCCTGGGTGATGGCAACTACCTGCCGGCGCTGAAGCAGATTGAAACACCGGTGCATTTCCTCAACGGCACGCTGGACGAATACACCCCGGCCGCCGAAGCCCAACTGTTCAAGCAATACGTGGGCCGCAGCTCCTTTGCCGTCGCCGAACACACGGGCCATTTGCTTGACCTGGAGTCGCGCGAAGCCGCCTTGTCGGTACACCGGGCGCTGTTGGATTTTCTGGTGGGCGAGCACGCAATGCTGTCGGAATTAGACGAACCGCCAGTGGGAAAAGGGGCGACGGATGGCGCATAATCGCCGACACATAGCCTGCTAACAAAAGGGTTCACATGCCGAATCGCGCCCCTCTCGATGCCAAGACCGCCCGCTGGCTCCCCTGGGTGGTGGCGATTGCCTTCTTCATGCAGTCGCTGGACGGGACGATTCTCAACACCGCCCTGCCGGCCATGGCCCGGGACCTCGCGGAAAACCCGCTGCGCATGCAAGGGGTGGTGATCGCCTACATGCTCACCGTCGCCTTGCTGATCCCGGCCTCGGGCTGGGTCGCCGACCGCTTCGGTACCAAAAAGATCTTCTTCGGCGCCATCATGCTGTTCAGCATTGGCTCGCTGCTGTGCGCCCTGTCCAGCAGCTTGACCATGCTGGTGGGCGCGCGGGTGATCCAGGGCCTGGGCGGCGCACTGATGCTGCCGGTCGGGCGGCTCGTCGTGCTGCGTGCTTACCCGCGCTCCGAGCTCGTACGAATCATGGGTTTCATCACCATTCCCGGCCTGCTCGGCCCGTTGCTCGGCCCGACGCTGGGCGGCTGGATGGTGCAATACCTGACCTGGCACTGGATCTTCCTGATCAACCTGCCGGTGGGCATGGTCGGCTGCTACGCCGTGTGGAAGCTGATCCCCGACCTGCGCGGCAGCGAGCGCACGCGCTTTGATAGCGTGGGTTTTTTGCTGTTTGGCGCGGCGATGGTGCTGATCACTATCGCCATGGAAGGCCTGGGCGAACTGCACCTGCCGCACCTGCGCGTGATGTTGCTGCTGTTCGGCGGGCTGGCGTGCCTGGCGGCGTATTGGCTGCGCGCCGGGCATATCGATAACCCGTTGTTCTCGCCGGTGCTGTTCAAGACCCGCACCTTTGCAGTGGGCATCCTCGGCAACCTGTTTGCGCGGCTGGGCAGTGGCGCGCTGCCGTTCCTGGTGCCGCTGCTGTTGCAGGTGGCACTGGGTTACTCGCCGTCGGAAGCCGGGATGAGCATGCTGCCCCTGGCGGCGGCGGCGATGTTTGCCAAGTCCGTCGCCCGCACACTGATCGAGCGCCTGGGCTATCGGGTGGTGCTGACCGGCAACACCTTGTTCCTCGGCATCATGCTGGCCAGCATGGGTTTGGTCAGCGAGCACACGCCCTACCCGCTGCTGCTGTGCATGCTGGCGATTCTGGGCGCGATCAACTCGCTGCAATTTACCGCGATGAACACCGTCACCCTGATCGACCTCGACGACGCCCAGGCCAGCAGCGGCAACAGTTTGCTCTCGGTGGTGGCGCAGTTGTCCCTGAGCCTTGGGGTCGCGTGTGCCGGTGCGCTGCTCGGCGGCTTTACCGCCGAGGCCGGCAACGACGGTGTGGAAAGTGTGCTCGGAGCCTTCCAGTTGACCTTCCTCACGGTGGGCATCATGGCGATGCTGGCAGCGGCGATCTTCCTGCAACTGTCGCCCACCGACGGCAAACGGGTGGTCAGCCGCGAGCACGATATCGAGCATTAACAGGCTTCCCGTCTAGAACTTGCAGGGAAAATCCTGCGGGACTGGTACACTGCGCAACATTTTGTTTTGCAGAGCCAGTCCCGTGACTACCATCGCCACCGCTTTTAATACTTTGCCCCTGTCCGCCGCCATGCTGGCTAACCTCGACTCGCTGGGTTATGTCGAGATGACGCAGATCCAGGCGCAAAGCTTGCCGGTGATCCTCAAGGGGCTGGACCTGATTGCCCAGGCCAAGACCGGCAGCGGCAAGACCGCCGCCTTCGGCATCGGCCTGTTGAACCCGATCAACCCGCGCTACTTCGGCTGTCAGGCGCTGGTGATGTGCCCGACGCGTGAACTGGCTGACCAGGTCGCCAAGGAAATCCGCCGTCTGGCGCGCGCCGAAGACAACATCAAGGTACTGACCCTGTGCGGCGGCGTGTCCCTCGGCCCGCAGATCGCCTCGCTGGAACATGGCGCCCACGTCATCGTCGGCACCCCGGGCCGTATCCAGCAGCACCTGCGCAAAGGTTCGCTGGTGCTGGACGGTTTGAACACGCTGATCCTCGATGAAGCCGACCGCATGCTCGACATGGGTTTCTACGACGCCATCGAAGACATCATCAGCAAGACCCCGCCACGCCGCCAGACCCTGCTGTTCTCGGCCACTTACCCGGTGAGCATCAAGCAGTTGGCGTCCAAGTTCATGCGCGCGCCGCAGCAAGTGAAGGCCGAAGCCTTCCACTCCGACGACCAGATCGAACAGCGTTTCTTCGAGATTTCGCCGGAAGAACGCATGGACGCCGTGACCAAGGTGCTGGCGCATTTCCGCCCGGCCTCCTGCGTGGCGTTCTGCTTCACCAAGCAGCAAGTGCAGGAAACCGTCGACCACCTGACGTCCAAGGGCATTTCCGCCGTCGGCCTGCACGGCGACCTGGAACAGCGTGACCGCGACCAAGTGCTGGCGATGTTCGCCAACCGCAGTACTTCGGTGCTGGTCGCTACCGACGTAGCCGCCCGTGGCCTCGACATCGACTCGCTGGACATGGTGATCAACGTCGAACTGGCGCGCGACTCGGAAATCCACATCCACCGTGTAGGCCGTACGGGCCGCGCCGGTGAGACCGGCATCGCCATCAGCCTGGTGGCGCCGTCCGAAGCGCACCGCGCCCAAGCGATTGAGCAACTGCAGAAGTCGCCGCTGAACTGGGACCAACTGGACAACCTCAAGCCGCAGAGCGGTGGCCCATTGCTGCCAGTGATGAGCACCCTGTGCATCGCCGCCGGCCGTAAAGACAAAGTTCGCCCAGGCGACATACTCGGCGCACTGACCGGTGAAGCCGGCATCCCGGGCGCCCAGGTCGGCAAGATCGCGATTTTTGACTTCCAGGCCTTCGTGGCGGTGGAACGCGGGATCGCCAAGCAGGCGTTGCAGCGCTTGAACGACGGCAAGATCAAAGGCCGCTCGTTGCGCGTGCGGATCCTGTAAAAATACCGTGTTCCCGTTGAGGGAACCGAATCAATGTGGGAGCTGGCTTGCCTGCGATAGCGG
>NZ_JBARTQ010000191.1:0-4072 GCF_049645325.1 Pseudomonas sp. | reverse complement strand
GCTACGCAGCCCAGCGCGGGGCAAGCCCGCTCACCACATAAGCCAGTTCAGTACAGCAACCCCGCTTACCTACACGTTTGCTCACAGGCCTTTACAGCAATGAAATCGGGTAGCTGACAAAGATCCGGTTCTCATCAAACTCATTGTTGCTGAAGTCTCGACGGATGGTCGCGTTGCGCCACCGCACATTCAGGTCCTTCAGTGCGCCACTTTGCACGGTGTAGGCCAGTTCCGATTCGCGGCCCCATTCCTTGCCGTCGGTGATCGCGCCGGTGTGCACGTTATTGCCGCTGATATAGCGGTTCATCATGGTCAGGCCCGGAATGCCCAACACGACGAAGTTGAAGTCATGGCGCACCTGCCAGGATTTCTCCTTGGCGTTGTCGTAGCTGGCGTTGTAGCTGTCGTTGGCCAGGGTGCCGCCACTGGTGCCGTTGACCTTCATCCACACGCTGTCGCCGGTGAGTTTCTGCAAGCCCACATAAAAGGCGTTGCCCTTGTATTTGGCCGAGAGCAGGGCGAAAGCGGTTTTGTTGTCGAGGTCGCCGGCCAAGGCGCTGCCGTCTTCCTTGCCGGTGAAAAAGCCGAGGTTGGCGCCCAAGGTCCAGTCGCCCACGGGCTGGCTGTGGGTCAGGTTGAAGTACTTTTGCTGGTAGATGTCGCTGAGTTCGGCGTACCACACACCGACCTGGGTGCGCTTGTCGTTGAAGGTGTATTCGCCGCCGCCGAAGTTGAAGCGGTTGGAGGTGAACGCCGCTTTGCCGTTCATGAACATGTCTTCCATGCTCGCATCGTTACGCGGGCTGTTGCCACGGAACTGGCCGCCGTAGAGGGTGAGCCCGTCGAGTTCCTTCGACGTCACCTGGCCGCCACGGAAAGTCTGTGGCAGCGAGCGGCCGTCGTCGGAGCGCAGGATCGGCAGCACCGGCATCCATTCACCCACTTTCAATTCGGTCTTCGACAGCTTGGTTTTCAGCGCTACGCCCAGGCGCCCGAAATTATCGGCGGGGCGGCCGTCGCTGTGGATCGGCAGCAACTGCGTGCCGCCGGTGCCCTTGCCGCCATCGAGTTTTTGCGAATACAGCCCCAGCACGTCAAGCCCGAAGCCCACGGTGCCTTGGGTAAAGCCGGACTTGGCATCGAGGATGAAGTTCTGCGTCCACTCTTCGGCCTTGCCCTGAGGGTAAGTCGGGTTGGTGAAGTTGCGGTTGAAGTAGGCGTTGCGCAGGTTGAGCGTGGCCGTGGCGTCTTCGACAAAACCGTCGGCCTGGGCACTGAGGGGAAGGGTGAATGCCAGGCTGCTGAGGCCGATAAGACCGATGCGCGAGGAGGAATTGCGGGCGAATTGACTCACAGTGAAGCTCCCTTTCTTTTGTTGTTTTTATTATTGTCGTACGTCGTCGTACAACATTGCGCGGATATTTGCGGGGATTTGGCGGGCTGTCAAGCAGAAGTTATACGATGACTAGGGCGTCAGCGCCAAAAAGTGCACACGGTCAATGTGGGAGCTGGCTTGCCTGCGATGCGGGCGACTCGGTCTGGCAGACAGACCCAGGCGATGCCATCGCGGGCAATCCAGCTCCCACAGTGGGCAGTGTTTTAACCGGGATTTTCAGCCAGCCATGACCATTGGCGGCAGGGTGCCAAGCAGGGACACGGCGGCTACTGCTGAAACACCCAGTAACCATTCCAGCATCACACTGGCCTTCAAACTGCCCAAACGCTCTTCGCAGCGCTCAATCCGCAGTCGGTTCAGCAGGGCTAACGCCAACATGCCCAGCACCAGCATCACCTTGATCAGCAGAATCAGGGCGAAACCACTGAACAGGGGCGTGGGCCACAGCTGGCCGGTGAGCACGCGCACGTTGATGAGGCCAGTCACCAGCAACCCGGCAACCAGGCCATACCCCACGCCGCTGAAACGCCGCAGAATCGGCTCCAGCGCATACCGCTCGGGCTGCCTGAGGATCAACACCAGCAACAACAAACCACCCAGCCAAGCACCGACGCAGACCAGGTGCACCACCTGATTGAGGATCAGCAATTGCCCGCTCAGCCCGTTGAGCATGGCGCCGTGGCCCACCGGTGCCAGGGTCGCGAGCAGCAGCGCAACCAATGGCAGGCGCAAGGCTGGCCAGGGTTTGATCAGCGCGATTACCAGCAACAGGTTTAACAGCAGATGCCAGACCCACACCTGACCAAAGAAGGTCTTGCCCAGCACCAACTGCACGGTGGCGGGTTGCAGCGCTGCGTCCCAGCTGCCGGCCATGCTGGCGGTGATCAACAGCAACCAAACCACGCCGGAGCCGAGCCCCAGCCAGGCCAGGCCGCGAGTGATGCGCAGCAAGTGCCGGTCCAGCGCCGTCTGCCGTTCAGTGCCGAGCAGCCAGGGCCTGAACACGCAGGCCCCGAACATCAGCAACACAACAATGAAATGCAGGAAACGGCACAGCACCAGCAGGGTCGCCATGGGTTATTGGCCGACCTTGAACGTGTATTCACCGTTGCTCTTGTGGGTGTCGACCGACACGGCATTCCACACCACTTTGTAGGTGCCGGTCGCCAGCGGTGCGGCGGGTGTTACCACCAGGACTTTCTTGTCGGCGTCCGGGGTTTCCAGGCCCTTGATGGCGATTTCGGTGCCGTCTTTGCTCAGGGACACCTTGGTGAAGGTGGCTTCGACGCCTTCGCTGAAGGTCAGGCGCAGATCCTGCGGGGCTGCGACGCTGCTGTCAGCCGCCGGCGTTGAGCTTTTCAGATGGGCATGGGCAAACGCGGCCGAGGCGCCGAGCAGGGAAGCCAGCAGGGCGACGGTGGTCAGGGTTTTCTTGATCAGCATTGTTCAATACCTTCAGGTTAAGGAGTCGGTAGAGCCATGTGCAGCAAGGGAAAGGGTTTGCCTTCGCCATCCCGCGGCGAGCGCGCGACCTGGGTGAAACCATAGTGCAGGTAAAATCCCACGGCCTGCGGGTTCTGTTCGTTGACGTCGACCGTCAGGGTGTCGTGGCGCGCACGGGCGTGGTCGAGCAACTGGCGACCGATGCCCTGGCCACGTCGGTCGGGGTCGATAAACAGCATTTCCACGTTGTGCCCGCCGGTGGCGATGTAGCCGGCGATGCCGTTTTCGTCTTCGCACACCCACACGTCAAGGGCCGGCATCGGCAGATACGTATCACGGACCAAAGGCAGCAGACGCTGGATGTCATCCTCGGGCAGGAAGTCGTGGGTAGCCCGCACCGAGCGCTCCCACAGTGCTCCCAGCACCGGGTCGTCGGCGGCCACGCGCGGTCGAATAGTCATTGCAATGATCCTTCATGGGGATCGCGATCCTAACCAATCCGATTTCCATGGGAAAGGTTCGCGTAAGAAGTTTCATTATGGCTTGTCGCGCGACCTTGAGCCGATGGTAGTCTTTAACCCAAGTTGTTGTCAGGGAGCCCTCATGGGCAATCACAAGATCGGAATTCGTAAGGTCAACGTCGAGAAAATCCTGCTGGCGGCGGAGAAAATCTTCGCTGAAAAAGGCTATGGCAGCACCGCCATGGCCGACATTGCCGAAGAAGTGCAGCTGCCGCGTTCCAACCTGCATTACTACTTCACCACCAAAAGCGAGCTGTACAGCGCCGTGCTGTTCGACCTGCTGGACGTTTGGAAGCAGGACGCCCTGAGCTTCGAAACCTTCGATGACCCGCGGGTGGTGCTCAGCAGTTACATCCGCGCGAAGATGCAGCGCTCACGCACGCGGCCGTATGGCTCGAAAGTCTGGGCCAATGAAATCATCCACGGCGCGCCCACACTCGGTGAGGCGCTGGATGAAAGCCTGTACGACTGGGCCAAGATGAAGGAAGCGAAAATTCGCCAGTGGGTGGAGGACAAACGCATCCTGCCGGTGGAGCCATCGAGCCTGCTGTACATGATTTGGGCATCGACCCAGCACTATGCGGACTTTGATCACCAGGTGAAGATTTTGAATGATCACCAGCCGTTGTCGGACCTGCAGTTCGAGAAGGCGATCCAGACAGTGACAAGTGTGATTTTGCGCGGGATTGGGTTGGAGCCTTGAGAGGTGTGG
>NZ_JBARTQ010000190.1:0-3125 GCF_049645325.1 Pseudomonas sp. | reverse complement strand
GCAGGGCAGCCGTCAGCTTCAGCCTGTTGTTAGGCGGCTCTCTCGACACCCTTATCTCGGCGTTCGTCAATCCTGATCCAAGTAGTCTCGGTTGCTGTGACCCGGCCTTGGATCAGGATCGACTGGGTCAAATGGTCTTCACGCCGGCAAGATCCCGATGGATGCTTTTCTTGTACCTGTATTTCGGATGACCGAGGATAAGTGAGGTCATCACCTTGTTCTCCTTCGGGATGCTATAGCGTTTCCTCAAGACTTTAGAGCGGTCCACGATCGGTGGGATGAGACCTATGATCGTGGTGCCCAGACCAAGCGAGAGAGCCGCCAACATAGCGTGGTGGCAGACCAGGTGGGCGTTTTCCTCGTAGGAAATCGCCCGGCGGTTTCCGTGAAACAGCATCAGCATCGGTGCGTTGTACATGTACTTGTCTGAGCCGTCGCGGTGATAGGCCTCGTTGGCGTATCTCGCCACGTCCAGGATATAGTCTTTCAAGACTTGATAGTTTTCGGCTCCGACGGAAAGACGGATCATGACCCGGCCCAGCGGATTGGAAAACCCTTTCACCATAAATGTGTATTCCTTGACGAGTTCCTTCAGCAGGTATTCCAGTTCCTCTCGCCGGTCGATGACCAGGACTTCGGTTGAGTGAGGTGGGAAACCCATCGGCGCGGTGGCGGCGGCTTTCAGGATTTTGCCGGTCAGTTCCCGTTCCACAGGCTGGTCCTTAAACACGCGCACGCTACGGCGCAATTTAAGGAAATCGAAGAACTCACGGTAGCCGAAAGGCACCCTGGCCAGTTCCTGAAAATTTTCTGTGGGTAACTCCGGCATCTGGAGCGATTCGGTGGGGCAAACAGCCACACACTGCCCGCACATGATGCAGGCCTCCAGGCGGCCTTCCATCGCAGCCGCTTTGCCGTCAACCATTTCCAGAACGTTTTCTGGGCAGATATCAGCACAGATACCGTCACCTTTGCAGGTTTCCGGATCCACTTGATGCCGCTGCTTGGCCATCATTCACCTCACTTTTGATTGAATAAGTTTTTCATCAGGTTACGGATCAAGGCCGCATAACGCTCAGGCTAAGCTGCGGGGCCTCCGGTCCTTCGGCAGGGCAGCCGTCAGCTTCAGCCTGTTGTCAGGCGGCCGTGCTTCGGCGCTCAGCTAGTAGCGAACCGGCCACCCCGCTTGCAAGGATTACGAACACCGCCATCAACAAATACAAGTTGAAGTGCCTCCCGAGGGCAAGCTTCAGCCATTCGGCAAGCAACATCTTGACGCCCACGACCAGCAGGACCAGGGCGAGCGCGACCTTGAGGTAACGGAACTTCTTTACCATTCCCGCCAGTGCGAAATAGAGTGACCGGAGACCGAGAATCGCAAAGACGTTGCTGGTGAAGACCAGAAAGGAGTCGCCCGTGATGGCAAAGATGGCCGGGATCGAGTCGACCGCGAAGATCAGGTCGGTTGTCTCGACCATGACAAGCGCCAGCGCCATAGGCGTGAGCAGCAGCGTTCCCGGCCGAGCCCTCTCCACAACCTCGTCCGGCATCGCGGGCGCACCGGGGACCTCGTTCTCGTACGACGCGGGTGCGCCGGCGCGAACGATGAAGTGCTCGCCGTGAAATCTGGCGGTAACAGGGAACAAGCGGCGCGTCAACCGGACCACAATGTTCTTGTCCAGATCGGGGTCCTCCGTCTTGAGGAACATCATTTTGATCGCCGTCAGGATTAGGAAGGCGGCGAAGAAATACAGAATCCAGTGAAACTCTGCGATCAGCTTCGTCCCGAGAGCAATCATCACGCCGCGCATGAGCATAGCGCCCAGGATACCCCAGAAGAGCACGCGGTGTTGGTAGAGCGGCGGCACACCGAAGAAGCTGAAGATCATAGCGATGACGAAGATGTTGTCTACACCGAGCGACTTCTCGACGACGTAGCCTGTCAGGTATTTCTCTGTCGCCGCCGGTCCGTCATTGAACAGTCCATCAACAGGGTCTGCCACGGAGCCAAGGCCGAACCACTGGCCATCGTAGGCGAAGTACACGAAGACGCCGAAAGCCAACCCCAAGGCGAACCACACCGCCGACCAGGCCACGGCCTCCTTGAAAGTGACAACCTGGGCCTTGCGGTGAAAGACGCCCAGGTCCAGCGCCAGCATCAGGAAGATAAACACGATGAATATTACCCAAATCCAGATCATGCCAATCGTGGCTCCGTTGTGGACTTGAGCCGCTCAGATCGAGCGGGGGCGCGAAGCGACGTCCGCTGCAAGCTTTTGTTATGTGGCCTTGGCTCGGTTGCCCAAGACAACGCGAAGCACGACATAACCAAATAACCCAGAAACAAACGAGCCGATCAGAATACCGAATCGCTCCAGCCCCAGATAGGCTGTGCCGCCCTGCTCGAATGCCAGCGATGCGATGAACAGGCTCATGGTGATGCCGATTCCACACAATAACGCCGTCCCGTAGAGTTCCCACCAGCCGACTCCTTCCGGAGGCGACGCGATTCCCAACCTAACTGCAAACCAGCACATCGCCAAGACCCCGATCTGATTGCCGAGAAACAACCCGGTCACGATGCCAAGCGGAACAGCATGAAACATGTCAGTGATGGAGAGATCCACGAGCGAAACGCCTGCGTTGGCGAACGCGAAGACAGGCAGTATGCAAAAGGCCACCCACGGATGCAGCGTGTGTTCGAGGTGACGCAGCAGCGACTCGGGTGCGTGTGAAGAAAGAGATTTTTCCGGCACGCGCAGCGGGATGAACATCGCCAACACGACGCCTGCCAGCGTCGCATGCACGCCGGACTTCAACACCGCCAGCCACAACGGAACGCCAATGAGGAAATAGGCGGCGGGCCTCGTCACGCCCAAGCGATTGAGGCAAGCGAGGCCAAGTATCAGAACAGCCGCGATAACGAGGGAAAGAAAGGACAGCTCGGCCGTGTAGAACAGGGCGATCACGACGATTGCCCCGAGGTCGTCGAAGATAGGACGCTCAGTAGGAAGGCTTTCAGCGAAGTTGGAACACGCTTTCCGAGAAGTGAGAGCACCCCCAACGAGAAGGCAATGTCTGTTGCGGTCGGGATTGCCCACCCTCTCATCGCAACGGGGTCACCC
>NZ_JBARTQ010000189.1:0-6133 GCF_049645325.1 Pseudomonas sp. | reverse complement strand
GCTGCCGGCGCACACCGTCAGCTCGCCGGTGGCGGCGGCTTCGGCACCGGCCGCGAAGGCGGCGACTTCTTCGTGGCGCACGTGCATCCACTCAATGCTGTCCATGGTGCGCAAGGCGTCGGTGAGGCCGTTGAGGCTGTCGCCGGTCAGGCCCCAGATGCGCTTGATGCCCGCCTGTTCAAGGGTGGTCGCCAATTGCTGGGCCAGGTTGATTTTCGCCATGAAGAACTCCAATCGTCAGTGAGGTTAAAAGCTGCTGATCAGTAGAGGACAGTTCGATCACGGCGAATGCTCCGCCCTTAATGTGAAGATTGCGTCATGGCGGCGCGGTACTGGCGGGTACGGCGGGCGATAAACCATTGGTCACGCACCAATGCCAGCCATGGCGCGACCTTGGGGCTGGGCAGGCGCCCACGGCTGAGGCGGCGCATCTGGTAGCGCACCACAGCGAGGGTGGCGAGGGCCGCCAGGGGCTTGCGCTGCCAACTGATCGGCTTGAGTTGCGGGTTGACGTCGCGGCCTTCGCGCCAGTGTTTGATCAGTTGCGGCTCCAGGGTCAGCGCGGTGGCGATGCCGGCCATGGCGATGCCGCTGTCCAGCACTTGTTGCACGATCGGCAGGCGTCGAATGCCGCCGGTGACCATCACCGGCATCTTGGCGATGGCGGCCACTTCACTGGCAAACTCCAGGAAGTACGCTTCGCGGGCCAGGGTACGACCGTCCCGCGCTTCGCCTTGCATGGCCGGCGCTTCATAGCTGCCGCCAGATAGCTCGAGTAAATCGATCGGCAACGCATTGAGCATCTCGACCACTGCACGTGCATCGGCCTCATCGAAGCCGCCGAGCTGGAAGTCTGCCGAGTTGAGCTTTACCGCCACGCAAAATGCGGGGCTGACGCTGGCGCGAACTGCGCGGATCACTTCCAGCAGCAGGCGTGCACGGTTCTCCAACGCGCCGCCCCAGCGGTCGGTGCGCTGGTTGCTCAGGGGCGACAGGAACTGGCTGAGCAAATAGCCGTGGGCACCGTGGATTTGCACGCCGGTAAACCCGGCTTTCTCGGCCAGGCGTGCGCTGGTGGCGAAGCGTTTGATCACGTCTTGAATGTCGTCTTCGGTCATGGCCTTGGGCTTGGCAAACATCTTCGAAAAGCTGCCGAGGTCGAGCGCGATGGCGGACGGTGCCAACGCTTGCTGGCCCAGGTTGGCCATGGTCTGGCGCCCCGGATGGCTCAGTTGCACCCAAAAGTGCACGCCCTTGGCCCGTGCCACATCTGCCCATTCGCGAAAGCTGTCCAAGTGCTGCTCGTTTTCCAGGGCAACACCGCCGGGGCCGGTCATGGCGTGGCGGTCGATCATCACGTTGCCGGTCAGCAGCAAGCCCGGCTCGCCGTCGGCCCAGCTCTTGTACAGCTGCTTCAACTCGCGCGACGGCGCTTGCCGGGCGTCGGCCATGTTCTCCTCCATCGCCGCCTTGGCGATACGGTTGGCGAGGACTTGGCCATTGGGCAGTTGCAAGGCTTCGAAGGGTGACATGGGTTGACTCCTGAGCGGGGGAGGCCTCAGGCTAAGCTTAAAGTTAACTTTAATGTCAAGCAGGGCGTGACGATGAATATTGGTGAGCTGGCAAAACAGAGCGGGCTGGCGGCATCGCGTATCCGTTTTTATGAAGCCGAAGGGTTGATCAGCCAGGTTGGGCGCCAGGCCAATGGCTACCGGCGCTACTCGGTGGAGGCCCTGCAGACCCTGCAATTGATTCAGAGCGCGCAACAGGCCGGGTTCACGTTGCAGGAACTCAAGGCGCTGATGCCGGCCCCTGGCGAGCAAAAGCGCGACGAACTGCTCGAAGCGCTGGAGCGCAAGGTGCAGCAGATCGAAGGCATGCAGGCGCAATTGGCTCACAGCAAGGCGCAGTTGCTGGGGGTGATCGAGGCGGTGCGCGCGCACCCGGCAGATGTGCCGTGTTCGATGGGGCAGAAGCAGGTGTTGGCGTCGATTAAACTCAATTCATAAAAAAAGCCTTGGCATGCCAGGGCTTTTTTCATTCGCCGAACTTAGCGCCGACGGAACAACGGCAGCGGTTCATCCGTTGCGGCCTGGTACGTCACCGAGAAATCCTTGAGGCTTTCCAGCGCTTCGTACGGGTCTTTGTCGGCGCGCAAGGCGAAGGCGTCGAAGCCGCAACGACGCAGGTAGAACAACTGGTCACGCAGCACATCGCCAATCGCGCGCAGCTCGCCTTTATAACCGTAGCGGTCGCGCAGCAGGCGGGCGTTGGAGTAGTTGCGGCCGTCGGTGAAGGCCGGGAAGTTCAGGGCGATGACCTGGAAATGCTCCACGTCGTCACCGATCTCTTCGGCTTCTTCATCGGCGTCCAGCCACACACCCAGGCCGCCATCACGGGCTTTGAGCGCGTGGCCGTGCTCGCGCCACAGGGCCAGCGGCACGATCAGGTCGTCGCAGTTGGAGATGCCGTCGAAGCTCGCGTCCTTGGGCAAGAGGTGCCAGGTTTCGTCGAGAACTTCGTTGTTCTTAATGATTCGCTGCATAGACGCGCTCCTTGAACAGGTCGATGCCGATGCGCTGGTAGGTGTCGATGAAACGCTCATCTTCGGTGCGCTGCTCGACGTACACGTCGATCAGTTTGCCGATCACGTCAGGCATGGCTTCCTGGGCGAAGGACGGGCCGAGGATCTTGCCCAGGCTCGCATCGCGGCTGGCGCTGCCACCCAGGGACACTTGGTAGAATTCTTCGCCTTTCTTGTCCACGCCCAGGATGCCGATGTGGCCGACGTGGTGGTGACCACAGGCGTTCATGCAACCGGAGATGTTCAGGTCCAGCTCGCCGATGTCGAACAGGTAGTCCAGGTCGTCGAAACGGCGCTGGATCGATTCGGCAATCGGGATCGACTTGGCGTTGGCCAGGGAGCAGAAGTCGCCGCCCGGGCAGCAGATGATGTCGGTCAACAGGCCGATGTTCGGCGTGGCGAAACCGCCTTCGCGCAACTCGCCCCACAGCGTGAACAGTTGGCTCTGCTCAACGTCCGCCAGAATGATGTTCTGCTCGTGGGAGGTGCGCAGTTGGCCGAAGCTGTAGCGCTCGGCCAGGTCGGCGACGCCGTCCAATTGCTTGTCGGTGATATCGCCCGGGGCAACACCGGTAGGTTTGAGCGACAGGGTCACGGCCACGTAGCCCGGCTTTTTATGGGCCAGGGTGTTGCGGGTGCGCCAGCGGGCGAAACCTGGGTGCTGCGCATCGAGTTCGGCCAACTCGGCGTCCTGATTGCTCAGGGCCTTGTAGTCCGGGTCGACGAAGTGTTTGGCAACGCGATCTACTTCGGCTTCGGTCAGGGTGGTCTGGCCGCCGCGCAGGTGTTCCATTTCAGCGTCGACCTTCTGGGCAAATACCTCAGGGGTCAGCGCCTTGACCAGGATCTTGATCCGGGCCTTGTACTTGTTGTCACGACGGCCGTAGCGGTTGTAGACCCGCAGGATGGCGTCGAGGTAGCTCAACAGGTCCTGCCACGGCAGGAACTCGTTGATGAAGGCACCGACCACCGGCGTACGGCCCAGGCCGCCACCCACCAGCACACGAAAGCCCAAGTCGCCTGCGGCGTTGTACACCGGCTCCAGGCCAATGTCGTGGACTTCGATGGCGGCGCGGTCCGAGGTCGAGCCATTGATGGCGATCTTGAACTTGCGCGGCAAGTAGGCGAATTCAGGGTGGAAGGTGGTCCATTGACGGACGATTTCGCACCAGGGGCGTGGGTCGATCACTTCGTCTGCGGCGACGCCGGCAAATTGGTCGGTGGTCACGTTGCGCAGGCAGTTACCGCTGGTCTGAATGGCGTGCATCTGCACAGTCGCCAATTCAGCCAGGATATCCGGCACGTCTTCCAGCGCCGGCCAGTTGAACTGGACGTTCTGGCGAGTACTGATGTGGGCGTAGCCTTTGTCGAAGTCGCGGGCAATCTTGGCCATCATGCGCGTCTGACGGGAAGTCAGTTGGCCATAAGGCACGGCTACCCGCAGCATCGGCGCAAAGCGCTGAACATAAAGGCCATTTTGCAGGCGCAGAGGGCGGAACTCTTCTTCGCTCAGTTCGCCTGCCAGATAGCGTCGGGTCTGATCACGGAACTGCTTGACGCGGTCCTCGATGATGCGCTGATCGTATTCGTCGTATACGTACATATAGGTCCTGTTCTCGGCAAATCTGCGCGCACGGCCGCGCACTCCCAACGGAGCCGGCGCACGATACCAGTTTGCGTTTATGCGCAAAAGTGACGTTTGAGTATATGCAAAGAACCAAATCGACTAATGAGACTGATTATCGCGATACCCACATTTGTCATATGGGCAAGTGTGAACTTTACTGTCGTCGAGTCTTAGTGCAATCACCTATAAAACCGACAAGAGGCGATGCGATGAGCAATTCTACAAAGGTCCGTAAACCTGACAGTACCGTGGATGCCTGGGCAATTTTGTTCCTGATAATCCTGGTGGTCGGCACCGCAGTGTTCTGGGTCAGCCACCAATAAAAGAGCGTTGATTGAGCCTCGATTGACTGTCGTATTGCCATTATCATGGCGATCAACGTTCAAGGCTTGAGCAACCATGTTGAAGGTTCTGATTACGTGTGTGTGGTTGCTGGGATCGACGTACGGGGCGATGGTCCATGCTGCGTCGGTGGTGTTTCTCAACCCTGGCATGTCGACTGAAACCTTCTGGGTCAGCTACGCGCAATTCATGCAGGCCGGCGCCAAGGACCTCGGCCTGGATTTGCGCGTGCGCTATTCCGAGCGTGATGCCCAAAACACCTTGGCCCAGGCGCGTGAGGCGCTGCAAGGCAACGCGCGGCCCGACTACCTGGTGCTGGTCAACGAGCAATACGTCGCGCCGCAGATTCTGCGTATGGCCCAAGGCAGCGGGGTCAAGTTGTTGATCGTGAACAACGCGCTGACCGCCGACCAGGTGCAAATGCTCGATGCGCGCAATGACGCCCCCTGGATTGGCAGCCTTGTCGCCAACGACGAGCAGGCCGGTTACCTGATGCTCACCGACCTGCTGCGCTCGCATGGCCCGGTCTCACCCGGTGAATCCCTCGACCTGCTGGCGTTCTCCGGGGTCAAAACCACCCCGGCCGCGCAACTGCGTGAACAAGGCCTGCGCCGCGCCTTGGCCGAGCACCCCGAAGTGCGCCTGCGCCAACTGGTCTACGGTGAATGGAGCCGCCAGCGTGCCTTTGACCAAGCCACGCAATTGTTCAAGCGTTACCCGCAGACGGCGCTGGTGTGGTCGGCCAATGATGAGATGGCCTTGGGCGCCATGCAGGCCTTGCAAGACAGCGGGCGGGTGCCGGGTAAGGATGTGTTGTTCAGCGCGATCAACAGCTCGCCGGACATTCTGAAAGCGCGTTTGGACGGGCGGCTGACAACCTTGGTCGCCGGGCATTTCACCTTGGGCGGGTGGGCGATGGTGTTGATCAATGATGATGCCAAGGGCGTCGACATCGGCGCCTACGGGGGGCGTGACCGCCAGGAGGCGTTATTCCAGCTGATTGATGCCGAGCAGGCGCAACGCTTGCTGGGGCCCGCGCCGTCGGTGGATTTTCGCGCGTTGTCGGCGGTGGGTAAGCCGGCGTCCTATCGCTATCCATTTAGCCTGCAGTTGTTGCTGCGCTAAACGCCGGCGAGCAGTAACACCAGTTTGACGATGCCGAACAGGGTCAAGGCGAATATCGCGGTGAACAGAACGCCCAGGATCACGAAGTGGCTCGGCTTGCCGTGGGTGAAGTCGCGCGCGCGGTTTTTGCCGCTTTGCACGCCAAAGGCGGCGGCCATGACGCTGTGCAGCATCTGCCAGAAGGTGGGTGGCTTGTTGTTGACTGGATCGTTCATGTGTCCCTCAGGGGTTTGTGGCTGATGGGAGCATAGTTCAAGCGTTTGGGGGGGTGGGGGGTGTATATCCGTTATTTGGGTTGTGGCTGCTTATGGTTCCGCTCTTACAGCGTGTCACTTTTGGAAAAGAGCCCCAAAAGTAACCAAAAGGGCTCTTGCCCCTCCACTCGGCACCTCGCCTAGGCTCGGTGTGCCCTCACTCCGGCTTGAATCCGTGGGCCGCCGTGACGGGCCATCCAT
>NZ_JBARTQ010000188.1:0-5976 GCF_049645325.1 Pseudomonas sp. | reverse complement strand
GGCTTGCCTGCGATAGCGGTGTGTCAGTTGACTCATTCGGTGACTGATACATCGCTATCGCAGGCAAGCCAGCTCCCACAGGGTTACCCGGTTTCTACAGGGGAATTGGCGTTACTTGGTTTTGCTGTCAATCCAGTAGGCGCCCTGCAACGGCATCCCCAGGAACTGCTGGTTGATCTGTTCCATGGTCGCCTGCGGGTCGAGTGTGGCGAACAACTGCGGGTGCACCCACTTGGCCAACGCTTCAATCGCCAGCAGGTTGTACGGCGAGTTGTAGAAGTCATGCCACAGGCCGTGGGAATTGCCTTCGCGGATGGCACGAAGGTTGGCGAATTCCGGGCGCGCCAACACGCGGTCGAACGCCTCGCGGGCTTCATCGGTGCCAACGCCCGCGCCCAGGATCAGGCCCGGCGCGTGGTTGCCGGTTGCGACGTACACATCCGGGTCGGCCTTCAATGCGTACTCGACACTGATATCCCCCAACGCACCCGGTACCACGTCGGCGGCGATATTGCGCCCGCCGACCAGCTTGATCACTTCGCCCATGCCGCTTTTGCCGGTGGTGTGCCCCGGTGCCTGCCAGGCCCCGGCCAGCAGTTCAAGGAACACGCTTGGGCGCGGGCCGGCGGGGAGGGTGGCGACGGCGTCGGTGATGACCTTGATGTGCTGGTCATAGAAATCCAGGAACGCCTTGGCTTGGGTTTCCCGGCCCAATGCCTCACCCAGTGCCTGCATGCTGGTGTGGGTGCCCTGCACCGGGTTGATGCGGAAGTCGACGAACAACACCGGGATGCCGGCCTTGGCCAGTACGTCAGCCACCGGGCTGTGCTCGGTCGGGCCATGCCCGGAGATGCTGAACACGGCGAGGTCGGGTTTGAGCGAGAGAATTTCCTCGGCGCTGACGCTTTGTTCCGACGCCTGGCCGATCAGCGGGATGTCTTTCACTGTCGGAAATTTCGCCACATAGGCGTTATAGGTGTGTTGATCGAGCAGCTTCAAATCGTTCTGCCAGCCGACGATGCGCTGGAACGGCGCGTCTTTGTCGAGCAAGGCAAATGCCGAAATCAAGCGGCCTTCGCCGAGCACTACACGTTTGACGTCGTCCTTCACGTCGACCTTGCGGCCCAGCACGTCGGTGACTTCGTGGGCGGCGGCGGTCTCGGCGTGGCCGAGGAGCAGGGCGGCGAACAGCACGCCGAGTTTCAGCGCGTTACGGGGCTTGAGCATGCAAAGGACTCCGGGTGAGGGGAAATCAGAATTCATAGTCGACACTGGCGGTGAGGGTGCGCCCGGCACCGGGGATGCCGTACAGCTGGAAGCCGTCGAGGGACGCACCGACTTGGCTGTAGTAGAAGGTGTTAAACACGTTGTTCAGGTTGAGGTTGACCGTGGTGTCCTTGTTCACCTTGTATTGCGCGGCCACGTTGCTCAGCCAGTAGCCCGGGGCTTTTTCGTTGTCTCGCACGTAGATGGAGTTGACCCCGGACGGGCCGTTGGCGTAGCTGCTGTTGTTGTTCAGCCCGCCCACGTATTTGTTGTCGCTGTAGCGGCGACGGCCGACGTATTGCTCGCCGTAGCTCAGGCTCAGGGCGTCGGTGACGGCGTAGGTGGTCCACAGGTTGGCGGTCAGGTCGGGGACGTTCTTGGCTTCCGCGCCTTTGTTGATGCCCTTGGTCTGGGTGCTCTTGAGCGCCGAGAAACCGGTGTAGGCGGTCCAGCGCGGGGTGATGTTGCCTTGCAGGCCGAGTTCGACGCCGTCTACGCGTTTGGCAGGCAGGGCGCGCACCGGCGCGGATTCGCCGTCCTGGTATTCCCAGGCATTGTCCAGTTCGGTGCGGAAGATCGCCGCGGTGACGTTGAGCATGTCGTGGGCAATGTCCCACTTGGTGCCCAGCTCATAGGTTTTCGATTTGGCCGGGCTGTAGTTGCTGGTGCTGGCCGCGCCGTAGATCTGGTTATTGGTGGACGCGCCCAGCGCCGACGGTTGCGCCGCCTCGCTGTAGGACACGTAGACGCTGCCGTTGGGCAACGGTTTGTACACCGCGCCGACGCGGCCGCTGACGGCACCATCGGTGCTGCTGATGTCGGCCTGGCCACGCTGGGTGGTCTGGGCGCGCCAGTTGTCGTAGCGCAGCGAGCCGAGGACTTGCCATTGTTCGTTGAGGGTGACGGTGTCACCCAAGTAGATGCCGGCGTTGTCGATCACCGAACGCGGGTCGCCTTCGCCTTTGGTGACGTAAGTGCTGGCGAAGCTATGGCTGGGGTCGCTCATGTCGAAGAACATGTCGCCGGCCGGCACTTGGGCGTTGCGTTTCAGGCCGCCGTAGGTCTCGTGATAGAACTCAAGGCCCGAGACGACAGCGTGTTGCAGGCCGCCGGTGTTGAGCGAGAAGCTGAAGTCGGTCTGGTTGTCGAGGATGGTGTAGCGCTTGGACAGGCCGAAATCGCTGCCGCGCAGGATGCCGTAGCCGGTGTTGCTGTTGTTCACGTAGTCGGTGTAGGCATTCACCGTGCTGCCCGGCACTTGGATGATTGGCCCTACACCGGTGTAGCCCAAGGTCGCACAGCGGGCGCCGGTGCAGGTTTTTTTACCGCTGGAATCGGCGGCGAAGAAGCGTGCCGGCGACAGCACGGCGAAGTTGTCGCTGCGTTCCCAGCGGGTCTGGTTGCGCAGGTGGGCGTCGTTCCAGTCAACGTCATGCTCGAAGCGAGCGGTCAGCGAGGTGGTTTCGTTCTCCTGCGTATAAAGGCTGGAGTCGCCGTACCAGTTGGAGCGTTTGACGCCGGGCATGCGGTGGCCGTCGGTGCCGCGTTGGATCGGTACGCCGCCGTCCGGGGTGTTGGTGTCTTTCTGGTAGAAGGTGTCGACGAAGAAGCGTGTGTCGGTGCCCAGGCCGAAGCCGAACGAGGTGGCGATGCCCCAGCGGTCATAGTCCACGTCGTCGCGCTCGGCCACCTGGTTGTAGTGCTTCATCAGGTTGATGCGCACGGCGGTGGTGTCGTTGATTTGTTTGTTCAAGTCAGCGGTGAGGCGTCGGTAGCTGTCGGTGCCGATGCCCGCAGCGACTTTGTTGGCGTCGCCCAGGTGCGCCTCCTTGCTGACCAGGTTGACGCTGCCGCCCACGGCGGAAACGCCAGACTCGATGGAGCCGGTGCCCTTGAACACTTCGGCCTGTTGCAGGTTGAAGGTGTCGGTGCGGGTCGACATGCCGGCATCGCGCACGCCATCGACGGTCAGGCTCTGCTCGGACGAAAACCCGCGAATCGAAAACAGGTCGCCCCAGCCCAGGTTGCCTTCACCGGACATGAAGGTGATGCCCGGCACGTTGCGCAGCACTTCCTGCAAGGTCTGCGCGTTCTGCTCCTTGAGCACTTGCTGCGGCACGATGGTCACGCTTTGCGGGGCATCGAGCAGTGGCTGGCTGATCTTGGCCGAGGTCACCCGGTCGACCTTGAAGGTGGAGGTGGCTTCGCCGTCGACCTTGATTTCCGGCAGGCTCACCACTGAATCACTGGACGTGGCGGCTGTGGTATCAGCCCAGGCTGTCGGTGCAACGCTGCCGGCAGCGAGAAAACCGAACATCGGCGCCAGGGTCGTGTGCAAGGTGTGGCGGTGCGGTGTGGGCAGTGACATGGGCTACTTCCGAGTCTAAATTACAATTACTCTCATTTAGGTTCGGTAGTCTAAAGAGCGATTTCGCCTGCCATGCCCTGGCTTTGTATCGCTGATGCGTGATTATCGTTTCCTACAACATTCCATTACATTTGCGCGTACTGCTGGCTGAGCTTTCGGCTATCTCCTGCGTTTTGAGTTTTTCGGATTGACTGCCCATGGCCAAGCAAGACCACTTGTTGATCGTCGATGACGACCCGCAAATCCGCCAACTGCTCTGCGACTACCTCAGTGACGCCGGTTTCCAGGTGTCCACAGCCGCTGACGGCAAGGAAATGCGCCGCCGCCTGGCGCTGAATGTCATTGACCTGATCGTGCTCGACCTGATGCTGCCCGGCGAAGACGGCCTGAGCCTGTGTCGGGAGCTGCGCGTGAGTTCCAACACGCCGGTGGTGATGCTCACCGCCAAAGGCTCGCTGATCGACCGTATTGTTGGCCTGGAAATCGGCGCCGACGACTACCTGCCCAAGCCGTTCGACCCCCGGGAGTTGCTGGTGCGTATCAAGGTGGTGCTGCGCCGGGTGCAGAGCTTTCCGGACCGCGCACGGCTGGACGAGGCACCGAGCATTCGCTTTGCCGGCTGGCAACTCGACACGCGGGCGCGGCAATTATTGACGCCCGAAGGCGTGGTGGTCAGCTTGGGCAACTCGGATTACCGCGTGTTGCGCCTGTTGTTGCAGCACCCCAATCGCCCGTTGAGCCGCGACTTTCTGCTCAACCACGTGTTCGACAAGGACAGCACGCCGTTCGACCGCTCCATCGATGTGTGCGTCAGCCGCCTGCGCTCGCAACTGCCGGCGGGCCTGATCAAGACCGTGCGCAACGAGGGCTACATGCTCACCGCCGACGATGTGGTGCCGGGCTCGTGAGACTGCTGCCGCGTTCGCTGTTCGGGCGCCTGGTGCTGATTCTGGTCAGCGGCATGCTCGCGGCCCAGGCGCTGACCAGCAGCATCTGGTACGACCGGCGCCACGGGCAGGTACTGGAAATTCCTGCGCGGCTGATCGCCACCCGGCTGGCAGACGTGGTGCGCCTGGTGCACAGCGACCCGCAGCAAGCCGACCAACTGATCAAGCTGCTCAATACGCCGCATTTCCAGCTGACATTGAGTGATCAGGCCAGCACCACACCCAGCACCCTTACCGACAGTGACCGGCCCACCGAGCGGCTGATCAAGAAGGTGCTGTCGGAGAAAACCGGTTATGCACAAACGCTGATCCTGTTGCGCCTGTCGTTGGTAGACGCAGAGGGGCAAACCGCTGGCCTGTCGACCTTGCTCAGTTCCAAACCGGTGGTGGGGCAATTCCTGATTGACCTGCGCTTGCCCGATGGCCGCTGGTTGCAGGTCGACGCCAGTGAAGAACAGGGCTGGACCAGCACTTCGCCGCTGGACCTGTTTTTCGACTACGTGATGCGCATCTACTTGTTGCGGGTGCTGGTGCTGGTGGTGATTGCGCTGGTCGCGGTTCGCTTGGCGATTCGCCCGCTGAATGCCTTGGCCAAGGCCGCCGAGGCGTTGGGCCGGGACATCCAGCGCCCGCCGCTCTCAGTGGATGGCCCCACGGAAGTGCGCCGTGCGGCCCAGGCGTTTAACGCGATGCAGCAGCGACTGATCGCCAACATAGCCGAGCGCACGCGTTTTCTCGCGGCGATTTCCCACGACTTGCGCTCACCGATCACACGCCTGCGCCTGCGCACCGAGATGCTCGAAGACACCCGCACCAAGGAGCGCTTTCGCAGCGACCTGGAGGAAATGGAGCACATGGTTGCCAGCACGCTGGACTTTGTCAGCAGCGGCGAAATCAACGAGACGCGGCAGAACATCGACATCAATGCCTTGCTGCAGAGCTTGCAGGCCGACTTGGAGGATGTGGGTGACAGCGTGACGATTGTCGGCCGCGCGAGGCAGCCGTTGCCGGGGTACGCCCGCAGCCTCAAGCGATGCGTGCAGAACCTGCTGGAAAACGCAGTGCGCTATGGCTGTGAGGTGGTGGTGCGGGTCGAGGACCAGGCGGACAGTTTGAAGATCGTCATCAGTGACCGTGGCCCCGGGATTCCCCAGGAACAGCTGGAGCAGGTGATGGAGCCGTTTTATCGAGTGGAAGGTTCACGCAATGCCGAGACGGGCGGGTATGGGCTGGGGTTGAGCATTGCGCACACCATTGCTCGTGCGCATGGAGGGCGGCTGATTTTGAGTAATCGCGAGGGTGGGGGGTTGGAGGTGGAGCTGCACTTTCAGCGCAAACCCTGAATTGAAATACGGAGCAGATGTGGGAGCTGGCTTTCCTGCGATTGCGGTGGAT
>NZ_JBARTQ010000187.1:0-2620 GCF_049645325.1 Pseudomonas sp. | reverse complement strand
GCGCAGATCGACGAGCCGACCCTGGCTTTCGGCTTGCAGGAGCGCCAGGCGGATCGCGCTGAAATCGAGGCGTTTGAACAGCCGCTGACCGACGACCTGAACAGGCGCTTGCGCGAGCAGGCGCGTGGCCTTGGGGTCAGCGCCGCGAGCCTGTTTCATCTGGCCTGGGCCCAGGTGCTCAGCCGCGTGGCTGGCCGTGATGACGTGGTGTTCGGCACCGTGCTGCTCGGCCGCCTGCAAGCCGGCGAGGGCGCCGACCGCGCCCTGGGCATGTTCATCAACACACTGCCGTTGCGGGTAAGTCTGACTGGGCAAAGCGTGATCGATGCGCTGAACGACACCCATGCCCAACTGGGCGCTTTGCTCGTGCATGAGCAGGCTTCCCTGGCACTGGCGCAGCGTTGCAGCAGCGCGTCTACGCTGTTCAACAGCTTGCTCAACTACCGCCACACCGGTGCCGACCCGGACCTGAACCTGGTGCCGGGGATCGCCTTGCTCAGCAGTGAAGACGTGCTCAGTTACCCGCTGATGCTCACGGTTGACGACATGGCCAGCGGCTTTCGTCTCAAGGCCAAGGCCCCACGCAAGGTTGGCGCGGAGCGCCTGTTGGGTTACTTCCACACCGCGTTGCACAGCCTGGTGCAGGCACTTGAGCATGCGCCGAAAACGCCCGTGCGTGACGTGCAGGTGCTGCCCTCCCGTGAGCTGCACACGCTATTGAAGGACTTCAACGCCACCGACACCGCTTACCCCGAAACCCTGACCGTGCAGGCGCTGTTCGAAGCGCATGCGCGGCATATTCCCCACGCCATCGCGGTGCAGGCCGGCGAACTGAAACTGTCCTACCGAGAACTCAACGAGCGCGCCAATCAGTTGGCCTTTCACCTGCGCGAGCGCGGTGTGCAACCGGACTCGCGGGTGGCGCTGTGCGTCGAGCGGGGGCTGGACCTGGTGGTGGGGTTGCTGGCGATCCTCAAAGCAGGCGGCGCCTATGTGCCGCTGGACCCAGGTTACCCGCGTGAACGCCTGGCCTACATGTTGAGCGACAGCCAACCGGTGGCGTTGCTGGTGCACGCCGCCACCCGTGAGCTGCCGGGGGATGTCGCGATTCCGGTCATCGACTTCGACCACTGCACCTGGCGCCAGGCGCCCACCGGCAACCCGCTCGTACCGGGCTTGACCGTCGCCCACCTGGCCTACGTGATGTACACCTCGGGCTCCACCGGCACGCCCAAGGGCGTGATGATCGAACATCGCGGCCTCGCCAACCTGATGCACTGGGGCTCGCGCCTGTGCCCGAACGCCGAGGGCGGCGCGCTGCTGCAACGCGCGCCGTTCAGCTTCGACGGCTCGGTGTGGGAGCTGTTCTGGCCACTCACCAATGGCATGCGCCTGGTGCTGGCGCGACCCGATGGCCATCGCGAACCGGCGTACCTGGCGCAGGTGATTCGCGAGCAGAACATCAGCGTGATCAAATTTGTCCCGGCCATGTTGCAGCAGTTCCTCGAACTCGAAGAGTCCGCCCAGTGCACCAGCCTCACCGACCTGTTGTGCGGCGGTGGTGAACTCACCGAAGCCCTGGCCCGTGGCGTGCAGGCGCGCTTGCCCACGGTGCGTTTGCACAACGTCTATGGCCCCACCGAAACCACCGTCGACAGCAGCGCCTGGACCCTGGCGCCCGGCGCGCCGGTGCCTGCAGTGCAATTGCCGATTGGCCGGGCGATTGACAATACTCGCCTGTACGTATTGGACGAGCACGATGCGCCGGTGCCCTTGGGTGTCAGCGGCCAGTTGCATATCGGCGGCGTGGGGGTGGCCCGGGGTTATCTGGGGCTGGCGCAGATGACCGCCGAGCGCTTTATCGACAGCCCGTTCGTGGCCGGTGACCGCTTGTACCGCACCGGTGACCTGGTGCGGTACCTGCCCGACGGCAACCTGGAGTTCCTTGGGCGCAATGACTTCCAGGTCAAGCTGCGCGGCGTGCGCCTGGAGCTGGGCGAGATTGAATCGCGGCTGGCCGCGCACCCGGCGTTGCGCGAGGTGGCGGTGCTGATTCGTGATGAGCGATTGGTCGCCTACTTCACCCTGCGCGGGCAGGCGCCGAGCCTGGAGGCGTTGCGTACCCACGTGCTGGCGCAATTGCCCGAATACATGGTGCCCGCGGCGTTTGTGCAGTTGGACGCCTTGCCGCTCAACCCCGCCGGCAAACTCGACCGCAAGGCCCTGCCGGAACCAGGGCTGGATGCGGTGCTCAGCCGGGCTTATGAAGCGCCGGCAGGTGAGGTGGAAACCTTGATGGCCGGCATCTGGGCCGAGGTCTTGAAGCTGGAGCGGGTAGGGCGCCATGACCACTTCTTCGAACTGGGCGGGCATTCATTGCTGGCGGTAAACCTGGTGGCGCGCCTGCGCAAGGCCGGGCTGGACGTGGACGCACGCACCTTGTTCAGCCACCCGACATTGGCACAGTTGGCCGCCAGAACCGTGACGCAAGTGCAGCGCGTGGACGTGCCGCAAACCGCGATTCCACAACTCAACCGCCGTCGCCGCATCTAAAACCAAAAGTGATGCATGAAGATCAAAAAATGTGGGAGCGGGCTTGCTCGCGAAAGCGGAGTGTCAG
>NZ_JBARTQ010000186.1:0-12484 GCF_049645325.1 Pseudomonas sp. | reverse complement strand
CGATAACGTCACTCGGTGTCACAGAGACACCGAGGTGCCGGCATCGCAGGCAAGCCAGCTCCCACAGTTGGTTTTGTGTGTGTTCAGAGAGGTAGGTGTTCGATGATCCAGCCTGTATCGATGACGGTTGAAGCAGGCCTCGCCGCGGAGCAGGACCTTTTGGCGGCCGTGTGTGCTAGCGAGCAGGAATATGGCCTGCTGTTCTGGCAACCCAACGACCAAGCCTTGGTGATGCCGCGCCGTTTGAGTCGCCTTCCGGCCTTTGAAACCGCCAGCCAAATCTCCGCCGACGCCGGTTGGCCGGTGTTGCTGCGCGAAACCGGCGGAGAGCCGGTGCCGCAGTCGGCCGCCACGGTAAACATCGCCCTGGTTTACGCACCGCCGCGCACTGAAGGCGATCAAGGCCGCATCGAAACTGGCTATCAGCGTTTATGCCAGCCAATCTGCGACTTGCTCATCGAGTTGGGTGGCGATGCCAGTGTGGGTGAAATCGACGGCGCGTTCTGCGACGGTCGCTACAACGTCAACCTCAACGGCCGCAAGATGGTCGGCACTGCCCAGCGCTGGCGGCAAAGCGGCGGCCGCCCAGTGGGGTTGGTGCACGGTGCGTTGTTGCTGGATAACGACCGCGAAGCGTTGATTGCAGCGGTCAATCGGTTCAATCAAGCCTGTGGCCTGGACCAGCGCGTGCGCGCCGACAGCCATATTGCATTGCACGAAGCGTTCCCCGCGCCGGATGCAATCACGCGGTTGGACGCCTTGTACCGACAGATGCTGGCGAGTTTCCTGCCGGGCTAACGCGTACCGAACACCACCATTGTCTTGCCTTTGACATGCACCAGGTTGCGCTCTTCCAGATCCTTGAGCACGCGGCCGACCATTTCCCGTGAACAGCCGACAATACGCCCGATTTCCTGGCGCGTGACTTTGATCTGCATGCCATCCGGGTGGGTCATGGCGTCGGGCTGCTTGCACAGCTCCAGCAGGCAACGGGCTACGCGGCCAGTCACATCGAAGAATGCCAGGTCGCCGACTTTGCGGGTGGTGTCGCGCAGACGCTGGGCGATCTGACCGCTCAGGGCGTACAGGATGTCGGGATCATGCTGGGCCAACTCGCGAAATTTCGTGTAGCTGATCTCTGCGACCTCGCACTCGACCTTGGCGCGCACCCAGGCACTGCGTTCCTGCTCTTTACCGGCTTGCTCGAACAGCCCCAGCTCGCCAAAGAAATCGCCGGTGTTGAGGTAGGCGATGATCATCTCGCGGCCGTCTTCATCCTCGATCAGGATGGTCACCGAGCCCTTGATGATGAAGAACAGTGTGTCGGAACGTTCGCCGGCGCAGATGATGTTGTGCTTAGCCGGGTGGCGCCGACGTTGGCAGTGCATCAACAGCTTGTCGAGATTCTTGATCTTGGGTGTGGGAGTAAGAGCAACCATGGTTGTATCCCGAAAAGACTGCACGGTGTAATTGGAGTTGTTTTTATCCAGCGGTGTGGGCATTGATACACGCTGTACAAAGGATGGCAATGCGCCATTGATTTGGCGCCAGCTTACCAGACACATTCTGACTCGATTAGCGAATTTACTGGGTAAACGCCGTCATTGATCGTTTTCATGCAGGGCACTGCGGTCTCAAGGCCCTGTGCTAAGCTGGCGACCCTTTTTTAGCAGTGGAGTCTGGGCGATGAAGGCACGCATCCAATGGGCGGGCGAGGCCATGTTCCTCGGTGAGTCGGGCAGTGGCCATGTGGTGGTGATGGATGGCCCGCCGGAAGCCGGTGGCCGTAACCTGGGCGTACGCCCGATGGAAATGCTCCTGCTGGGTGTGGGCGGCTGCAGCAATTTCGACGTGGTCAGCATCCTGAAAAAATCCCGCCAGGCCGTGGAAAGCTGCGAAGCCTTCCTGGAAGCCGAGCGCGCCACTGAAGACCCCAAGGTGTTTACCAAGATCCACATGCATTTCGTGGTGAAGGGGCGGGCGCTGAAAGAGGCGCAGGTCAAGCGTGCCATCGAGCTGTCGGCAGAGAAGTATTGCTCGGCATCGATCATGCTCGGTGCGGCCGGAGTGGCCATCACCCATGATTACGAAATCATCGAGTTGGGTTGATCGGTAGATCAGCAGGCAAAGAAAAGGGCGCTTTGATAGCGCCCTTTTTTGTGGCTCGGATTTGATGCATTTATATCCGGTGCAACTAAATTCGATAGGTGCTTTTGGTCATGACCTTGGCCAACACGCTCATGCCAAACCGCACCGGCGCCGGGAAGCGGAAACCGCCGGCATCCAGCGCGCTTTCTGCGTGGTGTTCTTCATCAATGCGCATCTGTTCAAGGATGGCCCGGGACTTTTCGTCTTCGGCCGGCAGCTGTTCCAGGTGCTCATCCAGGTGCTTGCACACCTGATGTTCGGTGGCGGCGACAAAACCGAGGCTGACCTTGTCGCTGATCAAACCGGCTGCGGCGCCAATGCCGAATGACAAACCGTAAAACAGCGGGTTCAGTACGCTGGGGTGGCTGCCCAACTGGCGAATGCGTTGCTCGCACCAGGCCAGATGATCGATTTCTTCTTCGGCTGCGTGTTCCATCGCCGCACGGACGTGCGGCAGCTTGGCGGTCAGCGCCTGGCCCTGGTACAACGCCTGGGCACACACTTCACCGGTATGGTTGATGCGCATCAGGCCGGCCACGTGGCGGGTGTCGGTCTCGCTCAACTGCGCGTCGGGCTGCACGATGGCGGGCGATGGGCGGTACGGCTGGCCGCTGAACGGCAACAGGGTGCGCATGGCCATATCGGCTTGCAGCAACAGACGGTCAATCGGCGAGTAGTGACGTTGGGTAGTCATGCTGACCTCCGGGAAGAATCTCGGCGGCCAGTTTACCGCAAGAGAGGGCGAAGCGTTTGCGCTGAGTCAGGGGCATGGCGTCGCAGCCTGGCGCTGCGACCCTTCACACAGGCTCTATCAGCCCGGCGGCCAGTTCATCTGGCGCTGACCCAGCACGTGCATATGAATGTGATAAACGGTCTGGCCGCCGTCTTCATTGCAGTTCATGACCACGCGAAAGCCCTTTTCGCAGCCTTGCTCAACGGCCAGGCGCTGGGCGGTGAACAGGATGTGGCCTGCCAGGGCTTTGTCTTCTTCCGTGAGGTCGTTGAGGGTGCGGATCGGCTTTTTCGGAATGACCAGAAAATGCACGGGCGCCATCGGGGCGATATCGTGGAAGGCGAGAACCTGATCATCTTCATAGATGATCTTCGCCGGTATTTCCCTGTTGATGATCTTGGTGAACAGCGTATCCACAGCGGTTTCTCCATGGTGAAAGTGCAGGGAGTGGACCCGCGCGGTCAGCGCGGGCAATAGGCCTTGTTGATCGCGCCGGCGATTTTGCGGGTCAGCCAGCGCGGGCTGAAACGCGGGCTGAAGGCAAGCCAGCGATTGCGTCGGCCAGGAATGATGATGGCTTTGTTTTTTTCCAGAGCGCGCACGGTGTAGAGCGCGACTTCTTCCGCGCTCATCAGTTTGTCGCTGCGGTCGAGCTTGGCCGTGTCCATTTGCGCGGTGGCATAGAACGCCGTGCGCGTCGGGCCGGGGCACAGGACCGAGACCTTGATGCCGCAGGTCTTCAACTCTTCGCGCAAGCCTTCGGAGAAGTGCAGCACATAGGCCTTGCTGGCGTAATAGCTGCTCATCCAAGGGCCAGGCTGGAACGCCGCGACGGAGGCGACATTGAGAATCTGCCCGCCGCCCTGCAGCGCCATGGCATTGCCAAGGGCATGGCACATGCGCGTCAGGGCCAGGACGTTGACTTCGATCAGGTCCTGTTCGGTCATCCAGTCCTGGGCCAGGAACGGCCCGCTGGTGCCCATGCCGGCGCAGTTGACCAGCAGGTCGATCTGCCGCTCACCTTCTTCAAGTTCCAGCAGAAACCCGGACAAGCGCAGCGGCTCACCCAGGTCGCAGGCACGAAACAGCACCTCGACGCCGAAACGTTGAGTCAATTCGATTGCGATGCTTTCCAACTGATCACGCTGGCGGGCCACCAGAATCAAGCTGCGGCCACGACGGGCCAAGGCTTCGGCCAAAGCCAGGCCGATGCCGCTGGAGGCACCGGTGATCAGAGCGTAACGGGTCATGCCTTTCTCCATCGCAACGCCGCCGGGCCTGTGACAGAGGCATCACAGGCGGGCGGGCGTTTCTTCACTGTTGCGCAGAGTCTACAGGTTCGGCCGTGTCGTCAGCACTTTGCGCTGCTTCTTCATCAACGATCACGCTTTGGTCGGTGTCGTCGTCCGCATTGATGGAGCTGCTTTCGTAGCTGCTGTCCACGTTGGCTTCAAGCTGGTTCAGGTAGCCGTTCATGCCCAGTGTGACCACGATGGCAAACAAAATCGGCAGGAATGCCAGCCACGCCGTGGCCAGGACTTTCACCGCGGTAGAGTTGCGCGGCGGAGGCGGGCCGTACTGGTTGGCGCCCGTATTACCCGGCAGCACCAGCAACAGCAGTGGGAAGATGCTGTTCACCAGCGGCACCAGGTTCAGCAGGTACAGCCAGCCTGACCACCCAAGGTCGTGCAGGCGTTGTACGCCGATTTGCACGCTGACCCACACAAGTGCAACAAACAATGCAAAACCCAGCAACGATCCCAGAATCACACCCGCCGTCGGCGAGGCGGTTGCCACGGCAAAGCTGGCGGTGGAAATAATGCCGCCGGCGACCAACAGTGCGAGGGTCAGCACCAAGGTCCAGGCCAGGTAGCGCAATCGACCGATACGCCCGTGGATGGTGAACACCTTGAGCGTCGAAAACTCCGCAGTGTTGTCACCCACGGCTGCACGCGGCGGCGCATAGGGCGAGACGGCAGGGCGCGAGAAGTCAGCGGCGCCGGAGTCCGTCTCGTGGGCTTCCGCCAGGCTGAATGCTACTGGCTGTTCAGGTTCGATACGTGCATCGACCCCGGCGTTTTTCAGTGCGGTGAGGTAGGTTTCTGCATCGCTGCGCGACAGGTCACGCTTGAGCGCCACCGGGCGGCCCGTGAAGAGTTTCTCGATCGCTTCCACATCGCTTTTGAACAATTCGGCGAGGTTCAGCTTGGCAGTGGTGCTTTCGACACCCGGGAGCAAGGCCCCATCAAACACAATCTTGAAACGGTTGTCGCTCATGCGGGCATCCTTGTCACTTAATCAGGAAGGGAAACGGCCGGCCAGCCTCAGTCAGCTGGCCTGGCAGGTGTCAGCGTGGCCAGTGTAACTGCGCCGCCTGCTCACGTGCATTGCGATATTCGGCATCCAGGCGCGCAATCAGTTCATCAACGCTTGGCAGATCATCAATCTCGCCGACGCCTTGGCCGGCGGACCATACGGTTTTCCACGCCTTGGCTTCGTCACTCAACGGCTTGAGCTTGGAACCGAAGTTGACTTCGCCTTTGCCCTGCAGGGCCGCGAGGTCGAAGCCGGCGTTTTCCAGGCTCTGGCGCATGAAGCTGGCGGGCACGCCGGAGACTGCTGGAGTGTGAACGATGTCGGCGGCGCGGGATGTGAGCAGCATCTCTTTATAGGCATCCGGCGCGTGGCTTTCAGTGGTGCCGATAAACCGTGTGCCGAAATAAGCGAGGTCGGCGCCGAGCAGTTGGGCGGCAAGGACTTCATGCCCATGGTTGAGGCAGCCGGCCAACAGTAAGGTTTTGTCGAAAAACTGGCGAATCTCGGCGATCAACGCGAATGGGCTCCACGTGCCAGCATGCCCGCCAGCGCCGGCGGCCACCGCAATCAGGCCATCAACACCGGCTTCGGCGGCTTTTTCTGCATGGCGCCGAGTGGTGACGTCGTGAAACACCAGGCCACCGTAGCTGTGCACAGCATCCACCAGCTCTTTAACGGCCCCCAGGCTGGTAATGACGATTGGCACCTTGTGCTCCACGCAGATCGCCAGGTCGGCCGCGAGCCGCGGGTTGCTGTTGTGCACGATCAGGTTCACGGCATACGGCGCGGGGTTATCCAACTGCGCCAGGCCCGCTTCGATTTCTTCCAGCCACGCCTTGAAACCACTGCTTTCGCGCTGGTTGAGCGCCGGGAAGCTCCCGACCACCCCATTGCGACAGCACGCCAGGACCAGTTGCGGGTTGGAAATCAGGAACATCGGCGCCACCACGACGGGCAGGCGCAGACGTTGTTCAAGCAAAGCGGGCAGCGACATTGGAGGTACCCCGTGTGATTGAAGTTAGAACGGTTTGACCACGACCAAAATTACGATAGCCAGCAATATCAGAACCGGCACTTCATTGAACCAGCGATAAAAGACATGGCTGCGGGTGTTTTCGCCACGGGCAAAGCGTTTTACCTGCGCACCGCACATGTGGTGATAGCCGATCAGCAGCACGACCAGGGTCAGCTTGGCGTGGATCCAGGCGCCGGATTGAAAGATGGCGGGGTTTAGGTAGATCAGCCAGCCGCCGAACACCAGGGTGGCAATCATCGCCGGGCCCATGATGCCGCGGTAGAGCTTGCGCTCCATGACGCTGAAGCGTTCCTTGCTGACGGTGTCCTCGCTTTGTGCGTGGTAGACGAACAGCCGAGGCAGGTAGAACAGCCCGGCAAACCAGCAGACGATACTGACGATGTGGAAGGCTTTGATCCATAGATAGAGCATTTCTAGTTATTCCCAGGTTCACGGTAGCGAAGATAGTAGTGGCTCATGCGCCCGTACGTCACGTTGACGGTTGTCGCAGGACGATACGGCCCCTATTATCGACGGCTTTCCAGTGGGTTCGTTGAGGGCAGGTTTATGGTCAAGGTCGGTATCGTCGGCGGCACGGGTTACACCGGTGTCGAATTGCTGCGTCTGTTGGCTCAGCATCCGCAAGCTGAGGTGGTGGTCATCACTTCCCGATCCGAGGCCGGGCTGGCCGTTGCCGACATGTACCCGAACCTGCGAGGCCACTATGACGGCCTGGCGTTCAGCGTTCCGGACATCAAGACCTTGGGCGCCTGCGATGTGGTGTTCTTTGCCACGCCGCACGGTGTTGCCCATGCGCTGGCGGGCGAACTGCTGGCTGCCGGTACCAAGGTCATTGACCTGTCGGCTGACTTCCGCCTGCAGGATGCTGATGAGTGGGCCAAGTGGTACGGCCAGCCGCACGGCGCCCCTGAGTTGTTGGAGGAGGCGGTGTATGGCCTGCCGGAAGTCAACCGTGAGCAGATCAAGCAGGCGCGCCTGATTGCCGTACCGGGTTGCTATCCGACCGCGACCCAGCTGGGTTTCCTGCCATTGCTGGAAGCCGGGCTGGCGGATACTTCGCGCTTGATCGCGGACTGCAAGTCGGGTGTCAGCGGCGCCGGGCGTGGAGCTGCCGTAGGTTCTCTGTACTCCGAGACGTCGGAAAGCATGAAGGCCTACGCGGTAAAAGGGCACCGTCACTTGCCGGAAATCCGCCAAGGGCTGCGTCGTGCAGCGGGCAAGGACGTGGGCCTGACTTTCGTCCCCCACCTGACACCGATGATCCGTGGCATTCACTCCACGCTGTACGCAACTGTCGTTGATCGCTCGGTAGACCTGCAGGCGCTGTTTGAAAAGCGCTACGCCAACGAACCGTTCGTCGATGTGATGCCAGCCGGCAGCCACCCGGAAACCCGTAGCGTGCGCGGCGCTAACGTGTGCCGGATTGCCGTGCACCGTCCGCAGGATGGCGACCTGGTGGTGGTGCTGTCGGTGATCGATAACCTGGTCAAGGGCGCGTCGGGCCAGGCAGTGCAGAACATGAACATCCTGTTTGGCATGGATGAGAAGCTCGGCTTGTCCCACGCGGGCATGCTGCCTTAAGCTTTTTTGGCTGTTGCGCAAAAGGCCCGTTGATCGGGCCTTTTGTGTTTTTAAGGGCGGCAGCGCAGATTGATATACCGTAACAATAGTTGACCGCTTTTCTAGGAGAAGCGGATAATGCCCGCCATTACGCATATGGCGGCGGTACGCCGGGAGATTATCAGCATGAGCGTTGAATCCTTCACCCCCACGGCTTTGCAATTCACCCACGGTGCTGCGCACAAGGTGAAGAGCCTGGTCGATGAAGAGGGTAATGATCGCTTGAAGCTGCGCGTATTTGTTACGGGCGGCGGTTGTTCAGGGTTTCAGTACGGTTTTACCTTCGATGAAGACGTGGCCGATGACGACACCATCGTCGAGCGCGAGGGTGTCAGCCTGGTCGTTGACCCAATGAGCTTCCAGTACCTGGCAGGTGCCGAGGTGGATTACCAGGAAGGTCTGGAAGGTTCGCGTTTCGTGATCAAGAACCCTAACGCCACCACGACCTGTGGTTGCGGGTCTTCGTTCTCGATCTGATCGGCAAATGGTACAAAAACGCCGCTTGGCTTTGATTGGCCAAGCGGCGTTTTGCTGTCTGCGGATTATGGGGCGGTCAGGCCGGGTAGATCGCGCCCAGCACCCGCAGCCCGCGCGCGCCGGTGACGCTGGGGCGGTTGGCGGCAATCCCTTCCAGGCAGCAATGGGCCAGCCAGGCGAAAGCCATGGCTTCTACCCAGTCCGGGTCGACGCCGTAAGTGGCAGTGCTGCTGACCTGTGCAGCCGGCAGTAGCGCTGCCAGGCGGTTCATCAGCGTGGCGTTATGCGCGCCGCCGCCACAGATCAGCAGCGTCTGGGTATCAGTTTGTGCGGATTGCAGGGACTCGACGATGGTCAGCGCAGTCAGTTCAAGCAGGGTGGCCTGCACGTCCTGGGGCTGGAACGTCGGTAACTGGTCGAGGTGATGTTGCAGCCATCCCAGGTTGAAGACTTCGCGCCCGGTACTTTTCGGGCCTGTGGTCTGGAAGAAGGGGTCACTGAGCAGGGCGTTGAGCAGTTGAGGCTCGACCTTGCCACTGGCAGCCCATTGGCCGTCGCGATCGAAGTGCTCGCCACGCTGGTGGTGAATCCACGCATCCAGCAAGACATTGCCCGGGCCGCAATCGAAACCGGCGACAGGCTTACCCGTCTCGATCAGGCTGAGGTTGCTGAACCCGCCGACATTCAACACGGCGCGGTTGCCGCTACGTTCACCGAACAACGCCTCATGAAACGCGGGTACCAAAGGCGCGCCCTGGCCGCCGGCGGCCACGTCGCGGCTACGGAAGTCGCTGACCACCGTGATGCCCGTCAGCTCGGTGAGCAGCGCAGGGTTGCCGATCTGTACAGTGAAGCCGCGCGCGGGCTCGTGGCGAATGGTCTGCCCATGGCTGCCAATGGCGCGGATGTCGTGAGGCTTGAGGTTTTGCTGGTCCAGCAAGGCATGGATGCCCTGGGCGGCAAGTGTCACCCAGTGCTGCTGGGCAATCGCCGAGCGGGCGATCTCGTCCGGGCCGCTGGCGCAGAGGCCGAGCAGCTCGGTGCGCAGGGCGTCTGGCATGGGGATGTAGTGGGTGGCGATCAAGTGGATCGCCGGGTCTTGTTCGATCAGGGCGATATCCAGGCCATCAAGGCTGGTCCCGGACATCACACCTATATAGAGCGGCATACCTTAGCGCTTCGCCGAAGCCAGCAGGGTGGAGCGCTCCTGGTCCATGCGCGCCATCAGCGGTTGGCTTTGTTGCAGGAAGCGAGCACGTTCGGCTTTGGCGATAGGATCGGCCATCGGCAGCTTCTGGCCCAATGGGTCGACATGCACGCCGTTGACCTGGAACTCATAGTGCAAGTGCGGGCCGGTGGACAGCCCAGTGGTGCCGATATAACCGATCACCTGACCTTGCTTCACGTTGCTGCCGGTGGACACGCCCTTGGCGAACCCTTGCATGTGGCCGTACAGCGTACGGTAGGTGTTGCCGTGCTGGATGATCACGGTATTGCCGTAGCCACCACGGCGCCCGGCCAGCAGCACCTTGCCGTCACCGGCTGCCTTGATTGGCGTGCCTCGTGGGGCGGCATAGTCGACACCCTTGTGGGCGCGGATTTTGTTCAGGATGGGATGCTTGCGGCCCATGGAGAAACGCGAGCTGATGCGCGCGAAATCCACCGGCGTGCGGATGAAGGCCTTGCGCATGCTGTTGCCATCAGCCGTATAGTAGCTGCTGTTGCCCTGTTTGTTGGTATAGCGAACGGCGGTGTAGGTCTTGCCGCGGTTGGTGAACCGTGCGGAAAGAATGGCGCCGGTACCGACCACCTTGCCGTTGGCGACTTTCTGCTCGTAGATCACGTCAAACTCGTCGCCCTGGCGAATGTCCTGGGCGAAGTCGATGTCGTAGCCGAACACACTGGCCATGTCCATGGTCATGCTGTGAGACAGGCCGGCGCGGGCGGCCGATTGCGACAGTGAGCTGTTGATCACGCCGTGTACGTAGGCGGAGCGCATGACCGGCTTGGTGGTCACGCGGTTGAACGCAAAGCCTTTGGCGCCTTTGGTCAGCGTGATGCTTTCCAGGTCGCTGACGCTGCTGTGCAAGTTGTTCAAGTGGCCGTCTGGCGTCAATTCGAACTCAAGCTTCTGGCCGTGCTTGAGCTGGGTGAACTGTTTGGCTTGTTTATCGCTGGCCAGCACTTCATTAACAGTGGCGGCAGGCAGGCCGACCTTTTCGAACAGCGTTGACAGCGTGTCGCCCTTAGCCACGATCACTTCGCGGTGCTGGGGATTTTTGGCGACGGGCGGCGCGGGCTGCTCCTGGGTGGCTTGTTGAGTGTCTTCGGGCGTGCTTTCTATCTGCGCAAACGGCGATTCGGTCGGTGCGTTTGTGGCTTGTTGCGCGTCGGCAGCGTCTTGATCTTGTGTCAGTTGTTCAACTGGACTTTCCAGGTCAAGGCTCAGGGAAGTTCGTTTGGCTTCTACGTCACTGGAAGGGAATACCAGGAGTGCCAGGCTGAGAAGAGCGGCGATACCACTTGCGGCGAGCAGGTGGGTCTTCGGGTAAAGCGGCGGCGCTTTAGACGGTTCTGTGGTCATAAGTAATTTTGACTTTGAAGATGAAATGGAAAAGATGAATGACATGATGAAGATGAAATAACTGTATAAAATATAACCAAATCATCTGTGGCGCAAGCTTGCGAACGCTGGGCTTGCTGAACGGTGTCCGTGCGCAGGGCAAAACTTGTAATTAGTCCCTGATCTTGTATGGTTGGTTCCCTTTTGAATCTGAGCCTTGCGGGTCTGTTATGAAGTCGGTTGAAGAGCAGCTAGCGCTGATAAAACGTGGTGCGGAAGAACTGTTGGTCGAGGCCGAGCTGATCGAAAAGCTCAAGCGTGGCCAACCCCTGCGTATCAAGGCTGGCTTTGATCCGACGGCGCCGGATCTGCACTTGGGTCATACCGTGCTTATTAATAAGCTGCGCCAGTTCCAGGAACTGGGGCATCAGGTCATCTTCCTTATAGGTGACTTCACCGGGATGATCGGCGACCCGAGCGGCAAGAGCGCCACGCGCCCGCCGTTGACCCGTGAGCAGGTTCTCGACAATGCCGAGACCTACAAGACCCAGGTGTTCAAGATTCTCGATCCGGCCAAGACCGAGGTGGCGTTCAATTCCACCTGGATGGATCAGATGGGGCCGGCTGATTTCATTCGCCTGACCTCCCAGTACACCGTCGCGCGCATGCTTGAGCGCGATGACTTCGATAAGCGCTATTCCACCAATCAGCCAATCGCGATTCATGAGTTCCTCTATCCGCTGGTTCAGGGCTATGACTCGGTAGCGCTGCGTGCGGACGTTGAGCTGGGCGGCACCGACCAGAAGTTCAACCTGCTGATGGGGCGCGAGCTGCAGCGTGCGTATGGGCAAGAGGCTCAGTGCATCCTGACCATGCCGTTGCTGGAAGGGTTGGATGGCGTCAAGAAGATGTCCAAGTCCTTGGGCAACTATGTAGGTATTCAGGAAGCGCCGGGTGTAATGTACGGCAAGCTGGTCTCGATTCCGGATGCGTTGATGTGGCGTTACTTTGAGTTGCTGAGCTTCCGCTCGATGGACGAGATCAATGCGCTGCGGGCTGATGTCGAAGCGGGTGCCAACCCGCGTGATGTGAAGATCAAGCTGGCGGAAGAGATTGTTGCGCGCTTCCACGGCGAAGAAGCTGCTGCCAGTGCTCACCGTGCTGCGGGCAACCGCATGAAGGATGGCGAATTGCCGGACGATCTGCCGGAGATTGAGCTGGCTGCTGCCGAAGCGATGCCGATTGCTGCTGTCCTTAACAAGGCAGGCCTGGTGAAGAACTCGGCGGTCGCGCGTGATCTGTTGAACTCTGGTGGCGTGCGTATAGATGGTGAGGTTGTTGATCGCACCTTTATATACGAACTGGGCGCGACCCACGTTTGCCAGGCCGGCAAGAAGGCATTTGCACGTATTACGCTTAAATCCGAATAAACCTCAAATTAAGTGTTGACGGCGATTTATATCTGTCTATAATTCGCCCCACTTCCGGCGCAGTCGAAACGGAAAACTCCTTGGTAAACAAAGAGTTATGCGAGGTTCGACAGCGAGTTGCTTCAGATCATCGAAGCCCAGAAGGAGTTGGTAGAGCGGTG
>NZ_JBARTQ010000185.1:0-1819 GCF_049645325.1 Pseudomonas sp. | reverse complement strand
ATCATGAAATGGTTGATCAGCAGACCGATCACAGCGGCTACGACCATTCCTGCGGAAATGAGGCGTCCTTTAGGAGGCAAAGGCTGTGGTGGTTCATAACTCATACAAAACTCTCCTAGCCGATCGTGAAAACACCTCTACATATCGACAAGATCGAGGCCAAAATAGTCGCCTACCACTTCTACCCTATACCGCTCACATAAATGGGGCCAGGTGTGCTCAGCTAAATGGGTCCGCGCAGCGCACAGCACGTAGTGCTGGTGGTCGGCGAGCTTTGGAGTAACGCGGCAGGGCAACAGCCAAGGCGTGCCTGTTGATGGAAGTCAAAGACTGGCCTTGAGCGCGTCGTTCCAATCGTGAGCGGGTGGTCGCAGACGTTTGATCGTGGGATGTTGTCTGATCATCTGTCGACTCGCGGCGTTGCCAGGCTGGTCGTCGTCGAAGCCGCAGTAGATGTCATAGCCGCGAGCCATCAGCGGATGGAGCCAAGCTGGATTGGGGCGAACGCCCGCGGTCGAGATGCAGATACTGGCCGGGCGCAGTTGAAAGCAGCTGATCGCATCGATCGCGGATTCGCAGAGGACGATCTCGTCCGAGCCCGGAAGGCCGATCCAGAAGTAACCGGCGTCCTTGCACGTGCCGGGCGCCAGCCCACGCCATATCCGCTGGCCGGTGCCACGCAGCTCGGCGCCAATCGGACGATTGGCTTTCCCGGCCACCATCAGAAAGACCGCGTTGGCGCGCCGGTCGGCATAGACCTTTCCCGCCTCGATCAACGGTTCTAGGACGCCTGCCGCGAGACGACGCTGCTTGGTGAGATAGTGACGCACGCGCTCGAGGTGGGCGAGATTCGCCACAGGCAAGTGTGGGCAAGGTTTGGTGTGGGCGCCCAGTCGAGGAGAAGACGGCCGCGAGTAAGCAGAGGTCGACGACGTGGCGGCAGGGGCGGAACCAAGCTGCTGCTCGAGCCATCCAACCGCCGCGTGAACGTCGCATCCGCTCAAGTGCATCACGAGGTCGATCGCCCCGCCACCCCCTTCGTTGCCATGCCAGTTGAAGAACTTGGCGCCCGTCACCGAAAGCGGACCACGCTCGGTGCGCCATTGATGCCTGTCGCGCCGATCACGCTGGGCGCCCCAGTGCGTTAACACGGTTTCCAGCGGTATCGAGCGAACCGCGTCGGCTTGTCGGCGGAAGTCGCGGAGCGTCATCGCACTTTACTCGTCGAGCTTGTCCCGCAAGCTCGTGCAGTGCTTCATGTTGATGACGTGACTGTTCTCGGTCAGCCGATCGATCAAGGCGGCCGTCAATTGCAGGTTGTGCAGAAACGATCCCCATTCGACGAAGCCCAGGTTCGAAGTGATGATTGTCGTTTTCTTCTTGTGCCGCTTGTGCATCAGCGTAAAGAACTGCCCCACCTGCGCCGCTTCCACCTCCACGTAGCCCACTTCGTCAATCACCAGACAGTCGTACGAGAGATAGCGCCGGAGCACCTTCCCCTCGCTGCGGTCCGCCAGCGACTGAAAGAGTTCCTGCAGCAACTGAGGAAACGTCACGAAGTAGCCCCGCTGGCCGCGATCGATCGCTTGCAGCAGGAAGGCCGTGGCCAACCCCGTCTTGCCGCACCCGGTGGGCCCCAACCAGACCATGTTCCGCTGCTTGGTCATATAATCGAAGCGGTCGTAGTACGACATGATCTTCTTGCGGTCGAGTTTCGGCTGCCGCGAGAAGGGGAAGGTCTCCATCTCCAGCATTTCTGGAATGTTCGCCCGCTGCCGCCGCAACAGGCGGGCGTTTTCACGCTTCGTGCGACATTCTT
>NZ_JBARTQ010000184.1:0-5272 GCF_049645325.1 Pseudomonas sp. | reverse complement strand
CTGACAGACCGCTTTCGCGAGCAAGCCCGCTCCCACACTTAAACCGTGGTGTCAGCCCCTACAGCGCAAACAACTCAGCCGGCAAGCTCATCAGGCATTCGCTGCCCGCTTCCACGGCGGCCTGGTGGGTCGCCGTACGCGGCAGCAAGCGCTTGAAGTAGAAGTCGCACGTGGCCAGCTTGGCCTTGGCGAACTCAGTGTCGTCGTGTGCTTGCGCGGCGATCGCCATGCGCAGCCACAGGTAGGCGAGGATGATGTAACCGCTGTACATCAGGTAATCCACCGCGGCGGCGCCCACTTCGTCGGGGTTTTTCATCGCCGCCATGCCGACCTTGACCGTCAGCTCGCCCCACTGCTGGTTCAGTTGATTGAGCTGCTCCACGTGGGCCTTGAGCTGCGGGTGTTCGGCATTTGCCGCGCAGAACTTATGCACGATTTTGGTAAAACCGCGCAGCAGTTTGCCTTGGCTGCCGAGCACCTTGCGCCCCAGCAGGTCAAGGGCCTGGATGCCGTTGGTGCCTTCATAGATCGGCGCAATCCGCGCATCACGCGCCAGTTGCTCCATGCCCCACTCGCGAATATAGCCGTGACCACCGAATACCTGCATGCCGTGGTTGGTCACCTCCAGGCCGGTGTCGGTCATAAAGGCTTTGCAGATGGGCGTGAGGAATGCCAACAGGTCTTCGGCCTCCTGGCGCTGCGCGGCGTCGCTGCTCAGGTGCGCGGTGTCGAGCAATTGCGCAGTGAAATAGGTCAGCGCACGGTTGCCCTCGTTGAACGCTTTCATGGTCAGCAGCATGCGGCGCACGTCGGGGTGCACGATGATCGGGTCGGCAGACTTTTCAGGGGCCTTGGCGCCGGTCAGCGAGCGCATTTGCAGGCGGTCGTTGGCGTATTTGATCGCACCCTGGAAACTCGCCTCGCCATTGCACAGGCCCTGCATGCCGGTGCCCAGGCGCGCGTGGTTCATCATGGTGAACATGCAGTTGAGGCCTTTGTTCGCCTCGCCAATCAGAAAGCCTGTGGCGCCGTCGAAGTTCAGCACACAGGTGGCCGAGGCCTTGATACCCATCTTGTGCTCGATGGAACCGCAATGCACGGCGTTGCGCTCACCCGAATCGGCATGGAACTTGGGCACGATAAACAGCGAGATGCCCTTGGTGCCCGCTGGCGCGTCGGGCAACTTGGCGAGCACCAGGTGGATGATGTTGGCGCTCATGTCGTGCTCGCCGGCCGAGATGAAAATCTTGCTGCCGGTCACGGCATAACTACCATCCGCCTGGGGCACGGCGCGGGTCTTGATCAGGCCAAGGTCGGTGCCGCAGTGGGCTTCGGTCAGGCACATGGTGCCGGTCCACTCGCCCGCGGTGAGTTTGTTCAGGTAAGTCGTTTTCTGTTCGTCGGTGCCGTGGGCATGGATCGCCGACATCGCGCCGTGAGTCAGGCCCGGGTACATGCCCCAGGAGGTATTGCTGGAGCCGATCATTTCGCTCAACACCAGGCCCAACGAGTGCGGCAAACCCTGGCCACCGTAGGCCGGGTCCGCCGCCACGCCGTGCCAGCCACCGGCCACGTATTGCGCGAACGCTTCCTTGAAGCCTTTTGGCGTGGTCACCACACCGTTGTCGAAATGGCAGCCCTCTTCATCACCGCTGCGGTTGAGCGGCGACAGCACGTTTTCGCAGAATTTGGCGCCTTCTTCGAGGATCGCATTGACCATGTCCGGGCTGGCGTCGGTGGCGCCCAGCGCAGCGTAATGGCCGTTGAAATCAAACACGTTGTCGATCAGAAAGCGCATGTCGCGCAGGGGAGCTTTGTAGTCAGGCATGGCAATGTCTCCGGCAGCAGATGGTTTCAACCTACTGCCGGCCACGGCCGCAAACAATCACTGTAGAACCGCTGAATACACCGCCATCACTCAACCGGCAGCGGTTTCCATGCGCACCGCGCCGCGACGGGTTTGCCCGGCGGCGACCACGCAATTACGCCCGGCGCCTTTGGCGGCGTACAGCGCCTGGTCGGCAGACTTGAGCACTTCTTCTGGCGTGCGCTGCTCGGCCTGTCGCTCGGCCACGCCGATGCTGACGGTCACCGACACACTCGACGCCCCGCTGCCCGCGCGGCGCTGACGGCCCTGATGGTCGTCGTTGGGACGGTCCGGGTTACGCAGCTTGATATCGTAATGGGCGATGATCTCGCGGATTTCCTCCAAATGCGGCATGCATTCATCCAGGGTCTTGCCGGCGAACACCACTGCAAACTCTTCACCGCCATAACGGTAGGCCCGCCCGCCGCCGTTGACCTTGGACAGTTTGCTCGCCACCAGCCGCAGCACCTGGTCGCCGACGTCGTGGCCATGGGTGTCGTTGAAGCGCTTGAAGTGGTCGACGTCGGTCATGGCCAACACATAGTTGCGCCCCAACCGTTGCATGCGTTCGTTGAGCGCGCGACGCCCCGGCAGGCCGGTGAGTTCGTCACGGAAGGCCATCTGATAGGCCTCATGCGCCACGCCGGCAGCAATCATCAGCATCACCTGGCTGCAAATGATGTTCAGGGTAAACGGCAGGATGAAGGTTTGCGGCAGCATCCAGAACAGCCCCAACAGGCCGACCAGTTGCGCGGCGTGCAGCGGACGCGGCTGATACCAGTACTGGGTGGCCAGGGTGAGGAAGCCGATCAGGAACATCGGGTACGCCAACTGGATCAAGCTCATCCAACTGCCATGCAGCGCTGGCCAGCGGATCTCGGCTAACCAGCTAAGCACTGCCTGGGGATAACTTTGCTCCAGCGCCAACGCCACGCAGCCCACCGCCAACAGCACGGCGCAGCGCGCCACCAAGTCGCGAAACAGATGGGTTCTTTCCTGCCACAGCGCATAAATGCTGAACAGCAACGGCAGCAGCAGGCAACACAGGTGAAACACCACGGCGGCGTCTTCGCGTACGCGGCCATTGTCGCGGTAAAAATCGGTCTGGGTGTCCAACAGGAAATAGACGATGTACACCGTGATCATCAAAAACAGCTCACGCTGTCGCCGGTACACCGCGCAATAGGAGCCGCCGAGCAGCAACACCAAGGTTGGCAGCACATTGAACAGTGAGGTGAAGAACACGTTGAGGTCTTTGACGTACGCAGCCGAGAGCCCGGCCAGCAACAGCAGCAACGAAGGGAAAAAATGACTGAAACGTACCGCAGACACGCGTGACAAGGGTAAAACTCCGACGCACCAAAAAGATGGCACTGTGCCTTGATGCCGACAGTTAAGCACAACCGCCCGAACATGTATCACATTGCCATCACTGTAACGGCAGCCAAGCGCAATCCCTGAGCGTCACGCTGTGTTTTTTATCAGGCATAAAAAAACCGCTGCTCCCAAGGGAGCGGCGGTTTTCAAGACAACCCGGTGAGGTTTAGTAAGCCAGGCCGAAGTCTTCTTCTCTCATGTCCATCAGGTTGTTGGCGCCCGACAGCATGGTGGCCTTGTGGGCCAGGGTACGCGGCAGGATGCGCTGGAAGTAGAAGCGCGCGGTCTGCAGCTTGGCGGTGTAGAACGCCTCTTCGGTGGTGCCGGCAGCCAGTTTTTCTGCCGCCAGGCGTGCCATGTCGGCCCAGAAGTAAGCCAGGCAGGCATAACCGGAGTACATCAGGTAATCCACCGAGGCGGCACCGACTTCTTCACGGTCTTTCATCGCGGCCATGCCGACCTTCATGGTCAACTCGCCCCACTCTTTGTTCAGTGCAGCCAGCGGTGCAACGAATTCCTTGACCGCTTCGTTGCCTTCGTTGGCCTGGCAGAACTTGTGCACGATCTTGGTGAAGCCCTTGAGCGCTTCGCCTTGGGTCATCAGCACTTTACGGCCCAGCAGGTCCAGCGCCTGGATGCCGGTGGTGCCTTCGTACAGCATCGAAATGCGGCTGTCGCGAACGTTCTGCTCCATGCCCCACTCGGCGATGAAGCCGTGGCCGCCGTAGATTTGCACGCCGTGGTTGGCCGACTCAAAACCGACTTCGGTCATGAAGGCCTTGGCGATCGGGGTCATGAAGGCCAGCAGGCCATCAGCCTGTTTCTTGGCGTCGTCGTCGGTGCCGTACTTGACGATGTCCACTTGCTTGGCGGTGAAGTACACCATCGCACGGTTGCCTTCGGCGAAGGCTTTCATGGTCAGCAGCATGCGGCGTACGTCAGGGTGCACGATGATCGGGTCAGCGGCCTTGTCCGGGGCTTTCGGGCCGGTCAGGGAGCGCATTTGCAGGCGATCACGCGCATATTTCAGGCCGCCCTGGAAGCCGATTTCAGCGTGGGACAGGCCTTGCAGCGCGGTACCCAGGCGAGCGGTGTTCATAAAGGTGAACATGCAGTTCAGGCCTTTGTTCGGCGGGCCGATCAGGAAACCCGTGGCCGCGTCGAAGTTCATCACGCAGGTGGCGTTACCGTGGATGCCCATCTTGTGCTCCAGGGAACCACAGGTCACCGCGTTGCGCTCGCCCACCGAGCCGTCTGCGTTCGGCATGAATTTAGGCACGATAAACAGCGAAATGCCTTTGGTGCCGGCCGGAGCATCCGGCAGGCGGGCCAGTACGATGTGGACGATGTTGTCGGCCATGTCGTGTTCACCGGCCGAGATGAAGATCTTGGTGCCGGAGACTTTGTAGGAACCGTCGGCCTGAGGCTCGGCCTTGGTGCGCAGCATGCCCAGGTCGGTGCCGCAATGTGGTTCGGTCAGGCACATGGTGCCGGTCCACTCGCCGGACACCAGCTTGGTCAGGTAAGCGTCCTGCTGTTCTGGGGTGCCGTGCTCGGAAATAGTGTTCATCGCGCCATGCGACAGGCCAGGGTACATGCCCCACGACCAGTTGGCCGCGCCAACCATTTCGCTCACCGCCAGGCCCAGGGATTCCGGCAGGCCTTGGCCGCCGTGCTCCACGTCGTGGGCCAGGCTCGGCCAGCCGCCTTCGACGAACTGTTTGTAGGCTTCTTTGAAACCAGTAGGGGTTTTAACGCCTGACTCGCTCCAGGTACACCCTTCGATGTCACCCACGCGGTTCAACGGTGCCAGCACCTGCTCACAGAACTTGGCGCCTTCTTCGAGAATGGCGTCAACCATGTCCGGGGTAGCGTCCTGGCAAGCCGGCAGGCTCTGATAGTGCGCTTCATAGCCGAGCAGTTCGTCACGAACGAAGCGAATATCACGCAAGGGGGCCTTGTAGTCAGGCATAGCGATAAACCTCTGCTGATGTATCTGGGATGAACAACCGCGTGGATGAAGGGTGG
>NZ_JBARTQ010000183.1:0-17860 GCF_049645325.1 Pseudomonas sp. | reverse complement strand
GGCTTGCCTGCGATGGCGTTGGATCCGTTGACGAATTTTTATCGATCAGATCGCTATCGCAGGCAAGCCAGCTCCCACATTGACCGCACTCAGGGCATCAGGCCCCGTGGCACTTCTTGAATTTCTTCTCGCTGCCGCATGGGCAAGGGTCGTTGCGGCCGACGTCCTTCAGGGCGTTGCGTACCGGCTCCTGGTGAGCGTGGCCGCAGTTCGGGCCGTGGACATGGCCGTGGTCGTGATCATGATGATCGTGGTGATCGTGATCGTGATCGTGGTTGCAGTCAGGACCATGGACATGGGGTTGCTGAGTCATCGATGTCGCTCCGGAATAAAATCGCCGGGGATTATCTCGCCATTGTGGGCCACCTGCACGTCATTACCGATGAATAATCCGGTTTTAAGCTCGCCTTCCAGGCGATACGGCACGGGCTTGTCGGGGTTTTTCAGCATTTGCACCACATCGCGTATCTGCGGCCAGAGGTTGGTGCGCACGGTCACCCGGAAAAAAGCATGGCTGCGCGGCGGTACGGTCAGCCATTCGTTGGACTCGCCTTCGGTCAGCACGAAATCACTCAGGCTGACTTTATAGATCAGGCCGCGCACGGTCAGGTCGGCGTCGTCGCGGTTGTCCACGCGAAACCACAGCTTGAATTTCTGCTCCAGCAACTTGGCCCGCACCACTTCGACTTTCACCAGGGAGACATGGGGTGCGGGCGTATCGCCTTCGAACCACGACGCGCAACCGGTCAGGCTCAAGGTCAACGCCAGCATCAAGCTGTACATCCGGAGCATGGCGTTATCCCTGTGAGGTGATTAGAGGTAGCTGGAGCAGCATTTCTTGATCTTGTACAACAAAACACTAGCGGTACGAAATCGTTGATCATCATTCGACCTGCCCAGCATAGCCCGCCCCCCGGTTCGAAGTCCGGTGAAACAGGCGTACAAGACAAATTTCCACAGCGAAGAACTACCGCTCGTCATAAAACAAAAATATATCTTGCATTCTGATAAAATATATGTTGACAAATCGTACTTCCCATGCGATACTGAGACACAGAGATAGAAGAAAACGATTCTTTCCTCCCTCCGCAACATCCGCGAATACGAACTTCTCCTAAGAAAGTTTCAACCCGGCCACGGTGGGAACCGTCCATGGCGCTCAGCAGTTGCGTTGGCCGAAACTGTAGTTCGGGCTCGGAAGGCCCATCTTGCCCCAGTCCTGGGTTGAACGAAATGGACAACTAATTCAGCAACAACTGAAAACAAGTATCGGCTACACAATCAAGGCAGGGCGCCTCCAAGCTAACCCTGCCTTTTTTGCGCCTGTCATTCAGCATCACCCCGTTATCACCACAACTTTGAAAGAGGAAAGCCAAACAATGGCCCACGTTACACGCACGTGTAAAAACCCGGCATGCCGGAAGCAATATGAGAGTCGAACAGCCCGTTCACTCTACTGCTGCAAACAGTGCAACACCGAGTATCACCGTCGCAATAGAAGTAAGACAGTCACTATCGGGCGGTTATCTGTGACCTTTGAAGACTGCAACCCAGAGCTAACCCTTGAAGCACTCACTGAAATAGTCCAGCGGGAGCTAACGCCCGAAATGCTAATTATCATTCACGACAACAACGAACAACCAATCCAGCTAGGAGAATCTACACATGCTTAAATCCCTTGATCCAAAAGAACTACAAGCCCGAAAATCAGCAGCCGAGGAGGCGTTCCGTGGCCGTAAGGCTGGAGTTAATCACTTTGCAGGCGTTGACCCAGTAACAGGGCGCCCTGTCGGTGGATACCAAGACGGCGGTATTGAAGCCGTTCTTGTGAAGTACGCCGAAGAGCTGATTCCGACATACATCGAGTACACAGCCAGAGGTTACACACTTACAAGCATTGGCACTATCGCCCTTGATGCAAACACTTTTGAAGTCTACTTCAATCGGCCAGAAGCCCAAGTCAAACCAATGCTTGCAGCAATCCTGCAAAAGGTCGAGGACGATTACAAGGCGGAGATTGAAGTTCATAACGAGAAGTTCATCCAGCAGCAGATTGACGCCCAGCTGCGTGTTGACCTTGCCCGTGAAGAGCGGGAGCGAGCACTAGCCGAGACAGAACGTCGAACCAAAGTTGAACGCGACATTCGCGCTGCCTTCCAGCCAGTAGACGAAGTGACTCCGCCTGCCCCGAAAGGGCGTAAATAATGAATGGGCTAACCAAGTTACTACTGGCCAAGTATCGCCCAGAGCTTCTGCAAGAGCCTACAGCAGTAACTAAGAGCGAGGCGCCACCATCGCAAGACTCAACAGTTAAAAGCGTTGCAGAGGGCCTACAGGAAGTTTCAGGCATGGTGGTTGTCATGAGTTCAAACGATTATAACGAAAGCACGATATTCAAAGCACTTCGCGAGTTCAACACTCAACATCCAGAGCTGATGTCCCGAAGTTATACATTGCCCGTTAGCCAGCACGGTATTCCGGTTGGTTCGTGGGTGTTCGTTACACAAGAGGAAGACTAATGGATAAACTTGAAACACCCGCTCCACTGGCGGCACGTATCGCCAACCTCGCAGAACCCGCTCCACGTAGAATTATCTTCAAAGTCAGCTCCTCGAATGAGCTACACATTCGTCGAATCATTGCGAACTTCAAGCAGTCTGTCCGCCGCATCTACGGCGAACAGAGTTACTGCCTTCTCTGGTTTCGCTGCAAAGACGGAAGTATCACCGTTGCAATTGCTGGCACTCGTCCTGTAATTGCACATGTTGAATTGTTCCTGGTCCATGGTCGTATGTCTGGATTGTTTGAATCTGGGGTGATTGTCTACGAAGGAATGGGCGTTGGTTCTTTTGAAGCGCACGTAGAACGACAGCTACGTCAGTATGTGACTACGAAAGTTGCACATAGCTTCGGAGGGACTAACCCGTGATTAGTCACAACGAAGAGATTGCCCGCCTAACGGGTAGTTTGATTTTCGATGTCAAGACAGGTCCGCTCCTTGCGTTCGAGCAGATGCTTAAACGTGTTCAAGCCAGCATGGCGGGAATGATGAAAACAGCGGATGACTTGAACAAGCGGCTTGATCGTAAACTTGGAATCTCAACCAAGCGTGACGCATCAACAGCAGCTAACGCAGCAGTTCAAAAGAGTCTGGACAAGCAAATTTCCACTGAAGGAAAGTTAGCTCGACTACGGCAGTCGCAGTTCAGAGCGGCACTTGCTGAGCAAAAGCTAACTTCTGCTGGCAAACGTGAGGAATCATTTCTCCAAAGTGCGACGCTCAAGCAACAAGTAACCGCCGCTGTGCTATCAGCTAAACAACACAAGGCTCAACAGGAGAGTTTGAAAGTTGATCTTGGAAGGGCGAAGGTACAGGCATCGGTTGAACAGTCAAAGATTCGAGAGGCGCGACTAGCTGACATCCTGCAACGTCGCCAAGAGCGGACAGTTCAACTACAGCAGCAGGCAGCACTGCATCAGAGCAAGTTGCAACGTGCCGAGACTAGTTTGCTTGCCGCTAGAGAGCGTGGTATTCGACTTGCTGAGCGTCACCAAGCATCCAAACTTGCGGCAACTCTCCGAGACAGTAGGGCCGCTGTACGGGCCGAACAAGGCGCCGGTAGATACTCCATGCAGCAAGAACGTTTCAACGCGTGGCGGGCCCGTCAGGATCGTCCAGAGAGCGGCGGGCTAGGCGGGCTCACCGTTGGCCTTGGCGCTGCCGGAGCGGCCTTGTACGCCCTTACAGAAGCTGCTGGCTACTTGGGTGAGCGTATTAAGCAGCGACAAGAAGTTGCTAGTGACGCCCAACAGTTTCATAACGCTTTGGATTCGTCGTCGGAAGATCCAGTTATTCGGGCTAAGTTCAAGAAGGCATTCGTTGAAACGTATCAGGAGTTTGGTCAAACGATAAACTTGGAGACTGCCAGAACATACTCGAATGGCGTTCAGGGTCTGATGCAGAAAGGATACACTTCAAGCGAAGCTATTAAGGTTATGCGTGATCGGGCTGCACTTTACCGTGCAGGGAACTTGAACACCGTCCAACAAGAGTCCCTTAACCTACAATATGGGCAAGTTCTAGCCAAGGGCAAAGCTCAGGGCGACGATTTCAAACCGATCCATGTTGCGCTTGGTGCTCGCCTTGCCGGGTTGGTTGATATCGGTGCTGCTCGTTATCTCGGCTACAAAGGGAAAGATGAAGGCGCATCGGGCTTCATGTTGGCTAAACAGAAGTCGGGAGAGATTACACCTCGCGCTCTTGATGCTGGTAACGCCTATGCAGTAGATCACAGCGCGGAAATCTTGAAGCGCCACAAAGGTAGTTTGGATGCTGAGCAGGCTCGCGTATCGAACGATGAATACTTGCGTGGTGCAGGTGTTAACGAAAACCCCGCGTTAATTTCAGCGCTGGGCGAACGCCTTGAAGCTGAGCGCCAATTGATCGCTTCTACTACAGGCTTGCAAGCTGCATTCCGTGACTTTGATACCGCGCTGGTTCAACTTCAAACTGGCATGCTTAGAATGATGGCCGGGAAGAACGCCGATGACAGCGTTAAGACTTCACAGCAACGCGCTGAGGAAGTCGGCGCAGGTTACACAATCGAAGGTGCTGGCATCGATCCATTTGCCATCAACGGCAAGGGTGGAAGCTCTCGTACAGTTCAACAGCAACTTGACGCCGACGTAAATGATCCGGTTTCAAAGTTGTGGCGCCTGTTGGGTGTCGGTAGGGATTTGCGGAAAGTGGCCGACGACAATCGCAATCGTTGGGATCAAGTTGGGTTCAGTGATCAGGCACCTTGGGATATTCGCCCACAGGCTCTTGATACAAGTGGTCTGAACACTCGTACATTGCCCGACTTTGGTAAACACTTGGAAGACTTGCTTTCACAAAGTGATCCAAATGCCGCTGTTGCCAGACTTGCAGGTGCAGCCGCTGCAACAGCGGCACGTGCTACTCCGGGAAGTAGAGGTGAAATGTCTTCGAATGAAAAGTCTGCTAATCGCGAAGCCGTAACGAACAACATCACAAACAACACCCCTGTGACGGTTGAAGTGAATATAACGGCTAAGACAGATGCAAGTGCTGCTGAAATTGGAGATGCAGTTTCATCAAGGGTTCGTGAGGAAGTGCAAAAGACTTTCCAGAGCTACCTTCCGAAGGAAGTTCAATGAAGTACGAAGACATCGCGGCACAACCTGATTACCACGCCGCTGCTATCCAATACGTGGTCGAAACATACGGGGAGCGAGTTGCTCTCCAGTTTCCAGATGTCGCAGACACAGTTTGGTCTTGCGTGATGATGGGCATGCCGGAGGGGCTTTGCTGGATAACAGTTCTGGGCGATCACAAGTTGCCGCCGCCAGAACGCGACTAACAAACGAGCACGCCTCTAGTAGAGTAATCGCATGATTACTTACCCCTGCAAGCCATGTGTTACTTGGCCTGTAGACATTTTTGGTGACTCAAAATCGTGTGCTTCGCACACAACATTACTCACTCAAGGAGGACATTCCCATGGCTACGCCATACGAATTCAGTTCACGAGGGGCGGCGATTACAGCCGCCATGACTCTGTGCGGGACAACCCGCAAACGTTTCATTGTTCAGGAAGTTATCAACCATCAAGGCTTTCGCCGTTGGGTGGTGACACACCCTGACGGCAACCCAGCCATTCCATACGTGGAGTTTTCAACATGAAGACATGTAACTGCCGCAATTGCGGTCGAGTGTTCACCGTTTCCAAGCCAATGCCTTTTTGTTCCGGGGCATGCCGTATCACGTACCAACTCAACCAATCCCGCCAGACGACCCAAGTAGGAGTCAGCATTAGTGACAACAGCAGCACCGAGCAAGACCACTAAGGCAGTACGCCGTCCAAGATGTAAGCAATGCCGGAAGCAATTTCGCACCACAAGCACCGTTAAGGTGTTTTGCACCCCAGCATGCCAGCAGCATGCGACCAAGTTGAAACGCAAAGTGAGCTACACCGCCAGGGCGAGTAATTCAGCATTCATGTACCAGCTCGCAGCAGCGTGTGAACAGGCTGGAACCCTGCAAGTCCTCCAGGGCCACACCGTTGCATCCTTGACTGACTTGCACGCCTTGTACAAACGCCGTCTCTGTGTAAACGAGTACGGGTCCACAAGTGCTTATGCCTTGAGCCACATTCATCCGGTGAGGGGGCACGACAGCATCGGCACATTCCACGCTGCAAACCTAGTTCTTGCTCCATCTGTGTGGAACCGTCTCCACGGGACAAAGCACTTCGGCCATGGCCTAAGCATTCCTCGCTCACAGCTTCAGTCTCGCCACGATGTGCATAAGGGCTCCAGCAGAAAGGAGACGATCACTCGAATCATCCGCTACTTGGGCGAAGACGTGATTTCAGAGTTCGCCAAAGCAGTGAAGCTGCAACCCACTCAACGCCATAGGACTCTGGCCTGGCTGTACGATCACCTCGACCCGACCATTCCAGAGCATGCGGAACACCTCGACGGACTAGACGCCATGTCGAGTAAGGCTCTGTCCACCCTGAAGGCTAAGCTCCAGGGCAAGGAGGGCGGTGAGTTCAGGCTGATTGGGCGTGAGGCGAGCTTGTTCGACATCTTTGCCGAAGAGCTAACCCGCTTCGCTGCAATCCGCCCAGACCTGGCACCTTTGGCAGGCTTCATTCAGGAATGCAGCGTTCGTATCAATCACCGTGAAAGCGTGATCACCGAGTCTGAATTGCTCCCACTGCTGTTCGACCTGCTGCACGGCAAGGAGCTGGGCGAAGTCCTTCCAGATTTACTACCTGAACTGGCCTGCATGAAGATTTTGGGCAAGATCGCGTTGCCAGTGCCATCGCTCACGAAGCTGAATCAAACTGCCACGATCATTCCCGTTGCACAGGCTCCTGCAAGGGTGTTGGCGACGCTGATGGGCTTTGCTGAGTCTCTTGATGACCCAGTGCTAGACGTGGTTCCGGTGATGCCTCGGGTACGCCAAGAGGTGGTGGTTAATCCGCTTCCGTGGGAGCGGTAGGCAAGGGGCGAAAGCCCCGATATACCCACCTCAAGCCCATGCCAGCGAGGAATACTCCTACGCTTGCCAGGACAGACGTCAGGGCGACGATTATGAATGTCCATATGGCGACCTTCGGCACGTCTTGCACGAGCTTGACGTAGCTGGTTTTACTAGCTGCAATGGCTTCCTCTGCTTGTTTGACTGCCTGCTCGCTTCCCGCACCCCTGCTCACCTGCTTGAGCGTGTCTTCCAGTCGAGCGATGTCATTGTCATACAGGGCCTTTAGCGTTTCCGTTGGCCGCATGTAAGCATCTGACAGGTAGAACATCACGCTGAGTCCAGCTATCACGCTGACAACGGCCCACAGCCTTTGCCACCCGTTCAATCGTTCCATTCACCAGCGCTCCTTGGTAGTGGGCATGATTATCCATGCTGGCACCGTAACCTCATACCCTCTCGGGAATCCCGGCCTAGCAGTTTCTAGCTTTGCCTCTGGTCCTGGAACTGTCCCTATCTGTTACCTGCCGAGCATGGCATTCTGCCTCACATTGCCATCACAAGGATCAGGGGTAGAACAATGGGCGAACAATCTGGCGGCGATAACAAGGTAAAGGAAACAATCGACGCTGTGACCGGATTGGTCAAGGCGGTGCCGGTTTACGATGATTTGGTACAGCCAGCAGCAAAAGAGCTAGGGAAGTCTTTGGAAACACTAGCCAAAGCAATTAACGTCGCGCTTTACCCAGTAAGCGGTTTGGTCTGGGGGTTTGAGCAGATCAAGGATTTTCTTGATACCAAGCTGGCTAGCAAACTAAAAGATGTCCCGCCCGAAGACATCATTTCACCCAAGCCAAACGTTGCTGGCCCTGCAATTGAAGCCTTGCGCTATACAGGCCATGAGGAATCGTTGAGCGACATGTACGCCAACCTTCTTGCCGCTTCCATGGATAAGAAGACAGCTGACGGGGCTCACCCTGCATTCGTGAAAATCATCGAGCAACTGACCCCTGATGAAGCGAAGCTAATCGCCTACTTCATACAGCCACTGCCTTTCCCGCTTGTTACGGTTAGGCTTGAGTCTGTCGACTTTCAACAAGGAGGGGTCAATTTAGCAATCAATGTCTCGCTGTTTGGGGAAAAGCTAGGCTTGGAAGCGCCACACCTCGTGCCGACATATCTCGATAACCTCTGTCGTCTCGGCCTCACGTTAATTCAAAGTGACTACTCTTACACTGAGGCCAATCTTTATGCCGAGCTTGAAAGCTCTGAGAAGGTAAAGCAGCTCCTGCTTCCCGAAAACTTAGCAGCAGGAAGTAAGTATGGCCTCCGTCGTAAGGCCGTTCAGGTAACTAACCTTGGCATGCAGTTTGGAAACGTGTGCATAGGCGAGCATGGAGAACCTGCTTAAAACCCGTAGAAACCCCCTCGAAACCTACACGTGAAGGGTTCCCCCAGAACGGAGTTCTAAAGCGATAGATCGGTGGCCCAGTGTTTCCGTGGTTTGTGGGGGTCGATGGCTAAGCTTTTTCCCGTGGCTACGCTCAAATCGAGGTTTTGACGCCAGAACGCCATTTCTGTGCCGGAATCACCGCTTTCCTACAAGACGACAACACCCAGCCCCGGCCAGCTCGCCAATGGTCTAGGATTTCGGGCACCACAGCCGAGGATGCTTCATGGACGATGATTTGAACGAAGTGACAGCCGATGCCTTGGAGTTGCTTATGCTGAACCAGAACGCTTTGGGCGCTTGTATCGAAGAGATAGCCCTGTGGCTTCGTGAAGAGGGGGCGGAGGCAGCTCACAGCAACATTGCTGGCGCCCTTGAAACTCTCAATACAAGCAATGAAGGCATCGCCAGCATGATCAGGGTTCTACGCCGGTAGTATCATCAAACGACCGTTAAACGATACCGTCTGTCGGATGCCTTGTTGGTATCAAAAAAATAGCTATCGCGCTTTTATGATCCTGTTGTATGGTGATCCCACGTTTAGCGATACCAAGGAGTCATCACCATGTCCCGTACGTTCCTTTATGCCCGAGTCTCGACCTCGGGACAGTTCACCGAGAACCAGACCCAAGAGGTCAAGGCGGCAGGCTTCGATGTGCAGGCTAGTCGAGTGGTCGAGGAGACTATCTCGGGCAGCATTGCTGCGAGTGAGCGTCCAGGGTTCAAGAAGCTGCTGGACCGCATGGAAGGTGGAGACGTGCTGATCGTGACCAAGCTTGACCGCCTGGGGCGTAACGCGATGGATGTGCGTCAAACTGTCGAGCACTTGGCGGCTAACGGTATCCGTGTCCATTGTCTGGCGTTGGGCGGGGTGGACCTAACATCACCAGCGGGCAAGATGACCATGCAGGTGTTAGGGGCTGTAGCTGAGTTTGAGCGTGACTTGCTGATCGAACGGACCCAGCAAGGCTTGATGCGTGCAAAGGCTGAGGGCAAGAAGCTGGGCAGACCTGAGGCAACGGAGACAACGAGGAAGGTTTACTTCTTGAAGAATCACAACAAGACCCAAGCCGAAGTTGCCGCTGAACTTGGGATTGGGATTGCGACAGTGAAGAGGCACTGGAACAAGACCCACGCCTAGGCTTGCTTGAAGTGATAGTTATCACGGCTGGAGTACCACACGATGTACACCATCAGCACCTGCAACAACGTTCTTTAACAATTTGGATGCACCGACGCTCGTACAAGGGGCGAGCGTTGTTGTGCTTTGAGTTCTTCATCAATGGGTAGGTTTTGCTCGGTTACATCAGCGGGTGCTTGGACTTATTTTTTAATTGCGAACGGTTTTTATTTGTACTGTTGCAGGTTGTTAAGCCGTTCTGCTGGGTATCCGGTTCTCTACAATTATTTTCTGGCTTGGCCTATTCCAGCATTTTTTAAACAACGACTCGAATTTTCAGCGGGCAGAAAAAACCCTGCCGAAGCAGGGTTTCATCTATCAGTTCTACCTGAATCGGGCTGCTAGCCCCAATAGCGTTTCCGCTGGCCCTTTCTTCCACTCGACTGGCGGCGCCTCGCTGATTGACACGAATGCTTCGAAGGTGGAAATCCCCGCTAATGCAGCCGCAGCATCAATACTGTCGCGAGTAAACTTCACTGCGCCTTCTCTCGTTGACGTCGGTGTAAAAACAGCCGTCCAGAGAGTCGTGAGCTTGTGTTTGCTAAAGTTCTTTTTCTTCAGCTCCTCGTTGAATTTCGTGCGAGCTGAGGAGCTGACACCGTTATCCAAGTCGACCGTCACAACTGCATGAAGAGTCATGGTCAGTTACCTCGCGCTTTGTTGGACTGAGAGACAAGCGATGCAGCAAGAGTTTTGGTCTTGTCGCTGTATTTTTCGCTTTGAAGAACCCGGCCTGCCTCCTCTTCCATCCTGGTGCCGGTTTGTTTCGGGGTGTTGGCCTGTGCCAACGTAGAGCCTGCGAGCCTCTTGGCGATTTCAGAGGCTTGCGGATCGCGGAGGATTTCGGAGGCCAGCTTGGCCACATTTGGCGAGGATTGCTTTGTGTTCTTAGGCATAGCGATGATTCCTGTTTCAGTTGGGATTTGCCCGCCTGAAAAAGGCACCGTTGAGCAGGTTTCACAATCCATCGTTTGACGATGGGGTAGTGATTCGCTCTAATGCCGATTCTCAGGTCGGGTTACAACAAACCGCTGGCTTGAGTGGGCGAGTGATTACGTTCTGTCCGGAAAAACGAAGCGTGATCACTCGCTGTCTTCTTACCTGCCCATGTTAGGGCACGGCCAACGCTACCCCTACATGTAGGGTTTTTTTTGCGCGTGAACACAAGATAATGCGTTTTGGGGGGCTTAGCAACGCACTACCTGTGGATAACGCTGTGCGTAAAATGTGTATGAAACGTGGAACAGGCGCGTAAACCGCAGTACTGCTGCATTGCGCCGTTTGTCACCGAATATTCCGAGGTGAAAACATCCGGTTGGATTTTTGCGGGTATGCAGGGATAGGGCGCATGTTCAATTTGTTTTGATTGAAAACGACTGTTCCCACTTGAAGAGAGCAGCGCTCAGCTTGATCGCATTTCCTGATTCAACTGCTTCGCGAAGTTGCTCAAACTTTTCCCGGTCTCTTTGGGTTATCTCGCGGTGTATCACTTGTTTATCGAGGATCTGAGCGTCCATCGACCAGATGGCCAGCTCCTGTTCATGATGGCGAATGATAAAGGCGGCGGTGGTGGTGCTGCCTATGTTGATTCCATAGATCTCGTTCAGCCGACCTCGCTTTGAGACGCTGATACGCACGTCCAACCGCTTGACCAGATTGTTTGCCGCTGCACGCCCTTCATAGCTTGTCAGGTCGAGTCTCTCAAAGAAGTCCGCCTTGCTCACCACTTGATCGGTGGCGAGATTCTGGGCGAGTGCCTCACGTTCCACATTGAGTGTTTCTAGGTCGGTCTCGATTTGCTGCAATAGCTTGGCGGTGATCCTGCTGGGGAATTCTTCGTGTGAGGATTCCGCGCTGGACTGCTTGGCCCTTAGTTCCTCAACTCGTCCGTCGATCACTCGTAGTTGCTTGGTAAGACTCCCGGAGCTTGAGCGCACAAGCGACAGGCTGTCGATCTTGGCTAAAACCTCCTGGAACACAAGCTCGGCGCGTTCCGAACCGATTACGCCGGAATCGCACACTCCTTTTTGCTTGTTGGCACACTTGAAGTACTTCCGGTCCTTGAAGCCTTGTAGGTGCATGGCTCCGCCGCACTTCTGGCAAAAGAAGATCCCCGCCAGTACGTTGAAGTTTTTCGTCACCTTCGTGATTTTGTGCAGCCTACGGGAGGCTCTGGCAGCAGCAGCCAGGTAGAACTGCTCTTCGCTGACGGCGGGCGGAAAGAAGTCTTTGATCGGTTCACCATCCGGCGTCCTGACCCCATCAATGAAAATATGGGGTTGGTACACACCTAGCGTCGTGCGACTTTCGAGGATGTGCCGGATGGTGCTGAATCCCCACAGACCGCTGGAGTTCTTCCGGCCTGCTGAGAATGTGGGTAGGCCGTCTTGGTTGAGCGTGGCAGCGATTACCCGAGAGCCATAGCCCTTGGCAGATAGATCGAAGATCCGTCGCACCACTTGGGCGTGATCAGGGTTCAACACATACCCGTCTGGCGTCAGGTCGAGCCAAAGTGGGTGTAGTTTGCCGAGAGGCTTACCTGTCTCGCGTGCTTCCTTGTGTTTGTTTTGCCATGCGGATGAAACGCGACTGCCTTTTGTGGCGCTCTCTTCGTGGGCACGGCTCATGGTAATGATCGAGACGATCAGGTCTATTTCGTTGTAATCGCTGGTGTAGAGGCGCCTGTCCGTGCTGGTGTAGACATTTATCCCTTTTGCCAACAGGTCGAGGAAACGGGGTAGGGCGTCACGTACTCGCTCACGGGAAAGGCGGTCGAGTGATTCGACAACCAAGATGCTTCCTGTGGGAATGGTCCCGTCCTCTACGAACGCTAGGAATCGAGCCAGCTCGCCGGTGTCGTCGAGGTGCCTACCTTTATATGCAGACCTCCCTGCGTCGAAGAACAGATAGTCCTTCGGGTCTGCCAGTTCGTACCCATGTTCATCGGCAAACGCCTTGGCTGATTTGATTTGACGGGCCTTACTGTCCCCTGCGGATTGCTTGGCGCTGCTGAACCTGACGTAACTGAATACCTTGGGCATGGAGCCTCCTACTAAGCCTAACTGGCCTGTAGGTAATTGTGGCAGCACTTCTTGAATTTTTGGCCGCTGCCGCACAAACATACATCATTGCGCCCAGCCTTCACCTCCACTGTCGGGTCGATGAAGTACCAGTGCCCATCGTTCTGTACGAAAGAGGACTGCTCGCGGTGGCTGTGTTCGCCGGTGCTGTCGTGCCAGCGCGCGGTGAAGGTCACGAACGCATGTTCCGGCTGGCCGCCGAACACCTCGGAGCTTTCCACCTCAAGCCCGAGCCAGGTGCTCTGGGCGCTCCAGTTGCCAATGGCAACGCGGTCCAGGCCAGCCTGTTGCGCGGGCAGGGTGGTGGCGACCAGGTAGTCCACCAGGCCCAGCACATAGGCGCTGTAGCGCGAGCGCATCAGCGCGGTGGCGCAGGGAGCCGGGTGGCCGGCGTGATAATGGCCGCAGCAGGCATCCAGCAGGTTGCCGCTGCCGCAGGGGCAAATGGATGTACTCATCGGGTTACCACCAATACTTTCCAAAGTTTTCCGGGTTGGCCCAGAAGCGGGCGTTGAGCCAGTCCGGCACTTGTTTATAGTCAAGCAGATCATAGGTAAACAGCGTCAGAACCTGCTCGCCGCGCTGGAAACGCTCACCGGCCTGCAGGGCCAGGGAGAAAAAGTCCGTGTCCTTCCAGCCACAGGCGGCCAGGTCTGCCAGCACGGCAATGCGGCTGGCATTGAGGTTGCGGATGCCGCCCAGCAGGGTTAGGCCTTGTGGTTTTGACAGGTGCTCCAGGCAGTCGACTGCCAGTGCCAGGTCAAAACGCTGCGCCGCCAGCGCTTGCGGCAACGGCCCGGGCGGGGCAATAGCGACCTCAGTGTCCGGGTGTTCGGCTTGAAACGCCTCCAGCGCCGGGAACTGGCTGGCGCCCAACAGCAACAGGCGTTTGGGCTGGTGCAAATCGAGCAAAGCCGCCAGGGCTTGCTGGGGCGTACGGGAAGAAATACCAGCGCTCATCAAAGATCCTCACATCAGAACCCTAGAGACTAGCGCGGCTGAGCGTGCGGGCCTAGAGCGGGCGGCGATGAAAAGTCCAGTGGGGGCGGCGATCCTCAATGAATCCGGGGGTGCGGCGTACTGGCGCAGATGAAAAGAGCCGTCTTTACTCCACCCATCGGCCCCCGCCGATCCCCTCAGGAGAAATCAGATGAGCATCATGCGGACAGCTCTACCCTTGGTTCTGCTAACTGGAGTATTGACAGGTTGCGCAGGCTTGCAAAAAACCGATTGGCCCACCTGCGCGGCGGTTGGCGGCGTGACCGGTGCGGCGATTGGCGCGACTGAAAGCTCGGCTTACGCAGGCTATGGCGCATTGCTGATCGGCGGCATGGCGGGCGCCTATTGCTGGGTGCACGGCGACGGTGACGAAGATGGCGATGGCGTGCCGGACAGCCGCGACAAGTGCCCGGGCACGCCAAAAGGCGTGCAGGTGGATGCCAACGGTTGCCCACCGGTCGTAGCGCCGGCAGCCGTGGTGGAAGAGGTGGTCGTGGTCAAGGAAGAAACCATCGTGATCCGCGATGTGCACTTCCAGTTCGACTCGGCCAAGTTGACGGCGGCGGACAAAACCAAGCTCGACACCATCGCCACTCGCCTGAAACAGGAAGCCCCAAGCGCGCAACTGCGGGTCAGTGGGCATACCGACAGCGTCGGCAAAGACGCCTACAACCAGAAACTTTCGGAAAAACGTGCCCACTCGGTCACTGACTACTTGATCAGTTCCGGTGTGCCTCGCAGCAACTTTGTGTCGGTGACCGGTGCGGGCGAAAGCCATCCGGCGGCAGACAATAAAACCGCTGAGGGGCGTGCGTTGAACCGCCGCGTGGAAATCCAGATCAACCGCTGAGGCTACTTGCCCCCGTGTGAACCACGGGGGCAATGCTGGCATCCTCGCCGAAACAGCAGGCAAACCTGACCTTTAGCAAGTTTTTTCATCCTTCACTGGCAAATCGCCCGTAGAAGTCGGTACTGTGCGCCCAAAGAATAATAGGCAGGGGCATGTGGCATGAAGGTGTTTTGGGGGCTGGGGAAGTTTCTGACGGTGTTGTTCTGGGTCGTGGTGGTGGTCAATCTGTTCCAGCCACTGGCCAATCCGTTTCACCTGTTGGTCAGTCTGGCCGGCAGCCTGTTGTTCCTCACCCATCTGTTGGAGTTGCTGTTGTTCAACAGCAGCGTGAAACACCGTGCCCATCCCTGGCGTGACCGCTTGCAGATCCTGCTGGTGGGTATGTTCCATGTGCGGGGCCTGTCGGCGCCTGCGGCGGTTAATCAAACGAACAAGGAGGCCAATCATGCGTAAGGTTTTTCTGTTGGCCCTGTTGGTCAGCCCCATTGCCCTGGCGCAGAACGTCAGCGTTGAAAGCAATTCCCTGATGCGCCTGCCCAGCAGCACCAGCGTGTTGCAGCTTGAGCGATTGGACGTGGCGGATTACGGCACGTTGTTGATTCCGGCGACCATCACTCAGGTCTCTGTGGACGAATTGCACCTGGGCCGCGAAGCGCGTATCGCCATCGCACCCGGCAATACCGGGCTGCAATTGCAAGTACGTCATGCGCAACTGGAGCACGGCAGCCAGATCACCTCACGTGGCGCCCCCGGTACCCATGAACGGCCGGCCAAAGCCGGGCGCGACCTGACGCTGCGCATCAATGACCTGACCGCCGAGGAACTCTCGGTGGACGCCCGCGGTGGCGCGGGCGCCCAAGGTTACGCAGGCCTGGACGGCGCCAACGGCGTGGACCCGGGTTGCACCTGGGGTTCGGCGGGGCGTGGTGCAAATGGCGACAACGGCGGCGATGGCCTGCCGGGTGCTTCGGGCGCGCAAGTGCGCGTCGAGTTGCCGCAGAGCTTTGCGGCTGAACAGATCAAGGTCTGGGTCGATGGCGGGGCCGGCGGTTTGGCGGGTACGGCAGGCAAGCCGGGCAAGGGCGGTCAGTCCAAGGGCTGCGTGGTGTACCGCGCCGATGGCGGCGACAAGGGCCGCGCAGGGCTGGAAGGGCAACCGGGGCCGGCTGGGCCTGCGGGTGCTGTGACTATTCAGCGGCTCTAAGTCGCTCGGTCTGACGCCATCGCGGGCAAGCCCGACGCCCACAGGTGATCGCATTTCACTGTGGGAGCCGGGCTTGCCCGCGATGGCGGATTAAAGATCGCCTCAGAACATTGGCCGAGCCGATGCAATCGCCACCACCACCAACCCGATCATCAGATTAATCCCCACCAGCTTGCGGATCTGCCCCAGTACAGCCGCACCCGTCGGCCAGTCCTCAGCCGCCACCGCTGTGCGTAATTCCGGAAATTTCAACGCCTGGATGCGGATAAACAGCGCCGTCATCACCACGTACAACCCCATCATCACCTGCACATAACGCGGCGCGGTCTCAAAACCGCTGAAGCGCAGCTGCAACAGGCCAATGCCGCTGATCGGCAAAATCAACACGGCCACCCAAACCCACACGAAAAAACGTTGAAACACATTGGCCCACAGTTTCAGCCGGGCAGGGCCCTCAAGTGCCGCCACAGCGGCGGGACGCAGGATCATCCAGGCGAAAAACATGCCGCCGACCCAGATCAGGGCGGCCAATACATGCAGGGTGTAAACGAGGCTAAACACGGTCATTGCGGTACTCCGTTCTGCGCGGGATTCATTAGCGGGGTATGATAGCCGCCGATCCGAACCACTGAAAATTTATCCAGCGTTTTTAGCGCCCGACTATCCATGATCAGCACTGAACTCAAAACCACGATCCAGGGCGCCTATTCGCGTTTTCTCGAAGCCAAGAGCTTGAAACCGCGCTATGGCCAACGCCTGATGATCGCCGAAGTGGCGAAGGTCCTTGGCGATATCGACACCGACGACGAAGGTCGACGCAGTGGCGACCCTGCGGTCGTGGCTGTCGAAGCCGGCACCGGTACGGGTAAAACCGTGGCCTACAGCCTGGCCGCGATTCCCACCGCCAAGGCCGCCGGCAAGCGCCTGGTGATTGCCACCGCCACCGTCGCCCTGCAAGAGCAAATCGTCTACAAAGACTTGCCCGACCTGATGCGCAACAGCGGCTTGAACTTCACGTTCGCCCTGGCCAAGGGCCGTGGCCGCTACATGTGCCTGTCCAAACTCGACGTATTGTTGCAGGAAGGCCACGCGCAAACCGCCACGGCCTCCCTGTTCGAAGAAGAAGGCTTCAAGATCGAGGTGGATGAGGTCAGTCAGAAGCTGTTTACCAGCATGATTGAAAAACTCGCCGGCAATAAATGGGACGGTGACCGCGACAGCTGGCCCACCGCCCTGGAAGATGCCGACTGGGCGCGCCTGACCACCGATCACAGCCAGTGCACCAACCGCCATTGCCCCAACTTCGGCCAGTGCGCCTTCTACAAGGCCCGCGAAGGCATGGGCAAGGTTGATGTGATCGTCACCAACCACGACATGGTCCTGGCTGACCTGGCCCTGGGCGGCGGCGCCGTACTGCCCGACCCGCGCGACACGCTTTACGTGTTCGACGAAGGCCATCACCTGCCCGACAAGGCCATCGGCCACTTCGCCCATTACACCCGTTTGCGTTCCACCGCCGACTGGCTGGAAACCACTGCCAAGAACCTCGCCAAGTTGCTGGCCCAGCACCCGCTGCCCGGCGACCTCGGCAAGCTGATCGAGCAGGTGCCGGAGCTGGCGCGGGAGATCAAGACCCAGCAGCAGTTCATGTTCAGCGCCTGCGAACAGGTCGCCGACTTCAAGCCCGGCGAAGACGTGGAGGGCCGTGAGCGGCCGCGCCACCGGTTTGTCGGCGGGCTGATCCCCGAACACATGCGTGAAATGGGCATTGAGCTGAAGAAGGGCTTTTCGCGCCTGACCGACCTGTTCACGCGCCTGACCGACTTGCTCAAGGAGGGCATGGACGGCGAGGTCAACATCGGCATCGCCAGCAACCAGGCCGAAGAATGGTACCCGCTGTTCGGCAGCCTGTTGTCGCGCTCCCAGGGCAACTGGGAGTTGTGGACCGCGTTCACCGTCGAAGACCCGGAAGACAACCCGCCGATGGCGCGTTGGCTGACCTTGTCGGAGAGCGGCGCGCTGTTTGATATCGAGGTCAATGCCAGCCCGATCCTCGCGGCCGAAATGCTGCGGCGCAACCTGTGGAAC
>NZ_JBARTQ010000182.1:0-10764 GCF_049645325.1 Pseudomonas sp. | reverse complement strand
GTGGGTGACCGTCCGCCTGGAAAAACGCCGCCACGGTCAGCTTGAAGAGGGCGTGACCAGTGAGCACACCGGCCTGCGCCGCTTCCTGCGCGGGCCGTGGCCGCTGGTGTGGGGCGCGATTGGCTTGGCGCTGCTCAACTACGCGACCCTGGCCCTGGCCGGGCGGCCGTGGGGCATTACCTCGGCCTTCGCACTGTGGGGCGCCAAGGTGGCGAGCGGCTTGGGTGTGGACGTGGCGAGTTGGGCGTTCTGGCAGGTGCCGGGCAATGCCAAGGCCTTGGCCGCGCCGGTGTGGGAAGACATCACCAGCGTCATGGACATCGGCATCGTCCTCGGTGCTTTGTTGGCCGCAGGCCTGGCCGGGCGTTTCGCCCCGAGCCTGAAAATCCCGGCGCGCTCGCTGGTGGCGGCGGTGATCGGCGGCCTGCTGCTGGGTTACGGCTCGCGCCTGGCGTACGGTTGCAACATTGGCGCGTACTTCAGCGGCATCGCCTCGGGCAGCCTGCATGGCTGGGTGTGGCTGGTGGCGGCGTTTATCGGCAACGGTGTCGGCGTGCGTTTGCGCCCGTTTTTCTTTGCCGGCGAGCGGCCGCAGGTGGCGTTGAGCGGTTGCTGAGTGGTCAAACCTCTAGCGGTAGGGTGCCAGGATGATTCGAGAGTTAAGGACCTTTGTGTCGGCCGCACGGCGTGGCACCTTTGCCGCCGCCGGGCAGCAAGTGGGGCTGACGCAATCGGCGGTGAGCGCGCAGATCAAGCACCTTGAGGACACGCTCGGGGTCAAGCTGTTCGACCGCACCGGCCGCTCCGCCACCCTCAATGCGGCCGGGCAGCGGGCGGTGCCGCTAGCAGAGGAAATCCTCGATATTTTCTCGCGCATGGGCACCCCCGACAGCGCCAACAACTTTCATGGCTCCCTGCGCATCGGTGCCATCGGCAGTGTGCAAACCGGCATCCTGCCCAAGGCGTTGGTGGCCCTCAAGCGGCGCGCGCCGTTTATCGAAGTCAGCCTGGTGCCCGGCGTGTCGCTCAACCTGCTCAGCCAGGTGGATGCCGGCGAGCTGGACCTGGCGATCATGATTCACCCGCCGTTCAACCTGCCCAAAGACCTCAACATCGAAGTCATCGCGCGCGAGCCTTTTGTGCTGATCACCGCAAACGACGTGGAGGGCGACGACCCTCTGCAAATCCTGCGCGAACAGCCCTTCGTGCGTTACGACCGCGGCTCGTTTGGCGGGCGCCAGGTCACGCAGTTTCTCAAGGAACAGAAGATCCAGACTCAGCAGACGCTGGAGCTCGATGAACTGGACGCCATCGTCAAGATGGTTCGCAGCGGCCTGGGCGTCGCCCTGGTGCCGCTGGCAGGCTTGTGGCTGGAACATGACAGCGACGTGCGGGTTTTGCGATTGGACAAGCTCACGTTCTTTCGCGAAATCGTGCTGCTGACCAAGTACACCCAGCGCCAACTGCCACTCTTCGACTTGTTTCGGTCCTGCGTCATGAACGTGCTGGATGCGCCGAAATAGGGCGCGAGCATCGAAATTATTGAGGCTCAGGACGAAATATATCCGCTTTATTCGCAAGGGTTTCTGGTGAAGAATCGAGTTCTACATAACAGAACTTGCAGGTAACCACCGTGAGCCTTTCGCCCTTCCATTTAGCTATTCCCGTGTATGACCTCGCCGCCGCTCGCCACTTCTATGGCGACGTGTTTGGCCTCTCGGAAGGCCGCTCCAGTGCGCAATGGGTGGATTTCGATTTCTACGGTCACCAATTGGTTATCCACGAGCACCCCAAGACCGAGTCTCAGGCGTCTGTGCACTCCAACCCGGTAGACGGCCACGACGTGCCGGTCCCGCATTTTGGCATCATCTTGCAGTGGGACCAGTGGGAAGCCCTGGCAGAGCGGCTGCGCGCACGCGAGACCGCGTTTGTCATCGAACCCTACATCCGTTTCCAGGGCCAAGTCGGCGAGCAGGCCACCATGTTTCTGTTCGACCCCTGTGGCAATGCCCTGGAGTTCAAGGCGTTCAAGGACATGAGCCTGCTGTTCGCCAAGTAATGATGCCCGCGCGACCGTCGCCACCAGAGCGACGGCGTTAACAATACCGTGAAGCCTGACCGGGCGGATCTTCATGCCTGCCGCATGCGAGAAACGACGTTATGTGCGACGTTAACTGTGATGTCCGTGAGCCGGTCCGGCCTGTGCGTGTGCAGCCGTATTGGCGATTCGAGCCCTGTGGCGACAGCTGCATCGTGGTGGTGTTTGCCACGGTGTTCAGTGCGCAGGCCAACCGCCGTGCGGTGGCGCTCAGCGCTACCCTGCATGAGCGGCTGACGCGCGGGCTGCTTGGCGGTATCACCGATGTCATCCCCGCGATGGTCTCGGTGGGCGTGCATTATTCGCCGGCGGCTTTTGCGACGCTGTACCCCGAATTGATGCCGTGTGACGCAGTTGTCGACGTGCTGGAAAACACCCTGACCCGGCTGCAGAACACGCCGCGCACCACCCCGAAGCGCCTGGAAATCCCGGTGTGCTACACGGGAGACTACGCGCCGGATTTGCTCGATATCGCGCAGGCCTGCGCCATGACCCCTAGCGAAGTGATTGCCGCGCACACCGGGCAGTGGGTTGATGTACTGATGGTCGGGTTTGCGCCGGGTCATCCTTATATCGGCATGCACGACCCTGCGCTTACGCTGGCGCGCCGCGCGGTGCCGCGCACCCGGGTGTTGCAGGGCAGTGTGGGTTTGGCCAACTGCCAGAGCGTGATTTACCCCTCGGATTTACCTGGCGGCTGGAACATTCTCGGGCGTACGCCGCTGCCGATGTTTTCACCGGCCAATGAGCCGCCGTGCTTGTTGACCGGCGGCGATCAGGTGCGTTTTGTGCCGATCACCGCCCGAGAGTTTGAACAGCTGGCGGGAGAGCCGCGATGACCATCAAGGTAATCCGGCCCGGGTTGTTTTCATCCTTTCAAGACACCGGGCGCGTGGGCTTCCAGCATTGGGGAGTGCCGGTCAACGGCGCCATGGACCCGGACGCCCACGCGCTGGCCAACCTGCTGGTCGGCAACCCGACCACGGCGGCCAGCCTGGAAATGACCCTTCAGGGCCCGGTCCTGTGCTTTCAAGCCAAGGCGCTGATCGCCCTGGCCGGCGCCGACCTGGGTGCGAGCCTGGACGGCGTGGCGCTCAAACCCGGGCATGCCGTCTGCGTCAAACCCGGTGCCATGCTCCGTTTCGAAAAACGCGAATACGGCGCGCGTGCCTACCTGGCCGTCAGCGGCGGTTACGTGCTGGAACCTGTGATGAACAGCGCCAGCACCTACAGCCGGGGCGGGTTTGGCGGGCTGTGCGGGCGGGCGTTGAAGGCCGGGGATGTGATCCCGATCTGCTCGTCATTTGCCAACCCGCCGCGCCTGAATATCCCGGCCGGGTTGCTGTGTGCCGCCACCACGCAGCCTGTGACCATCCGCGTACTTCAAGGGCGCGAGTGGGCTGACTTCACCGAAACGGCCCGGCATGACTTTCTCAATGAGCCGTACCGGTTGACCGCCGCCTCCGACCGCATGGGTTACCGGCTGGACGGCGCCGCCCTGGACCTTGCGCAGCCTAAACAACTGCTGTCGGAAAGTGTGGCGTTCGGCACCGTGCAGGTGCCGGCTGGCGGGCAGCCGATCGTGTTGATGGCCGACCGGCAAACCACCGGCGGCTACCCGCGGATCGCCCAAGTGGCGAGTGTGGATCTGCCCAAGCTGGCGCAACGGATGCCGGGCGATGAAGTTCGATTTTCCCTGATTGATTTGCAAACGGCTCAACACCTGTTGGTGGCGCGTGCACGCGTACTGAAAAGACTGGAGGTCGCCCACTGAAATAGAAACGCGTAGCTGCCAAACAATAAAAACAGGAGCGCTACATGATCAAGCCCGGTTTCAACCCCTTCTTACTGTCGAGCATTAAAACCCCCGGAGGCCCCACGTGACGTGTTGCCTGGGCTCCAACGGGTTTACTTCTGGGTGGAAGTTTCCACCTCAATAACTCAAATGACCGATGGTCAGAGTGGAAGGTGTTTATGTCTCGCGTGTTCTCTACTACAGCGCCGTCAGTCAGTGTCGGCGACTTGGATAAAACCTCTGCAAACAGTGCCACCCGGGTCGCCAGGCGGGCGGCCATTGCCGCTGCCACGGGCACGGCGGTGGAGTATTACGAGTTCGGGGTGTATGGCTTCATGGCGACGATCATCGCGCCATTGTTCTTTCCCAGCGATAACGCCGCCGCTGCCTTGCTGGCGACCCTCGCGGTGTTTGGCAGTGCGTTTCTGATCCGGCCATTGGGCGGCATTTTGCTCGGGCGCCTGGCGGACCGCATCGGCCGGCGCAAAGTCTTGCTGAGCACCGTGATCGGCATGGGCACCGCGACGGCCGCCATCGGCCTGTTACCGACGTCGGCCCAGGTGGGCATCATTGCGCCGATCCTGCTGGTGCTGATCCGGCTGGCCCAGGGCTTTTTCGCCGGGGGCGAAGTGATCGGGGCAGCGGCGTTCCTGGCCGAGTCATCGCCGAATGGGCGGCGCGGCTTTTATGGCGCATTCACCCCGGTCGGCGTGGCGATTGGCGGGTCGATGGCGGCGATCATCTGCGGCATTACCACCAGCCTGGTCGATGCTCAGCAGCTGCAGGACTGGGCCTGGCGCATTCCGTTTTTCCTGGCGATTCCCCTGGTGATCTTCTCCTGCGTCATGCGTCACAACGTGGAAGAAACGCCCGAGTTCAAAGCCTTTCTCGCGGTGGAAAAACCGCCCACTGCGCCGGTCAAAGAGGTGCTCACGCAGAACCTGCCTGCCGTGCTTCGCGTGGTGGTGTTCGCCTTTGCCCAGAACGCCGGCTACTACATCGGCCTGGTGTTCATGAACATCTACCTGACCACCTACCTGCACTTCGAGAAAGCCAGGATCTATTGGGTAATTGCCGGCGTGAGCCTGTGCATGGCGGCGATGATGCCGCTCTGGGGCGGCCTGTCTGACCGCATCGGGCGCAAGAAGGCCCTGGCCATCGGCTTTGTCGGGTACGCCGTGCTGGTGATCCCGATGATGGTGCTGATGAACAACAGCAGCCTGGTGATTGCCGTGCTGGCGTTTTTTGTCGCGACGCTGCCGATGCCGGTCATCCAGTCGGTGGGCTACCCCACTTACGCCGAACAGTTTCCGACCCGCGTGCGCTACACCGGCATGGCCATCAGCATCAACCTGGGGGCGATCCTCGGCGGTGGCATCACGCCGTACATCGTGACGTCGTTGATCGGCTCAACCGGCAATCTGCTGGTGCCGGGGTTTTTCATGGCCGGGGCGGCGGTGTGTGCATTGGTGGCGTTGACCACGTTGCGGGACACCTCACAGGGCGCACTTCGACGCTGACAGTGCATGTCCGAATCGGTCCTGAAGTGGTCCGGCCTGCGCCTGTCGGCTATCGGGTAACGTCCTTAGCATGGCGTGCATCGTCTTTATCCATGCACGCCTTGAGGACACACCATGAACCGCAAAGCCCTGATCGTTATCGATGCCCAGCATTCGTTCCGCCATTCCACCTACTGGTCCGAAAATGACCTGCCTGGCTACCTGGAAAAACAGCAAGCGCTTATCGACGGGTGTGTTCAACAGGGCATTGTGGTGGTACAAGTTTTCCATGTTGAAGAGCAGGGGCATTTCTCCATGGCATCGGGCAACGTCAGGGCATTGAGCGAATTGTCGATCAGCCCCGACGTGATCATTCACAAGCGTTACCACAGCGCCTTCGCCGGTACGCCGCTCGCGGCGCAGCTGACGGAGAGGGGCGTGACGTCGCTGATCATCAGCGGCATTCGTACCGAGCAGTGCTGTGAAACCACCACGCGCCAGGCGTCCGACAGCGGCTTTGCGGTGGACTTCGTCAGCGAAGCCACGCTGACCTTCCCGATGACCCATGCGCGCAGCGGCCAGGTGTACAGCGCGGCGCAGATCCGTGAGCGCACCGAGTTGGTCCTCGAAGAGCGTTTTGCCCGCATCGTCACCGTCGCCCAGGCCCTGGAGAGTTGAACCCGTGAGCGTGCCGGTGCTGTTCGTGCTGTTACCCAATGTGCTGATGCTGGACCTGGCCGGGCCGGCCGAAGTGCTGCGCCTGGCCGCGCAAATCGACGACCCGGCGGCGGTCGATTTTGACTTGCAGTACGTAAGTCCGGTGGCGTCGCTGCAAACCTCCATCGGCTTGCCCCTCAGTGGTTTGGCGGCCCTCCCGACACGCCTTGCCCCTGGTACATGGGTGGTGTTGGTGGGCTCCACGTCGAAGGTGACGAAAGCGCGTCAGCAGGCATTTGAATCGGCGAATAATCAGCTCGTACAGTGGCTGCAAACGGTCTTTGCGCCGTCGGGTGAGCGCCTGGTGTGCGTGTGCGCCGGTGCGTTGACTGCCGCGCGGGCGGGGCTGCTCGACGGTCGCCAGTGCACCACGCACCACGCGCTGTGCGCCACGTTGCAGGCCATGGCGCCCAAGGCTCGGGTGCTGGAGAACCGGCTTTACGTTACCGACGGCCCGATCAGTTGCAGCGCCGGGGTCACGGCGGGCATCGACCTGATGCTGCACCTGGTGGCCGAACTGGCCGGGCCACGGCTGGCCAGCGCGGTGGCGCGGGACATGGTGGTGTACATGCGCCGCAGCGGCGCCGACCCGCAGTTGTCGCCCTGGACGTGGGGGCGCAACCACCTGCACCCGGCCGTGCATCGTGTGCAGGACGCGGTCGCCGCCGCCCCGTGCGAGGCCTGGACGGTCACGCGCATGGCCGATTTAGCCTGCACCAGCAGTCGCCATCTGGCGCGGTTATTCCATGAGCATGTGGGGGCCAGCCCGCTCGATTACCTGCACCGGCTGCGCTTGGCGGTGGCCCGTGAGTTGTTGGCTGAGTCGAACCTGGACATGGAAGCTGTCGCCGAACGCGCGGGTTTTGGTTCGGCGCGTCATCTGCGGCGGATCTGGGGCAAATATGAAACGGGCACGCCTTCAGCTGGGCGTGTCGCCGGTTTCGCTTGAGTCTTGAGGCGCTTGCTCCGCGAGCTTCAGGCGGTCGGCTTTGCTGATGTAGATGTCTTTGTTTTTCGGCGCCAGTTTGGCGCTGGCCTTTTTGGCTTTGGCCTTGAAGAGCTGCTTCAGTTTCTTTTGGCGGTTCATGGATGACTACTCAACGGGTAATGGTTTGAATGATATCAGCGTCAGTCCCTGCATTGTGGAGTCGATAGATGCTTAAGCTCACCGTTGTCGTCGCCAGCCTGGCGGTTTTATCCCTGCCGTCAGTTGCCCGAGCCAGCGATACGTTCTACATCAACCCCGAATCAACCGCCGCGCAGTGGGTCAGGCAACACCCCGACGCGCCCGGCAGCGCTGACATCTTCGCCGCCATTGCCAACGTGCCCAGTGCCTTGTGGCTGACCGGCAGCAGCCAGGCCATCGATCAACTGGCGCCGCGCGTCAGCCGCTACGTCGCCGCCGCTGCCAGCGCCCACGCCACGCCGATTCTGGTCGCCTACAACCTGCCGCATCGCGATTGCAGCGGTGGCGCGTCTGCCGGGGGGGCGGCGGATGCGACGGCGTATCGCAGCTGGATTGATCACGTGATCAATGGCGTGGGCGGCAAGCCGGCCGTGATCATCCTTGAGCCAGACGCGCTGCCGGACCTGCAATGCCTCAGCCCGGCCAACCGCGACGAGCGCTTGGCCCTGTTCAACTACGCGGTGTCAGGTTTCAAGACGCGTGCGCCGCAGGCCAATGTTTACCTCGACGCCGGCAACGCCGGCTGGAAGCCTGCCGCGTTGATGGCGGGCGCGCTGAACGCTGCCGGTGTGAAGGACGCGCGCGGGTTTGCCCTGAATATTGCCAATTTCTATACCCTGGACCAGTCCCGCAACTACGCAGCCCTGATCAACAGCACACTCTCGGCGGACCATGGGTATACCAAGGCCGTGGTGGTCGATACCAGTCGCAACGGTAACGGCGCCCGCCCTGGCGATTGGTGCAACCCTCCGGGGCGCAAACTCGGCCCATTACCCCAATCACTCTCCGCAGACCTGCTGGCCCTGTGGATCAAGCTGCCGGGCAATTCGGACGGCGCCTCTTCACCCAAGGCCGACTGCCACGGCGGCCCGGCCGCCGGGACGTTCAGTGCCGCGTTGGCGGTTCGGTTGATCAAGGGCGATTAAACGCCCGAGGTCGCCGATCGGCACCCGGGTTTCGCGCAGCGTCGATTTTGCCGGGCGGGTCGCTGTAAAACGCGAGCACGTGGGACCTGGAAGGCTTTGTGGATGCGTTGTCCATTGAGCGTGCCCCTTTCAATATCGGCGTCTCGATCATCGAGCCCGGCAGCGCCCGCACCCATTTCCGTTATGCCCGCGCGCAACTCGGCGAACCGCCCGATGAGCCTGCAACGGCGCCACTGCCTGGGTCGGTTTTCAACCCTGACCCGTGCATTGAATCGCCTTGCGTTGCGCCAATATTCCCGAAAAGCATAAATCCTATTCCCTTGGCTCCTCTACTGCGTCAAACCCGGATGGACAATGCTTGTTCAACGGTTCACTCGGCCGCCCACGCGACGGCCGCAAGTACCCTCGAATCATCCAGTCGGCAGTGTTCTACAGGTAGCGTTATGAACGGCAAGCGAGTGACACGAGAACAAGTACTTGAAGCAAGCAGGGGCATGTTGCAGCAGCAGTTCTATGCGGTCTTTTCAACGCCCGCCAACGGCATGGAAGCGGTCATGCAAAACCTGCCTGAGCATCTTGAGCACCAATGCAAGATAGAGCGAGACGGCATCCTGGTCGCGGCCGGCCCGCACTGGAGTGACGACGAACAGTACTGGGACGGTGACGGCCTGTTCATCATTCGTGCGACCTCAATCGAGCATGCAAAAAGCATTGCCGCGCAGGACCCGATGCATCAATGCGGTGCCCGCCGATTTTCCATTCGCCCCTGGTTGGTCAATGAAGGGCGACTGAACCTGAGCATTGAATTTTCGACCGGGAAATTTACGTTGAGCTGATCCGGGCCTGACGCTTCACGTTACGTCGACACCCCCTCCAACACCTTACAAACCCAGGAATTGATCATGACGTTGCAAGCAAAACTTGATGCATTCAACGCTGACTTTGTTGCCGGCAAACCCCCTTACAATGCACCGCCTCAAGTTCACGTGGTGATGAAACGCGCCACCGCAGAACTGATTGCAAGCGGCCAGGCCGAACGCGCCTTGAAGGTGGGCGACAAAGCCCCGCAATTCACCCTGAACGACCCCGACGGCAACCCTGTTTCCTCGGCAGACCTGTTAGCCAAGGGCCCGCTGGTTATCACCTTCTACCGGGGCGTGTGGTGCCCGTACTGCAACATGGAGCTGCAAGCGCTCGAAACCGCCTTGCCGGGGTTCCGTGAGCTGGGGGCGAACCTGGTGGCGATCTCGCCGCAAAACAACGTTAACAGCCGCAAGTCGGTGCGCGAGAACCATCTGAGCTTCCCGATCCTGTCCGACACCTTGAGCGATGTAGCGGCGGCATTCGGCCTGCGTTTCACATTGCCCGATTACCTGGTGGACTTGTACAAATCGTTTGGCAACGACTTGCCGGCTTTCAACAACAACCCGGCCTGGCAGCTGCCGATGCCGGCCCGCTTCGTTGTCGGTCAAGACGGCGTGATCACCTACGCGGAAGTCAACCCGGACTACACCCAGCGCCCGGACCCTTCCGAGTTGCTGCCCGCACTGCGCGGTTAAGCGTTGACGCAATCATGAAAACCGCCACGGATGTGGCGGTTTTTTTTTGCAAGGTGTCGAGCAGATTCAAACGTTGGCGTGTTCCAGCAACTGCTCCACATAGTCGACAAATGCACGGGCCTTGGCGCTCGCCATGCGCCCGGTCGGGAAGATCGCCCACAGGTCCATTTCCGGCAATTGCCAATCCTGCAGAACCGCCACCACCTCGCCGCTCGCCAGTTCAGGCCCGAACACCCAGTGCGACGTCACGGTGAGGCTGTAGCCTGACAACACCGTGGTGCGCACGCCCTCGGCAGCGCTTACCCGAATGCGGCCGGTGAGGGTGACCGCCTGCTCGGTGTCGCCTCGCTTGAATACCCAGGATGCACCGCCTGCACCGATCACATAGACCACCGCCTCGTGGTTGACGAGGTCTGCGGGCGACTGGGGTACGCCGAACCGTTCGAAGTAAGCCGGTGTGCCGACCACCCGGCGCTGGCACGTGGCGATCTTTCTTGCGGTGAAACTCGAATCGCTGAGATTGCCCATTCGCAAGGCGACATCGGTGCCTTCTTCAATCAGGTTCATTGATCGGTCATCGAGCCGCACGTCCACGTCAAGCAACGGGTGCCTGTCCAGGAAGCCGCCCAAGTGGGGAAGAATGTACAACCTGGCGAAAGTCACCGTGGTGGAAATCCGCAAGGTCCCCGCCAACCCTGCCGCTGCCCCACGCGCCAGGAGTTCGGCTTCGTGTGCGCTCTCGATAACCTTCTTGGCCTGCTCAAAGAACAGCAAGCCAGCCTCGGTGGGCGATAAACCGCGTGTCGAGCGGCTGAGCAGTCGAACACCCAGATGCTCTTCAAGCTGCGCGATGTTTTTTGAGACAGCAGGTTGCCCGACGTTCAACCGTCTGGCAGCTGCAGAAAAAGAACCTGTTTCTACGACGTAGACAAAGGTTTCCATCGCCGCCAGCCGATCCATTTTATTCCTCTTTGGAATGGTTCA
>NZ_JBARTQ010000181.1:0-6860 GCF_049645325.1 Pseudomonas sp. | reverse complement strand
TTCGCGAGCAAGCCCGCTCCCACATTAGATCTATGTCGTTGCATCATGCATGGCGGCGTTCAGCATAACCGAACGCTGGTTTATTGAAATGCAAATTCTCAGAACGGGCAGGCGCTTGCATGATCCGGGGCAGACATCCACTGCCCAAGGATATTTGCCCGATGAGCGTTACCGATTGGATCGGCCGAAGTGAAACCGCCCACGACCACCTGAGCCGCACCCTGCTCAAGCGAATTGCCGCCACCTTGGGGGAGGCCGTGCCGGAAGAGGGCGCCGACGTTCCGCCGCTGTGGCAGTGGTGCTTTTTCCAGGACCCGCTGCCGGAGTCGGCACTGGGCGCTGATGGTCACCCGGCCCGTGGCGGGTTCTTGCCGCCCGCCGACAATCGCAATCGCATGTGGGCCGGTGGGCGCATCGAATTCATTCACGCCTTGCGAGCCGGAGAGGCGGCCACTCGCGTGTCGACCATCACTCAGGTCGAGGAAAAGACCGGCCGTAGCGGCGCGCTGCTGTTTGTCACCGTGCGCCATGACTACTCCCAGGACGGGCGCCTGGCGATTCGCGAAGAGCAAGACATCGTCTACCGCGAACCCACGCCGCCCAAGTCAGGCAGCGGTGATGCCCTGGCCCACGGTGAGTGGCAGGAACGCATCGAACCCACGCCAACCCTGCTGTTTCGCTACAGCGCCGTGACCTTCAACGGCCACCGTATCCATTACGACTACCCCTACGTCACCGGCACCGAAGGTTATTCGGGCCTGGTGGTGCACGGGCCGCTGATCGCCACTTTGAGCCTGCGTGCGTTTTGCCGTGCGCATCCACACGCCACCTTGCGCCGCTTTGCCTATCGCGGCGTGCGTCCGTTGATTGCACCGCAGGCGTTTGAAGTCGGCGGGCGCGTGACGGCCACCGGCGTGGCTGAGTTGTGGGCGGGCAACGCTGACGGCGTGGCCCAGAAAGCCGACGTGAATTTTGAATAACACCAGAACAACAGGCGGAGCGCCGTTAATGAACCCGAATGACAACGAAGAACTGAACGCCATCCGCGAAGGCGTGCGCGCCTTGTGCGCCGAATTCGACGCGGCTTACTGGCGCAAAATCGACGAAGAAAAAGGCTTTCCCGAAGCGTTCGTCAAGGCCCTGACCGACGCCGGCTGGCTGTCGGCAATGATCCCCGAAGAGTACGGCGGCTCCGGCCTGGGCCTGGCCGAGGCTTCGGTGATTCTGGAAGAAGTGAACCGCTGCGGCGGCAATTCCGGCACCGTCCACGGCCAGATGTACAACATGTTCACCCTGTTGCGGCACGGCAGCGAGGCGCAAAAAAGCTTCTACCTGCCCAAGCTCGCCAGCGGTGAATTGCGCCTGCAATCAATGGCGGTCACCGAGCCCACCACCGGCACCGACACCACCAAAATCAAGACCACCGCGGTCAAGCGCGGCGACAAGTACGTGATCAACGGCCAGAAAGTCTGGATCTCGCGGGTGCAGCATTCCGACCTGATGATCTTGCTGGCGCGCACCACGCCGCTGGCCGAGGTGAAGAAAAAGTCCGAAGGCATGTCGATCTTTCTGGTGGACCTGCGCGAAGCCATCGGCAATGGCCTGACCGTGCAGCCCATCGCCAATATGGTCAACCACGAAACCAACGAGCTGTTTTTCGACAACCTGGAACTGCCGCTCGACAGCTTGATTGGCGAGGAGGGCAAGGGCTTTCGCTACATCCTCGACGGCTTGAACGCCGAGCGCACCCTGATTGCCGCCGAATGCATCGGCGACGGCCGCTGGTTTATCGAAAAGGCCAGTGCCTATGCCCGCGACCGCGTGGTGTTTGGCCGGCCCATCGGGCAGAACCAGGGCGTGCAGTTCCCGATTGCCGAAGCGCACATCGAAATCGAAGCGGCAGACCTGATGCGCTGGCGCGCCTGTGAGGAATACGACAGCGGCGCGAATGCCGGGGCCAGCGCCAACATGGCCAAGTACCTGGCGGCCAAAGCGTCCTGGGAGGCCGCCAACGCCTGCCTGCAAACCCACGGCGGCTTCGGTTTTGCCTGTGAATACGACGTGGAGCGCAAATTCCGCGAAACCCGCCTGTACCAGGTGGCGCCGATCTCGACCAACCTGATCCTGTCCTACGTGGCCGAGCATTTGCTCGAACTGCCACGCAGCTTCTGAGGGCCTGACCATGAGCCATACCCAAGCCCTTTGCCGTTTCCTCGCACAGTTAAGTTACGCCCAGTTGCCCGACAATGTGTTGGCGCGCACCGAAGACCTATATCTCGATTGGCTCGCCTCGGCGCTGGCCAGCCAGGGTGCGCACCCGATTCCGTTGTTCGAGCGTTATGCGCACAAGATGGGCCCCGCCAACGGCCCTGCGCAGATTATCGTCAACGGTGGCAGCAGCAGCGCGTATTTCGCCGCGCTGGTCAACGGTGCTTCGTCGCACCTGGTCGAGCAGGACGACCTGCACAACAGCTCGGTGCTGCACCCGGCCACCGTCGTATTTCCTGCTGCACTGGCGGCCGCGCAAGACCTCGGCAAGTCCGGCCGCGATCTGTTGCTGGCCTCGGTGGCCGGTTATGAAGCCGGGATTCGCATCGGCGAATTCATGGGCCGCTCGCATTACCGCATCTTTCACACCACGGCCACCGTCGGCACCCTCGCCGCGGCCGTGGCCGTGGGCAAATTGCTGGATTTAAACGAAGAACAGTTCATCAACCTGCTCGGCAGCGCCGGCACCCAGGCCGCAGGGTTGTGGGAGTTCCTGCGCGACGCCGCCGACTCCAAGCAGCTGCACACGGCCAAAGCGGCGGCGGACGGTTTGCTTGCCGCTTACCTCACCGCAGACGGCCTGACCGGCGCGCGCAATATTCTGGAAGGTGACCAAGGCCTGGCAGCGGGCATGTCCAGCGATGCCGAACCGAGCAAATTGTCTGCCGGCCTGGGCAGCCGCTGGGCGCTGCTGGAAACCTCGTTCAAGTTCCACGCGTCGTGCCGCCACACCCACCCGGCCGCGGATGCGCTGTTGCACCTGATGCAGCGCGAGGGCCTTGGCGCCGAGCAGATTGCTCACGTGCAAACCCGTGTTCATCAAGGCGCGATTGACGTGCTTGGGCGCGTAAAAGTGCCCGCCACCGTGCACCAGGCCAAATTTTCCATGGGCACCGTGCTCGGCCTGATTGCCGTACACGGCAAGGCCGGGCTCACCGAATTTCATGAATTGGCGTTGACCGATCCCGCCGTCTCACGCTTTCGCGACAAGGTCAGCATGACCCTCGACCCTGAAGTCGACGGCGCCTACCCGCAACGCTGGCTGGGCCGCGTCACCGTCACCACGCGTGACGGCCGCACTCTGCACGGCGCCATCGATGAGCCCAAGGGTGATCCGGGCAACACGCTCAGCCGGGTCGAACTGGCGGATAAATTCCAGCGCCTGGCCCAGTTCAGCGGCGCGCGCACGCCGGCCCAGGCCAATGCATTGATCGACAAGGTCTGGGACCTGCGCAGCGCAGCGTCCATGGCCCACTGGCTTTGAGGAACAATGATGACTAATCAACGACCGCTGGACGGCATCACTGTCGTCAGCCTCGAACACGCGATTGCCGCGCCGTTCTGCACCCGCCAGCTGGCGGACCTGGGTGCGCGCGTGATCAAGGTCGAACGCCCGGGCGCCGGTGACTTTGCCCGTGGTTATGACGAGCGCGTGCGCGGCCTGGCGTCGCATTTCGTGTGGACCAACCGCTCCAAGGAAAGCCTCACCCTCGACCTGAAACAGGACGAGGCGGGCACTATTCTTGACACTTTGCTGGCCGATGCCGACGTGCTGGTGCAGAACCTCGCACCCGGCGCTGCGGCGCGCATGGGCTTGTCGTTCGAAGCGCTGCATGAGCGCTTTCCACGGCTGATCGTCTGCGATATTTCCGGCTATGGCGAAGGCGGGCCGTACGAGAAAAAGAAAGCCTATGACCTGTTGATCCAGAGCGAGGGCGGCTTTCTCTCGGTGACTGGCGGCCCCGGTGACGACCAGATGGCCAAGGCCGGCTGCTCCATCGCCGACATCTCTGCCGGCATGTACGCCTACAGTGGCATCCTTTCGGCGCTGCTGTTGCGCGGCAAGACGGGCAAGGGCAGTCGCATCGACGTGAGCATGCTGGAAAGCCTGGTGGAGTGGATGGGCTACCCGATGTATTACGCGTTCGACGGCGCGCCACAGCCGCCGCGTGCCGGTGCCGCGCATTCGACGATCTACCCCTACGGGCCGTTTCCCACGGGTGACGGCGGCACGGTGATGCTCGGCCTGCAGAACGAACGCGAGTGGGCGGCGTTCTGCGACAAGGTGCTGCTCACGCCGCAATTGGCCACGGATGAACGTTTTTCCGCCAACTTCAAGCGCTCGGCCAACCGTGAGGTGCTGCGCCAGATCATCGTCGACAGCTTCGCCCAACTGGATGCCGAGGCGGTGATCCAGCGCCTCGAAGACGCGCAGATCGCCAGTGCCCGGGTCAACGACATGCAGGGCGTGTGGGACCACCCGCAACTCAAGGCCCGCGACAGCTGGCGTGAAGTCGACAGCCCGGCCGGGCCGTTGCCATCGCTGTTACCGCCGGCACGCAATGCCGCGTTTACCCCGCGTATGGATGCAGTGCCCGCGTTGGGGCAGCACAGCCAAGCCATTCTCGATCAGCTCGGTTATTCGGGTGACGCCATCGACAGCCTGCGCGCGCGCGGCGTTATCTAATAAGGAACTCAGTGATGGCAAAGCCTTTAGTTCGTTCGGCCCTGTTTGTGCCCGGCAGCCGCCCGGAGCGGTTTTCCAAAGCGTTGGCGAGCGGCGCCGACGCAGTGATTGTGGACTTTGAAGACGCGGTGGAAGAACCGCTGAAACGCCAGGCACGGGATAACCTTGGAGCGTTTTTGCAAGGACACCCGGAGGCTCAGGTATGGGTGCGCATCAATGCGCCGGAGCATGCCGAACACTTTGAGGATGTGGCGTTCTGCAAAGCCCACTCGAACGTGGCGGGCGTGTTGCTGCCCAAGGTCGAGAGCGCCGCGCAGGTGGCAGTGGTGGCCGCGGCAGGCAAAGTGATCTGGCCGATCATCGAAAGCGCGCGTGGCTTGTTGGCCGTGGCCGAGATCGCCCATGCCCCCCAGGTACAACGCCTGTCGTTCGGCGGGTTGGACTTGGCGCTGGACCTGAACCTGAGCAGCCACTCGGCGGCCGCGAATTTCGCCCTCGACCAAGCGCGCCTGGCGCTGATCGTGCACTCGCGTGCTGCGGGCCTGGTGGCGCCGCTGGATGGTGTGCACCCGGCCATCGACGACCCCGAAGGCCTGCGCCGCTCGATCCGGCATGCCTATGAAATGGGCTTTGTCGGGGCGTTGTGTATTCATCCCAAACAGGTGGCGGTGATCCATGAGGCCCTGGCGCCGAGTGCGGCCGACCTGGCATGGGCCAAGCGGGTAGTGGAGGGCGGGGCACATGGCGCAGGGGCCTATCAGATTGACGGGCAGATGGTCGATGCGCCGGTGCTGCTGCGCGCGCAAAGGCTGCTCGCGGCACAGCTCTGACTGACTAAAACCGAAGCACACGTGTGGGCGCTGGCGTGCCTGCGATGGCGGTATATCAGGCACTGAATTGATTGACTGAGCCTGCGCTATCGCAGGCAAGCCAGCTCCCACACTGGATCTTCATTGTGCTCTGGATTGGCGTTCGGCCCAGCCGAACGCAGGTATCTAAAATTCGAAATTCACTACACGCGTGACATCAGGCACCTTGCCCTATAACACAACAATAAGAAGGTGATTTTCCATGCTCAAGCTTTCTCGGGCGCTGCTGTGCGCCGCCACTTTGTTTGCCGCGGGCCTGGCCCAGGCGGCGGACCCGATTGTGATCAAGTTCGCCCACGTGGTCGCCGAAAATACCCCCAAAGGCCAGGGCGCCTTGCTGTTCAAGAAGCTCGTCGAAGAGCGTCTGCCGGGCCGGGTAAAGGTTGAGGTGTACCCGAACTCGTCGCTGTTCGGCGATGGCAAGGAGATGGAAGCGTTGCTGCTGGGCGATGTGCAGATGCTGGCGCCGTCCCTGGCCAAGTTTGAGCAATACACCAAGCAGGTGCAGATCTACGACCTGCCGTTCCTGTTCAATGACCTGGCCGCCGTCGACCGTTTCCAGGCCGCCCAGGGCAAAGACCTGCTGAGCTCGATGCAGGACAAGAACATCCTCGGCCTGGCTTATTGGCACAACGGCCTCAAGCAACTCTCCTCGAACAAGGCGCTGCATGAACCCAAGGACGCCCGTGGCCTGAAGTTCCGTGTGCAGGCCTCCAGCGTGCTTGAAGAACAGTTCAAGGCTATTCGCGCCAACCCGCGCAAAATGAGTTTTGCCGAGGTGTACCAAGGGCTGCAGACCGGCACCGTGAATGGCACCGAGAACACCTGGTCGAACTATGAAAGCCAGAAGGTCAACGAGGTGCAGAAGTACTTCACCGAGTCCAACCACGGCCTGATCGACTACATGGTGATCACCAACGCCAAATTCTGGAACGGCCTGCCACCGGATATCCGCACCACCCTGGACCAGATCATGGTCGAGGTCACCGTCGAGGTGAACAAGCAGGCCGAAGCGCTGAACCAGTCGGCCAAGCAGAAAATCATCGATTCCAAGACCAGCGAAATCATCGAACTGACCCCCGAGCAACGCCAGCTCTGGCGCGAAGCCATGCGCCCGGTGTGGCAGAAGTTTGAAGGGGAGATCGGGGTTGACCTGATCAAGGCGGCGGACGCTTCCAACCAAGCTAACTGATCGTTCCAGTGATTCCGGGTTGTACCGAGATCCAGTGTGGGAGCGGGCTTGCTCGCGAAAGCGG
>NZ_JBARTQ010000180.1:0-3229 GCF_049645325.1 Pseudomonas sp. | reverse complement strand
GGCCTCACCTCAGTCTCAATGATTCACGGTGTAAGCCAGCATCATCGACAGTTGACACATCGGCCGCCCACTCTCGGCATGCCATTGGTTGAACGCGCCTTGCACCGTCGCCAAATCCCGCAGGCTGGTCGGCGCCTTGTCGACGATCTTCTGTGCGTTCAACGCCGCCACCACGTCATAACTCGGCACAAAAGTGTCCTTGCCGACCATGCGCAAGAAGCGCGGCGCCGACAGCCCGCCCAACTGGTGGCCGTGCTTGCTCAGGTACTTCCACATCCCGACGATGTCGGTCACCGGCCAGTCGGCGACAAACGCGCCGAAGCTGCCCTTCTCCTGCTCGATATCGAGGATCATCTGCGCATTGCGCGGCACGCTCTTGAGCTTGCCCAGGTGGCGGATGATCCGCGTGTCCTGCATCAAACGCTCCAGGTGCTCGGCGCCCATCAGCACGACTTTTTCCGGGTCGAAGCCGAAGAATACCTGCTCGAACGCCGGCCACTTGGCGTCCACCACACTGTGCTTGAGCCCGGCACGGAACACGCGTAGCGCCAAGGTCGACAGGTAGCGATCGTCTTTGATCTTGCGCAATTGCGCCGGGGTCTTGGGTACAGGCAGATGGGCTTCCAGCTCGGCCGCCGAACCGAAGCGGTTCAGACAATATTCGTGCAGCCACTTGTAATCGCGCATGCCCTCTCCTGGGAATTGAATTGAAAACGGCGCCCGCAAGCGCCGTGTGTCAGAGCGTTGAAATCGCTTAGAGGTTCACTACATTGACGAAGCGCGAAGCGGCGCTTTCGTCGATTTTCAGGCTGGTGAAGTCAAACAGGTTGCGGTCGGCCAACTGCGACGGCTGCACATTCTGCAGGCTGCGGAAGATGCTTTCGGTTCGGCCTGGGGTCTTGCGCTCCCAGTCCAGCAGCATGTCCTTGACCACTTGGCGCTGCAGGTTTTCCTGGGAGCCACACAGGTTGCACGGAATGATCGGGAATTGCTTGAAGTCGGAGTAGGCCTGGATGTCTTTCTCGTTGCAATACGCCAGAGGCCGGATCACCACATTGCGCCCGTCATCGGCGCGCAGCTTGGGTGGCATGGCCTTGAGCGAGCCGTTGAAGAACATGTTCAGGAAGAAGGTCTCGACGATGTCATCGCGGTGATGACCCAGGGCCATCTTGGTCGCGCCGATCTCATCGGCGAAGGTGTAGAGCGTGCCACGGCGCAGGCGCGAGCACAGTGAGCAGGTGGTCTTGCCCTCCGGGATCAGCTCCTTGACGACGGAGTAGGTGTCTTTTTCGACGATGTGGTATTCCACGCCCAACGCTTTCAAGTAGGCCGGCAGTACGTGCTCGGGGAACCCCGGTTGTTTCTGGTCCATGTTCACGGCCACGATCTGGAACGTGATCGGCGCGACCTTTTGCAGGTGCAGCAGCACGTCGAGCAGGGTGTAGCTGTCTTTGCCGCCGGAGAGGCAGACCATGACCTTGTCGCCGTGCTCGATCATGTTGAAATCGGCGACCGCTTCACCGGCCAGGCGACGCAGGCGTTTTTGCAGTTTGTTCTGGTTGACCGTAAGAGTGCCCATGGCGCTAGGATCCGCTGCAGGTGTGTGACGAAAAGCGCGGTATTTTACGCAAAAATTCGTCAATGAGCGACGCCGTTCCAATGCAGGCGCTGGCGTGTGTGGGAGCTGGTTTGCCTGCGACAGCATCAACCGGGTGCCACTGGGGGACCGAGGTGCCTGCATCGCAGGCAAGCCAGCACCCACACGCGTCCACATTACAGACCCCGCCGCGATTACAGCCACTGTTTACAGCGCGATTTGCTCTAAAGCCCTACAGTTTTTCCGGTCATCACTTCCTATACTGCGACGTGAGGTCGCACAACTATCCAGGACCTTTGAGGCCATTTGGCCCGTGGGCGCTCCGATGGGGGGCGATGGTAATAACGACAGGAGTGACTGGCATGATCCATCACGTCGTGGGGCTGTTTACCCATCCCGACCAGGAATGGCGGGAAATTCGTGGCGATAAAGAAGAAAGCATCAGCCACATGTACCTCACTCATACCCTGATTCTCGCGGCGATCCCCGCCGTATCCGCCTTTATCGGCACCACCCGCGTTGGCTGGGTCATTGGCAGTCGCGCCCCGGTCATGCTGACCCAGGAAAGCGCGTTGTGGATGACCATCATGTCGTACGCGGCCATGCTCGGCGGCGTGGCGGTGATGGGCGCGTTCATTCACTGGATGGCGCGCACTTATGATGCCAGCCCCAGCATGGCGCGTTGCGTGGCCTTTGCCACCTACACCGCCACGCCGTTGTTTATCGGCGGGCTGGCGGCGCTTTACCCGCACATGTGGCTGGGGATGGTCGTGGGCACGGCCGCCATCTGTTACACGGTGTACCTGCTCTATGTGGGCCTGCCGACCTTCATGAGCATTGATCCGGATGAAGGCTTCCTGTTTTCCAGCTCGGTACTGGCCGTGGGCCTGGTGGTGCTGGTGGCGATCATGGCGTTTACCGTGATTGTCTGGGGCCTGGGCGTGGGTCCGATCTACACCAACTGAGCCACTTCAAACCGTCGGCAAGGCCACCGCAAGGTGGCTTTGTGCGTTATGCATGACCATTCGGCGCCTGACAGATTCGGAAACACTCAGCTTTGCGGCATACTGGGGGTCTCTGGAGATATTTACAGAATGCCCGAGCAACTCAATACCCGCGTCGAAGATTGTTTCCTGCAAGCCGAATCCTTTTTTAAACGAAGCTTCAAACGCCCCCAGGTCAGCCTCAAGCTGCGGGGCCAGAAGGCCGGTGTCGCGCATTTGCACGAGAACCTGCTGCGTTTCAACCCACAGTTGTACCGTGAAAACAGCCAGCATTTCCTGAAACAGACCGTGGCCCATGAGGTGGCGCACCTGATTGCCCATCAATTATTTGGTGAGCGCATCCAGCCCCATGGCGAGGAATGGCAACTGATCATGCGCGGGGTTTACGAACTGCCGCCGGATCGCTGTCATACCTATGAGATCAAGCGTCGCCAGGTCACCCGGTACATCTACCGCTGCCCGTGTGCCGACAGCGACTTCCCGTTTTCGTCACAGCGTCATGGGTTGGTGGGTCAAGGAAGGCGGTATTTGTGTCGGCGGTGTCGGCATACCCTGGTGTTCACTGGGGAAACTCGGGTGGAATGAGGGCCTCATCGCAGCATAAGTATCTACACAACTTTCAAGGCTG
>NZ_JBARTQ010000179.1:0-2234 GCF_049645325.1 Pseudomonas sp. | reverse complement strand
GTCCTGGTCGGTGCCACTGAACAACGGCGAGAAACGTACCCCAAGGCGCTCCGGCCCGACGACGGCACTCACGGCCTCGACAATTTCACGCAGAAACCGCAGGCGGTTTTCCAGCGAGCCGCCGTATTCGTCGTCGCGCTGATTCGCGTGCGCCGAAATGAACTGGTTAACCAGATAACCATTGGCCGAGTGAATTTCCACCCCGTCGAACCCGGCGTCCAAGGCATTGCGCGCGGCCTGCGCATAATGCCCCACCAGCGCCTTGACCTCGGCGGTGGTTAACGCCCGAGGCACCGGCGGCTGCACCAGTTCACCCGCGCCCGGCGCGGTTTCGATGAAGGCCTTGACCTGCTGCGGCTGGATCGCCGACGGCGCAACCGGCGCGGCACCGTCGGGTTGCAACGCGTGATGGGACACGCGCCCGACATGCCATAACTGGGCAAAAATCACCCCGCCTTCGGCGTGCACTGCATCGGTGACGGCGCGCCAGCCGTCGATCTGCGCCGGGCTGTAGATGCCCGGCGTCCAGGCGTAACCCTGGCCACGCGGCTCGATCTGCGTACCTTCGCTGACCATGAAACCGGCACCGGCGCGCTGGCGGTAATACTCGGCCATCAACGCGGTGGCGATATCACCCGGCTGAGCGCCCCGTTGACGGGTCAACGGTGGCAGAACAACACGGTTGTTTAAGGTGTGATGACCCAGTTTTACCGGGGAGTTCAAGAGGCTGTCAGTCATGTAAGGGTTTCCAAATTCCGGGCAAGCTAAAGAATTGGCGACTCGGGAGAGTCGCCAACCAAACAAGCGGTTAATTAACTTAAGCAGTCAGTTTAAGCAGGACTTTGGCCACTTCACTGGAACTTCCCGGGTTCTGGCCAGTGACCAATAACCCGTCTTCAATCACAAAGGATTGCCAGTCAGCACCCTTCTCGTACTTGCCGCCGAGTTTCTTGAACTCGTCTTCAATCAGGAACGGCACCACATCGGTCAATTCCACCGCGGCCTCTTCCGAGTTGGAGAACCCGGTGACCCGGCGGCCCTTGATCAACGGGTCACCGTTGACGGCTTTCACGTGACGCAGCGCGCCCGGTGCGTGACAGACAAAACCGATGGGCTTGCCGGCGCGTTCGAAGGCTTCGATCAGGGCGATCGAGGTGCTTGATTCCGCCAGGTCCCACAGCGGGCCGTGACCCCCGGGGTAAAACACAGTGTCGAAGTCGGCGGCGTTCACGCTGTCCAGTTTCACCGTGGTGGCCAGGGCCTGCTGCGCAGCGGGGTCGGCGGCGAAACGGTGGGTCTGTTCGGTCTGGAAATCCGGCAGGTCGCTGACCGGGTCCAGCGGCGGTTGCCCGCCGGCCGGGGATGCCAGCACCACATCGGCACCGGCGTCCTTGAACGCGTAATAGGGTGCAGCGAATTCTTCGAGCCAGAAGCCGGTCTTGCGGCCGGTGTCGCCAAGCTGGTCGTGAGAGGTCAGTACCATTAATACTTTCATGTGCCAGTGCCTCGATCGATGGGTTTCAATGGGTATGAACATCAGTGTTTTCAGGGCTGCCCAGCAACTGCCGGGTCAGCCTCAGCGCCTCGTCGAAAGGCGCGGATGTACGGGTAATCTTGTGCATGACGCTGGTCCCCAGCCACAACGCATACAGGCGCTGGGCCAGACGGTCCGGGGCTTGCGCAACGTTTACCGAGCCGTCTTCAATGCCCTGCTCCAAGGCTTCGGCAAGTAACTCGATGGTGCGCGCGGTGCCACGTTGCAGGGCCAAACGCATTGGCTCTGAAAGGTCTGACACCTCAGCACCCAACTTGACGGCAAGGCATTTGCCCGCGTCGGTGCAGCCGGTCTGGTTGTCGATCCAGAGCTGCCAATAGCGCATCAACTTGGCGTGCCCGGACAAGCCCGGTGCGTTGAACAGTTGCTGCATGCCGTGCGCATAGTTGTCGAAGTAGTGGTCGAGCAATACAACACCGAACGCATCTTTAGAGTTGAAGTAGTGATAAAACGAACCTTTGGGCACCGCGGCGGCTTGAAGTATTTCGTTCAAGCCCACGGCTGAAAATCCTTTGCGGCCGACAATCAATTGCGCCGTGTCCAGAATGGTCTGCCGTGCACTGTTAGTTACGTTAGTCATCATTCATCCCGTCCGATTAGACCAGTCGTCTGGTTCGTTGAGGGGATGTTAGGCGCCACGCGAAACCTCAACAATGTCATATCCGCAAGGATTCCGGAC
>NZ_JBARTQ010000178.1:0-32051 GCF_049645325.1 Pseudomonas sp. | reverse complement strand
CCCCCCGCTCCCACATTTTGACCGCGCTTCGACCGTTAGCCGATGGTCATCAGGCTGGCGTTACCGCCCGCCGCTGCGGTGTTGACGCTCAACGCACGCTCGATCACCAGGCGCTCCAGCGCAATCGCTGTCTCACCCTGCGACAAACCATGCACGCCCACAATCGCCCCACCGCGCTGCGCCACTTGCTGGCACACCGCACGCAGTTGGTCGGAGTCGCCGTGATGCAGGACGGCGTCGAACAGCACGTCGTCCTTGGTCCAGTCGGCCACGCGCTTGATCTTCGCCTGAATGTCCTTCGGCAGGCGTGGGAACAAGGCCTTGGTCAGGTCAGTTTCCGGCCATACCGCCGAACCGCCAACGGCCAACACTGCCGCCAGTTGCGTGAGCAGGTCGCCTTCCACTTGCGCGAGAGACAGCACGTGCTCGCGGGGCAGGATGGCGTAGCTGTTGCGCTCGCCGGTCGGGCCGGCCAGTTGGCGGGTGATACCGCTTTGCGACTGCGCGGCGAACTGGCTGCACAGGGCGCTCAGTTCGCTGAACTTATTGCTCTCGGCCCAGGTTTTCAGCGCGGTCAGTGGCTGGCTCATGGCATCGCGCAGACGCACATCTGGCGCGGTCAATGCGTCGCCCTGCACGAAGGACTGTTCGATCGCATCCGTAGGACGGGTCGACAGCAGGCGGTACAGGTACAAAGGACCACCGGCTTTCGGGCCAGTGCCCGACAGGCCTTCGCCGCCGAACGGCTGCACGCCGACCACGGCACCCACAATGTTGCGGTTCACGTAGACGTTGCCGGCATTGACGTTGTCGATCACCTTGGCGATGGTCTCGTCGATGCGGGTGTGCACGCCCAGGGTCAGGCCGTAGCCCGACGCATTGATCTGCGCGATCAACTGGTCGATCTCTTTACGCTTGTAACGCACCACGTGCAGCACCGGGCCGAAGATCTCCCGTTGCAGTTCGTCGAAGCTTTCCAGCTCGATCAGGGTTGGCATCACGAAGGTGCCGCGCTTGACCTCTTCGCCGTCGGCGATTGCCACCTGGTAAACACTGCGACCTTTGTCGCGCATGGCCTGGATGTGTTTCTCGATGCCGGCCTTGGCTTCGGCGTCGATCACCGGGCCGATGTCCACCGACAGGCGCTCCGGGTTGCCCAGGCGGCATTCAGCCATGGCGCCCTTGAGCATTTCGATCACGCGGTCTGCCGAATCTTCCTGCAGGCACAGCACGCGCAGGGCCGAGCAGCGTTGGCCGGCACTGTCGAAGGCCGAGGACACCACGTCGAGCACCACTTGCTCGGTCAGCGCCGAAGAGTCGACGATCATTGCGTTCTGGCCACCGGTTTCGGCGATCAGCGGAATCGGGCGACCCTGGGCATCCAGACGGCCGGCGACGCTGCGCTGCAGCAGGCGCGCGACTTCGGTGGAACCGGTGAACATCACGCCTTTGACGCGATCATCACCCACCAGGCGCGCACCGACGCTTTCGCCTTGGCCCGGCAGCAGTTGCAGCACGCCTTCCGGAATACCGGCTTCCAGCAAAATGCGCACGGCTTGCGCCGCCACCAGCGGGGTTTGCTCGGCCGGCTTGGCCAGTACCGGGTTACCGGCGGCCAGTGCGGCGGCAACTTGACCGCTGAAAATGGCCAGCGGGAAGTTCCATGGGCTGATGCAGACCACCGGGCCCAGTGGGCGGTGGGCGTCGTTGGTGAAATCGTTGCGTGCCTGCACCGCGTAGTAACGCAGGAAGTCCACGGCTTCGCGCACTTCGGCGATGGCGTTGGCGAAGGTCTTGCCGGCTTCGCGGGCCAGCAGGCCCATCAGTGGCTGGATCTCGCCTTCCATCAAGTCGGCGGCGCGTTCCAGGATCGCGGCGCGTTCGGCGGGCGGGGTGGCCTGCCAGATCGGGCCAGCATTAATGGCGCACTGGATCGCATTGTCGACGTCTTCGACGGTGGCCTCTTGGACGTGGCCGACCACATCGCGCAGGTCAGACGGGTTCAGTACGGGCGCAGCGGCTTCATTGCTGGACGCGCAACCCAGCATCGGCGCGGCCTTCCAATTGTTGTGCGCACTGGCCAGCAAGGCGCAGGACAGCGACGCCAGGCGGTGTTCGTTGGCCAGGTCGATACCGGCCGAGTTGGCGCGGTCGCTGCCATACAGGTCTCGCGGCAAAGGGATACGCGGGTGTGGCAGGCCGAAGCCGCCTTCCAGCGTGGCCATTTGCTCGATGCTGGCCACTGGATCGGCCACCAGCTCCTGAATCGATATGGACTGGTCGGCAATGCGGTTGACGAACGAGGTGTTGGCGCCGTTTTCCAGCAGGCGACGCACCAGGTAAGCCAGCAGCGTTTCGTGGGTGCCGACCGGTGCGTACACGCGGCAAGGACGGTTCAGCTTGCCTTCGGAAACCTTGCCTACAACCTGCTCGTACAGTGGTTCGCCCATGCCGTGCAGGCACTGGAACTCGTACTGGCCGGGGTAATAGTTCTGACCGGCGATATGGTAAATCGCCGACAAGGTGTGGGCGTTGTGCGTGGCGAACTGCGGGTAGATGACTTCCGGCACCGACAGCAGTTTGCGTGCGCAAGCGATGTAGGAAACGTCGGTGTAGACCTTGCGGGTGTAGACCGGGTAACCCTCCAGGCCTTCGACCTGGGCGCGCTTGATTTCGCTGTCCCAGTACGCGCCTTTCACCAGGCGGATCATCAGGCGATGGCGGCTGCGGCGCGCCAGGTCGATCACGTAGTCGATCACATACGGGCAGCGCTTCTGGTAGGCCTGGATCACAAAACCGATGCCGTTCCAGCCGGTCAATTGCGGCTCGAAGCACAGGCGTTCGAGCAGGTCGAGCGACAGCTCCAGGCGGTCGGCTTCTTCGGCGTCGATGTTCAAGCCGATGTCGTATTGCTTGGCCAGCAGCGTCAGGGACAGCAGGCGCGGGTACAGCTCGTCCATCACACGCTCGTACTGCGCACGGCTGTAACGCGGGTGCAGTGCCGAGAGCTTGATGGAGATGCCCGGGCCTTCATAAATCCCACGTCCGTGTGAGGCTTTGCCGATGGAGTGAATGGCTTGTTCGTACGAGGCCAGGTACTTCTGGGCGTCGTGTTCGGTCAGCGCGGCTTCGCCGAGCATGTCGTAGGAATAGCGGAAGCCTTTGGCTTCGAACTTGCTCGCATTGGCCAAGGCTTCAGCGATGGTTTCGCCGGTGACGAACTGCTCGCCCATCAGGCGCATGGCCATGTCGACGCCCTTGCGGATCATCGGCTCGCCGCTCTTGCCGATGATGCGGCTCAGGGACGAGGTCAAGCCTGTCTCGTTATGCGTGGCAACCAGTTTGCCGGTCAGCAACAAGCCCCAGGTGGCAGCGTTGACGAACAGCGACGGGCTGTTGCCCAGGTGCGGCTGCCAGTTGCCGGTGCTGATCTTGTCGCGGATCAGCGCGTCACGGGTGCCTTTGTCCGGGATGCGCAGCAGCGCTTCGGCCAGGCACATCAGCGCTACGCCTTCCTGGGACGACAGGGAAAACTCCTGCAGCAGGCCCTGAACAATCCCGGCACGGCCGCCAGCACTCTTCTGGTTACGCAGTTTTTCGGCAATCGAGGCGGCCAGCTTGTTAGTGGCTTCGGCCATTTGCTGCGGCAGGCGCGCCTGTTCGATCAGCATCGGCACCACTTCCGGCTCCGGGCGACGGTAGGCAGCGGTGATCGAGGCGCGCAGTACCGATTGCGGCAGGATGCTCTCGGCGAACTCCAGGAAGCACTGGTGGGCGTGGTCATTCTGGACCTCGCCGGCGTCTTCAGCGTCCTTGGTGCTCAAGCCATTGAGCTCGGTCAGGGTTGCCCCCCCCTCCAGTTTCTCCAGGTAATTGAAAATCGCCTGCTTGATCAGCCAGTGCGGCGTGCGATCAATGGAGGTCGCGGCCGCTTTGAGGCGTTCGCGGGTCGGGTCGTCGAGTTTGACCCCAAGGGTGGTCGTTGCCATCTTTTTATCCTCATGGGTGCCACTACCGAGTGGCATCTGCTGGCGGCAAGATTAGCTTTGCGCATGAAGAGGTGCAACCGGGTGCAACCCTTTTTATCCATGATTTTTTTGATGCTGATCGGACGAATTGATTAGCTCGGCCGAATCGGCTGCATAACGGTGCAATTAGTTCTGAAACCGGCTGCGCTTGCTCCGAAAAGGAGCAAGAAAGAGGTGTTTTTGGCAAAATACATTCAGGTGCAACTTATTCTCAAGAAACTGGTTGCACCTTATTTGCATTGTTGAATAGCATTCGCGCCCAAGGTGCAACCACCTCAACGGTTCGGTTCATCGGCTGGCGGCTTTCCTGGGGAAACGCCAGTCATAAATGCGCGGCACGCAGTTTCGTCTACCCGGTTATTCACGGGTGGCCGTCTGACAGACCGCCGCTACATAAAAACAAAGCCAGGGCGTCACTCTTATGAGCGTTAGTAATCCAACCTTGATCACCTTTGTGATCTACATCGCGGCAATGGTGCTGATCGGCTTAATGGCCTATCGCTCCACCAACAACCTTTCCGATTACATCCTCGGCGGCCGCAGCCTCGGCAGCGTCGTCACGGCGTTGTCGGCTGGCGCTTCGGACATGAGCGGCTGGTTGCTGATGGGGTTGCCGGGTGCGATCTACATGTCGGGCCTGTCGGAAAGCTGGATCGCCATCGGCCTGATCGTCGGCGCCTACCTGAACTGGTTGTTCGTGGCCGGCCGCCTGCGGGTGCAGACCGAGCACAATGGCGACGCCCTGACGCTGCCGGATTACTTCTCCAGCCGTTTTGAAGACAAGAGCGGCCTGCTGCGGATCATCTCTGCGGTGGTGATCCTGGTGTTCTTCACCATCTATTGCGCCTCCGGCATCGTCGCCGGTGCCCGCTTGTTTGAAAGCACCTTCGGCATGTCCTACGAGACTGCGCTGTGGGCCGGTGCCGCAGCGACGATTGCCTACACCTTTGTCGGTGGTTTCCTGGCCGTCAGCTGGACCGATACCGTACAAGCCACGCTGATGATTTTCGCGTTGATCCTCACGCCGATCATCGTGCTGCTGGCCACCGGCGGTGTCGATACCACCTTCCTGGCGATCGAAGCCAAGAACCCTGACAACTTCAACATGCTCAAAAACACCACCTTCATCGGCATCATTTCGCTGATGGGCTGGGGCCTGGGTTACTTCGGCCAGCCGCACATCCTCGCGCGTTTCATGGCGGCGGATTCGGTCAAGTCGATCGCCAAGGCGCGCCGCATTTCCATGACCTGGATGATCCTGTGCCTGGGCGGCACCGTGGCCGTAGGCTTCTTCGGTATTGCGTACTTCTCGGCGCACCCGGAAGTGGCGGGCCCGGTCAACGAGAACCACGAGCGTGTGTTCATCGAATTGGCCAAGCTGCTGTTCAACCCGTGGATTGCGGGCGTGCTGCTGTCGGCCATTCTGGCGGCTGTCATGAGCACCCTGAGCTGTCAGTTGCTGGTGTGCTCCAGTGCCTTGACCGAAGACTTCTACAAAACCTTCCTGCGCAAGAACGCCTCCCAGGTTGAACTGGTGTGGGTCGGCCGCGCCATGGTGCTGCTGGTTGCCCTGATTGCCATCGCCATGGCCGCCAACCCGAATAACCGCGTGTTGGGCCTGGTGAGCTACGCCTGGGCCGGTTTCGGCGCTGCGTTTGGTCCAGTGGTGCTGATCTCGGTGATCTGGAAACACATGACCCGCGACGGCGCACTGGCCGGCATTCTGGTCGGCGCGATCACCGTGATCGTGTGGAAGCATTTCGAGTTGCTGGGTTTGTACGAAATCATCCCTGGCTTCATTTTCGCCAGCCTGGCGATCTACTTCGTCAGCAAGCTGGGTGCGCCGACGGCAGGTATGGTCGAGCGTTTTGATGCGGCGGAAAAAGACTACAACCTCAACAAGTAATTCTTCGGGCGCTGAGCGCTCGTTGAGTTAAAGAAAAGGCCCGCGTCCTACGGATGGCGGGCCTTTTTTTATGGCTGATTCAATCTGAATCCGGCTGGTTGAGAAAAATGAGTACACCCACAATCGCCATGTAGAACTTGAACGCCGCATCCTGACCGTTCCACTGATGGGATTGCCACATCAGGAACCATTCGCCGCCGACCACCATAAAGCCAAAAAACCAGACCACGAAGCCGAGGGCCAAGCCGCTGGTTGCGCAGGATTTTGCGCGGTTGAATTCGGCGCCTGTCGTGTGTCGGCTGCGCCACAGCAAGCGTGCGCCCAAGGCCAGCAACAGTGCAGTCAGCGCTTCGCCGAAAATGATCAGCACGTAGGCGCCGTGCCACAACCAGGGTGTGGTGATGGAGCGATACATGGCGGCGTTATCGGGAAACGTGGTGTCCATGCTCAACACGTGTTTGACGAAGGCGAAGTTGGAGCCGTAGTCAATGATGTTGTTGAACGCGACCATGGTCGCGAAGGCTGCAAGGGCGAGGGTCAGGACGATTTTTGCGTAGCGGCTGGCCATGCTTTTTTCCAGTGGTTCGGCGAGGAAAGGAGCAATGACGCTAGCACGGCAACGAGGTGTTCTCGACGTCGGACACATGAAGAATTCGGCGCTCATGATGTAGGAGCTTACTGATTTGCGCGTGGTGCGCTCAGGTCGGCAAAAAGCTGGTGCAGAATCGTCCGCCTACTCCTCGCAGAGAAACACCGGATGTTCGCTCCTGCCAATCAAAGTGCCTTCACCCTGACCCTCGATGGGGAGCCCAGTGAACTCAAGGTGTTCGAGTTCAAAGGCACCGAAGCCATCAGCCGGCCCTATTGTTTTGACCTTGAGTTGGTCAGCGAACAGCCCGATCTCGACCTCGAGGGTTTGCTGCATCGCCAGGTCTACCTGGGCTTCAACGAGCAGGGCCATGGCGTGCATGGCCTGGTTTATCGCGTGGCGCAGGGCGACTCCGGGCGGCGCCTCACGCGCTATCAGATCAGCGTGGTGCCCCAGCTGGCGTATCTCGCGCACAGCAGCCATCAACGCATCTTCCAGCACAAGACGGTGCCGCAGATTGTCGCGCAGGTGCTGGTGGGGCAGGGGATCCAAAGCAACCGGTTCGAATTTCGCCTGAGCGGCACCTACCCTGTTCGGGAGTACTGCGTACAGTTTGGTGAGACGGACTTGGCGTTCATTCAGCGGCTGTGCGCCGAGTTGGGTATCCACTACCACTTCCAGCATTCCCCCGAAGACCATTTGCTGGTGTTTGGCGATGACCAGACGGTGTTCGTTCAAAACGACCAGCCCACTCCTTACACCCCCGGTTCCGGGATGGTGGCCGATACGCCGGCGATCAAGCGTTTTAGCGTGCAATTGCAAACCCGCACCACCGCGGTGAGCCTGCGCGACTACGATTTCCGCACGCCTCGCCTGGCGCTGGAAAGCGCAGCGGCTGGCGAGCAGCTTCCCAGCCTCGAGCAGCAGGGTTACTCCGGCCGATTCAGTGACCGACCCCATGGCAAATACCTCGCGCAGCGCGGCTTGGAGCGCCATCGCAGTGACTACAGAATCGCCCAGGGCAAGGGCGACGAGCCTGCCTTGGTCAGCGGCCGTTTCCTCAAGTTGAGCGGGCATTCCCGTGAGGACTGGAATGATTTATGGCTGGTGACGCAAGTCACCCACGAAGGCAAGCAGCCTCAAGTGCTGGAGGAGGCTGTTACCGACGTATCCGGCGGGGATTTTCGTCAGGGCTATCGCAACGAATTTATCGCCGCGCCGTGGGACGTGATCTTTCGGCCGCCATTGCCTGAACAGCCACGCCCGACGATTTCGGGCTATCAGAATGCAGTCGTCACCGGGCCTGCCGACAGTGAAATTCATTGCGACGAATACGGCCGGGTCAGGGTGCAACTGGCCTGGGACCGCGCCGGCAAGCACAACGACCATTCCAGTTGCTGGCTGCGTGTCGCCAGCGCCTGGGCCCATGACCGTTACGGTTCGGTGCTGATTCCACGGGTAGGCATGGAAGTGCTGGTGGGCTTCGTCAACGGCGACCTCGACATGCCGCTGGTGATGGGCTGCCTGCCTAACGCGGCGACACCACTGCCCCTCGACCTGCCGGCGGACAAAACCCGCAGCATTTTCCGCAGCCAGAGCAGCCCGGGCGGTGGCGGTTACAACGAACTGCGCATCGAAGACCGCAAGGGCGCTGAAGAAATCTACCTGCGCGCCCAGCGCGATTGGACCCAGCATGTGCTGAATGACCAGCAGGTGCAGGTTGATAACCAGCGGCGGGTGAGGGTGGGCGGCGAGTCGCACCATGAGTTGCAAGGCGAAGAGCAGCGCATCACCCACGGCAACCGCCTGACGGAACTCAAGCAGGACGATCACCTGGTGGTCGGCGGTTCCCAGCAAATGCGCGCCGGTCGGACAATTCAGATAGGTGCGGGGCAAAGCGTCGTGATCGATGCGGGGGCCAGCGTGACGATTCAGGCGGGTGGGCAGTCGATCACGATTTCGGCGGGCGGGATTTTCAGCAGTGTGCCGATTCAGCTCGGCGGTGCGCCTGCCTCACCTGCACCGCCGTTGATACCCGGGGTGAAGGAAAAATTGCTGGCAGTTATCCCCGCCCCACTGAGTCGTGTACAGGTCGCCAGCCTGAAACGCAGCGCGCCGTTTTGCGAAGAATGTGAGCGCTGCAAAAATGGTCAGTGTGATGTCACGCAACACGGCAGCAAGGGGGGCGGGAGCCACTGCTGGTAGAACCTCAGGCGTCGAGCCGGGGTTTCATATCGTTCGGAGTGCGATGTCCAGGGATGCGTTGGAAAGTATCTATTCGAATCGCCCAGCGCCATCGTACTGGAGCGTTTTCGCAATCTGAATCCGCAACTCACTCAGTACGCCAGGCCAGGGCAAATGCTTGTCCTAAGCGATCCGCTCAATAGCCAATGCACCCGCGAGGAGGCACTGCTGATGGAGGCGGCACAGGAGGTGAACAGAGCGCTGACGCCGATGAGTGACGACGAGGCGGCGTTTATGGTGGAGCACCATGAGGTGATTCGGAGGTTTTTGGCGGAGGGTTCAACGGCGGTGGGGATTGGGTCGACGATGGTGGGTAAACACTTGGGGGATACTGAAAAAACCCTTAAACGCCTTGAGGCGCTTCATGTGGAAACGTTCCAAAAAAGCGGCAAGCTGCAAGGCGCTGAGTTCTTCGCTGAGCGAAAAATGTTGTTGAGCCAATTGGATAACGGTCTCGGACCTCTGGTGCGTACAGGTGTTGGTATTCCCGATCATCCGAAGCTGAAAAGTGCGATGGGGATCTCCAGTCGCAGCCTTGTCCATCATTGGAAAAAAGCGGGCGTTTCAGGAGGAATTCCCGGATATGCGACGCACATACAGGGTGTGGGACGGGCGAGCCAATACATGAAGGTTGGTGGTTTTGTCGGCATCGGGTTAGGGGCATCGGCGTCAGCGTTGAAGGTGAAGGAAACGTGCCGCGCTGGAACAGCTGAACAGTGTAAAAAAGTTAAATTCACGGAAGGCGGGAGGTTCACGGGGGGGGTCGTTGGCGGCGCGGTGGGAGGTGCTGTAGGTGTCGCAAGCGCCGGATTTGTTTGTGCTGCTATTGGGGTTGGCACCTTGGGTGGCGGAGGGCTTATTTGCGGTATTGTAGTTGTTGGTGCCGCCACGGCAAGTGTAAGTACATTGTCTGGCAATAGAGGCGAAAAATTAGGCGAAAAAATTTATGAGGTTGTACATTGATATATGAGTGGTTGTGGCATGTTTGATTTTGTTACCTCGATTTTATCTTTTGAAGGTGCAGGAATAATTTACCAAAACTTAATGTTTGCGTGTTTTGTGTTGTGTTTGATTAGTGCTGCATGGGCTCTGTATCTATCTTATTTTAAGATCGAAACAATACGGGAAAATTTGAAGCGTAGTTGGTATGTTATAAGTTCGGATGGACGTATTGGTTGGGATCCTATAAGTAGATCATGGGCGATAAGGGATGTGATCGGTGCGTTCGCCTTTCCCGTACATTCCATAAAGCACGGGCGCCTTAGTGCTGAGGACTACGCTGAGTTTCCGAAGATGCTCAAAATTAGTTTGAGAAGTATTGGTGTCTGTTTAGTGGCCTCCGTCCTGGGTATTTTTATCTTGCTTGTCATAGGGGAACTTGTGGGGTGGGAGGAGGTTGACTGGTTTTAGAGTGGGCGAGACTTTTCAAAATGTGATTCTTGGCGCTTTTTTTGGCGGCAATTATTTTAAAAAGCGAATCATTGCTTGCGTCCTCCTTTGATTGGATATATCTAATGCCGAATCAATTTTTACCAAAAACCTGGTTAACCCACTGTACCCTTCAGGCGACTGAGATTGCCTTCGTCATTCTCAGTAACGCCAGCGACGCAAAGCCGGTAGACGCTTGGCGAAAAATGGCAGCCGGCCTGCCGCCCCAACCCATCTGGGCAGGCACAGCCTACGCGGAGTGGGCTGACGTAATGCCCTATGTCGCAATCATCGAACCCGACAGCCCCTTCCTCGATTGGATTGCAGCCACCGAATCAACAGACTGGGGTTGGCTGGCGGTGTCGTCGAGCCCGTTGGAAGTCGTAATTGCGCACCTGCAAAGCTTGACCAAGGTGTACTTGCCCGATGGCCAGGAAGTATTTTTGCGCTTCTGGGATGGCACTCAGTTTCTGCCAATGTTGCAAAAGCTGGGCGACGACGCGGGAGAGCTATTGCCAGTGTTCCAGCGTTATCTGATCAATGGCGAGCCAGTGGCAGTGGCGACTGGCGCAGTCAGGGCGGCTAAAAACAGCCCGTGGTGGCGAGTCCCGGCACCTTTATTGGAGCACCTGGCGGCGCAATCACCGCAAACCCTGATCGACAACCTGCTGCAATGGCTTGAGGAGCAGCGCCCAGACTTATACACAGCCTTCACCCCAACGACCTTGCAACACAAGGTCGCTTACTTCGCGCGCCTTCCGGCCGTCAGCCATGAGGCGCTGGCCGACTACCTCGCCTTAGAGCTGAGTTGAGCCCAATGCCTGCTGCAAATCTTCGATGAGGTCTTCGATCGCCTCGATGCCTACCGACAGGCGAATCATCTCGGGCTTCACGCCGGCCTTGGCCTGTTCCTGCTCGTTCATTTGCCGATGGGTGGTGGAGGCGGGGTGGCAGGCCAGGGATTTGGCGTCACCTATGTTCACCAGGCGCTTGAAGATTTGCAGCGCGTCGTAGAAGCGCACACCGGCTTCATAGCCGCCCTTCAAGCCAAAGGACAGGATGGCTGAAGGTTTGCCCTGCATGTATTTCTGCGCCAATGCGTGGTGTGGATGATCGGGCAGGCCGGCGTAGCTGACCCACTCGACGTCGGCATGCCCTTGCAGGAACTGCGCGATCTTCAGGGCGTTTTCGGTGTGGCGCTCCATGCGCAGCGCCAGGGTTTCCAGGCCTTGCAGCAGCAGGAACGCATTCATCGGCGCCAGCGCTGCGCCGGTGTTGCGCAATGGCACGGTACGGGCGCGGGCGATGAAGGCGGCGGGGCCGAATTTTTCGGTGTAGACCACCCCGTGATAGGCCGGTTCGGGCTGGTTAAGGCCAGGGAATTTTTCCGGGTAGTCGGCCCAGGCAAAGGTACCGCTGTCGACGATCACGCCACCGAGGGAGTTGCCGTGGCCGCCGACGTATTTGGTCACCGAATGCACCACGATGTCGGCGCCGAAGCGGATCGGCTTGCACAGGATCGGCGTGGCCACGGTGTTGTCGACCACCAGCGGCACGCCGCGTGCGTGGGCGACGTCGGCCAGTGCTTCGATGTCGATGATATTGCCCGCCGGGTTGCCGATGCTTTCGCAGTACACCAGCTTGGTGTTGTCATCGATCAGCTCGGCGATGGCGTCGGCAGAGTCGTCGCGGGCGAAGCGCACGTCCACGCCAAAGCTTGGCAGCAGGTGGGCAAACAGGGTGTAAGTGCCGCCATAGAGTTGCGGGGTGGTGACGATGTTGTCACCGGCGCGGGTCAGGGTCTGGATTGCATAGTGGATCGCCGCGCTGCCAGCCGAGACGGCCAGGGCCGCGATGCCGCCTTCGAGGGCGGCCATGCGCTGCTCCAGCACGTCGTTGGTAGGGTTCATGATTCGGGTGTAGATATTGCCGGGCACGTCCAGGTTGAACAGGTCGGCGCCGTGTTGCGCGTTATCGAATTCGAAGGCGACGTTCTGGTAGATCGGCACGGCGACCGCCTTGGTGGTCGGGTCCGACTTGAAGCCGTGGTGCAGGGCGATGGTGGCGTCTTTCATAATGATAATTGACCTCCTTGGATTTCATGGGCGCTCCCGGGCACTGTGGAAGCTGGCTTGCCTGCGATAGCGTCACCGCGTGTATGGGTAATACCGCGTCGCCTGCATCGCGGGCAAGCCCGCTCCCACAGGGGGAATTAGACTGTTTTGCGGGGTATGCCAATGTTTACGGCATAAGGCCTACCCGACACGCAGCCCTGCACCTTTGTGCGTGTAGAAGGTAAACTTCGCCCCCTGCGCAGGAGCAACCATGAATTATCGTCACGCCTTTCACGCCGGCAACCACGCCGATGTCTTCAAACACCTGACCTTGACCCGCCTCATCGCCCTGATGTCGCGCAAGGAGCAGCCGTTCGCCTACCTCGACACTCACGCGGGCATCGGGCTCTACGACTTGCAGGGCGACCAGGCCAACCGCACCGGTGAATACCTGGAAGGCATCGCCCGGCTGTGGGGGGCGAGCGACTTGCCGCCGCTGACCGCCGACTACATGCGCGTGCTGCACGAGATGAACCCGGATGGCCAGTTGCGCTACTACCCCGGCTCGCCGGAGCTGGCGCGACGCCTGACGCGGCCACAGGATCGCGTATTGCTCAATGAGAAGCACCCGGAAGACGGCGTGCTGCTCAAGGACAACATGAAGGGTGATCGTCGGGTCAAAGTGCACCTGGGCGAAGGCTGGCATGTGCCTCGTGCCTTGCTGCCGGTGCCGGAAAAACGCGCGTTGATGCTGATCGACCCGCCGTTTGAACAGCTCGACGAGATGCAGCGCTGCGCGGCGTCTCTTAAGGAAGCGATCAGCCGCATGCGCCAGACCGTCGCGGCGATCTGGTACCCGGTGAAGGACCAGCGCATGTTGCGCCGCTTCTACCAGGACTTGGCGGGCACGGGTGCGCCGAAGTTACTGCGGGTGGAATTGCTGGTGCATCCGCTGGACACACCCAACACCCTGACCGGCTCGGGCCTGGCGATCGCCAACCCGCCGTGGGGTTTGGAAGAGGAATTGCGTGAGCTGCTGCCGTGGCTGTCCAAGAAGCTGGGCCAGACCCAGGGCGGGTGGCAGATGGATTGGTTGATTGCTGAAGCTGGATCTTAAGCCAAACACACAAACAAGTGTGGGAGCGGGCTTGCTCGCGAAAACGCAGTATCAGTTAACAGATAGGTCGACTGATTCACCGCATTCGCGAGCAAGCCCGCTCCCACATTTGAACTGCGCAAGTCTTAGATCGGGCAAGTCACGCCGGTGCCGCCGATCCCGCAATAGCCCTGCGGATTCTTCGCCAGGTACTGCTGGTGATACGTCTCGGCGAAGTACACCGTTGGCGCTTCTTCGATTTCCGTGGTGATCGTACCCAGGCCAGCCTTGCTCAATTCACCTTGATACGCCTCGGCACTGGCCTGCGCCGCCGCCAGCTGTTCCGGCGTGGTGGCGTAGATCACCGAGCGGTATTGGCTGCCAATGTCGTTGCCTTGGCGCATGCCCTGGGTCGGGTTGTGCAGTTCCCAGAACATCTTCAACAAGTCTTCGTATTTCACTTTGGCCTGGTCATACACCACCAGCACGACTTCGCTGTGGCCGGTCAGGCCCGAGCAGACTTCTTCGTACGTGGGGTTCGGCGTGTAGCCGCCGGCGTAGCCGACCACGGTGCTGACCACGCCGTCGCGTTGCCAGAATTTACGCTCCGCGCCCCAGAAACAACCAAGGCCGAAAATCGCAAAGCCGACGTCGTCGAGAAACGGGCCCAGCAGCGGGTTGCCGTTGACGAAATGCGTCTCCGGCAGCGCCATCGGGGTTTCACGGCCAGGCAAAGCTTGTTCTTGAGTGGGCAGCACGTTTTTGTTCACCAGAATTTCCGAGCGCAAGACCATGATCAGTCCTCTCGTCAGGTTGAGTAACAGTAAAAAGTCAGACCGCCAGTGTGCCCGAGTGTTACAGCGCTGTCAGGCGATTGGCCCGCGCGGGTAGCGTTTGAGCTTCTCCAACAGCTCTGCGCCGGGGATCGGCCGGTCGAACAGGTAGCCCTGGCCCACATCGCAGCGATGCCGGCGCAGGAACGCCAGCTGTTCGGCCGTCTCGATGCCTTCGGCCACCACCTTGAGCTTGAGGTTGTGGGCCATGGCGATCACCGCCGAGGTGATTTCCATGTCGTCCTGGTTGTCCGGGATTTCGTGGATAAAACTGCGATCGATCTTGATGATGTCGATGGGGAATTTTTTCAGGTAGCTCAGCGACGAGTAACCGGTGCCGAAGTCGTCCATGGCCAGGGTCAAACCGAAGCTTTTCAGCTGGTCCAGTTGCAGGCGCGTGTCTTCCGTGGCTTCCAGCAGCAGGCCTTCGGTCAGCTCCAGCTCCAGCAGGTTGGCGGGCAGCTGTTCTTCCTTGAGGATGGTGGCGATCGAGGCCACGAGGTCCGGGTCGGAGAACTGTTTGGGCGACAGGTTGATCGCCACCTGCAGGTTGCCCATGCCCGCGGCAGTCAGTTGCCGACTCATGCGGCAGGCCTGGCGCGCGATCCATTTGCCGATGGGAATGATCAGCCCGGTCTCTTCAGCCACGCTGATGAACTGGTCGGGACGGATCATGCCCTTTTCCGGGTGGTTCCAGCGCAGCAGCGCTTCCATGCCCAACAAGCGGCCGCTGCGCAGGCACAGCTTGGGCTGGTAGAACACGTCCAGCTCGTTCTGGGTCAGGGCGCGGCGCAGGTTGTTTTCCACGAACAGCTTGTAACTGGCCTCGGCGTTCAGCGCTTCGGTGAACACCTGCACCTGGTGTTTGCCATTGGCCTTGGCCTTGTGCAGGGCCAGGCCAGCGTTGCGCATCAGAGTTTGCGGGTCACGGCCGTGCAACGGTGCGCAGGCCAGGCCCACGGAGCCGGTGACGCTGATCAACTGGTTGTCGACGAACATCGGTTTGTCGAGCGTGGCCAGCAGTTGGCTGGCGACTTGCTGGCCGGTCTCCAGGTCAGTGTCATCGAGCAACACCGCAAATTCGTTACTGGCAAAGCGCGCCAGGCTGCCGCCGGCACTCAGGCTGTTGCGCAGGCGTCGGGCCAGACTGATCAGCAGTTTGTCGCCGGTCTGGTGGCCGAGGCTGTCGTTGATGCGCTTGAAGTTGTCGATGTCCACCAGCAACAGGCTGATTGGGCTGTCGCTGTCGCGGGCGAAGCGTTCATCGAGGTTGCGGATAAACGCCGGGCGGTTACCCAGGTTGGTCAGGTTGTCGGTGTAGGCCAGGCGCTCGATGCGTTGCTGCGCGAGCTTGTTCTGGGTGATGTCTTCGTAGATGCCGATGTAGTGGGTCAACTCGCGGTTGTCACCATACACCTTGGAAATCGACAACTGGCCCCAGTAGGGTTCGAGGTTCTTGCGCCGGCTCTTGAACTCACCTTGCCAGCTGTTGCTTTTGGCCAGGCTCGACGGTGCGTCGAACAGCAGCTCGCTGAGGTTTTCCAGGGCCGGCAGTTGCGCCAGGCGATGGCCGTGGACTTCCTCGGCGCTGTATTGAGTGATGGCGGTGAAACTCGGGTTGACGTATTCCACCACGCCGTCGCAATTGACCAGCAGAAAGGCGTTGGCGCTTTGCTCCACGGCCCGCTGGAACAGGTGCAGGGCGCTGGTGGCGGTGCGGCGGTTGTGGTTGTTGATGACTTGCGCGAATTGGTCCGCCAGCTCGCCGGCGAAGGCGATTTCATCCGACTGCCAGGCGCGCGAGCTGCCACTTTGCTCCAGGCACAGCACCCCGACGACCTGGCCGTCCACGCGGATGCTGGCGTCGAGCATCGCGTGAACGTCCTTGGCGCGCAGGCTCTCGGCCATTTCCCGGGTGCGTGGGTCACGCAGCGCATGGGTGGCGTCGATGGCGCGGCTCGAATGCAGGGCTTCCAGGTAGTCGGGGAAGCTGCTGGCGTCGATGGCTTCGGGCAGATGGTGCTGTTGGTCGTCGCGGTGGTATGCCGAGATCGGCACCAGGCGCTGGCCTTCGAGGTTCCAGATGCTGGCGCAGTCGATCTGGTAGATGTCACAGGCGCTGCGGGTGATCAGCTCGGCGGCTTCTTGCAGCGAATTGGGCGTGGTGTAGCGCTGGCGTGCCAGCAACAGGATCAGTTCCTGTTGCGCGCGCACCCGTTCCAGGTGCTGCAGCTGTTCCTGTTGGGCGCGTTGGTTGAGCTCCAGGGCGATCTGCAGGCGGCTGTTCTGGCTTTCCAGGTCGGCGGTCGGGGCGGCGGTGGGGATTTCGCTGAACAGCCCGTCGACCACCATCAGGTAACCGCGCAGCAGGTGACGATTGTGTTGTTTGTAGGCCTCGCCCATTTCCAGCAGGCTCAGCGGGCCATCATTGGTGTGCAGGGTGTAGCGCACCAGGTAATGCGGGCTCTGGGTCAGTTGCAGCTGGATCGCGTCATGCAACTGGTAGCGTGCCTGGGGTTCCATCAGGCTGGCGTAGGGCGTGCCGAGCAGGGCACACAGCTCGACCGCCGGCAGGCCGAATTGGCGCTCGCAGTTGGGGTCGAGGTACAGCAGGGACCAGCTCGCCTCATTAAGCCGCTCGAAACGCAGCATACCGAGGCGCGAGGGCACCGGTAACTGCGTCACTACCTCGGCCGCCATTCGGGCGACATCGGGCTGGCTTTTCATGGGGGAAACTCGCTTGGGAAGATGCGCACGGCGCCGGGCTCACGCCCTCTTTACTGTCGCCTGCGGCAAGGTTGCATCATGCAGCCCGCAGTGACAAGAGAGGATGAAGGCTAAGTGCTATAAGGCAGTTATCGGCCGGGCGGTGGATTTCTGCAGTCGGGGTGATCGGTGGTGTACACGTCCGTTCACAGTGACCAAAAAAAGTCCAAAAAAAGCCCCGCCAAGTGGCGGGGTTGAGGTACGAGCGTGGCGCTCGGAAATCGGTGCGGCCAGGCCTCCCCGGTGATAGGGAGGCCCGTTGTGGCTTACAGCAGGATGGTGCGGATGTCGTTCAGCAACTGGCTCAGGCGCTGAGTGAAGCGAGCAGCAGCGGCGCCGTTGATCACGCGGTGATCGTAGGACAACGACAGCGGCAGCATCAGCTTCGGCTGGAACGCTTTACCGTCCCACACAGGCTGGATAGTGGCCTTGGAAACACCCAGGATCGCCACTTCCGGCGCGTTGACGATTGGCGTGAAGCCAGTACCGCCAATGTGACCGAGGCTGGAGATGGTGAAGCAAGCGCCTTGCATGTCGTCTGCGGTGAGCTTCTTGTCGCGGGCCTTGGCAGCCAGCGCAGCCGCTTCGGCAGCGAGTTGCAGCAGGCTCTTCTGGTCGACGTTCTTGATGACCGGTACCAGCAGGCCGTCAGGGGTGTCGACCGCAAAGCCGATGTTCACGTACTTCTTGCGGATGATCGCTTTGCCGCTTGGTGCCAGCGAACTGTTGAAGTCCGGCAGCTCCTTGAGCAGGTGCGCGCAGGCCTTGAGCAGCAACGGCAGCACGGTCAGTTTCACGCCAGCCTTCTCGGCCACGGCTTTCTGCGCAACGCGGAAAGCTTCCAGGTCGGTGATGTCGGCCTGGTCGAACTGAGTCACGTGCGGGATGTTAAGCCAGCTGCGGTGCAGGCTCGACGCGCCGATTTGCATCAGGCGGGTCATCGGCACTTCTTCGGTTTCGCCGAAGCGGCTGAAGTCCACGACCGGGATCGGCGGAATGCCCGAACCACCGGTAGCAGCGCCGGCAGCCGGAGCTTCCTTGGCCTTCTGCATCATGGATTTGACGTAAACCTGCACGTCTTCCTTCAACACGCGACCGTGTGGGCCCGTGGCCGACACAGCGTTCAGCTCAACGCCGAACTCACGGGCCAGCTGACGTACGGCTGGGCCGGCGTGAACCTTGGCACCGCTTGGCGCAGGCGCAGCAGCCGGGGCCGGTGCGGCCTCGGCTTTGGCAGCAGGTGCCGGGGCAGCAGCAGCCGGAGCCGCTTCAGCTTTGGCAGCCGGTGCAGCAGCGGCTGGAGCCGGTGCCGCAGCAGGCGCAGCGCCTTGTACTTTCAGCTTGAGGATGAAGTCGCCAGTGCCGACTTCGTCTTCCAGCTTGACCGCGATGCTTTCCACCACGCCGGCAGCCGGCGAAGGGATTTCCATGGAGGCCTTGTCGGACTCCAGAGTGATCAGCGACTGGTCGGCTTCGACGGTATCGCCGACTTTAACCAGCAGCTCAATGATCTTGGCCTTGCCCGACGAACCGATGTCCGGAACATGAATGTCCTGGACGGTAGCAGCGGCAGGTGCAGCAGCCGGGGCTGGAGCAGCCTCGGCAGCAGCTGGCTTTTCAGCAGCAGGCGCTGGCGCAGCAGCGGCAGCCGGGGCCGCCGCAGGGGCCGCATCAGCGGCACCTTCGATTTCCAGTTCCAGCAGTTCGTCGCCTTCTTTCAGGCGGTCGCCCAGCTTCACTTTCAGGCTCTTGACCACACCGGCCTTGGGAGCAGGGATTTCCATGCTCGCCTTGTCCGATTCGAGGGTCAGGATGCTCTGGTCGGCTTCGACAGTGTCGCCGACCTTCACAAACAGCTCGATTACTTCACCTTCACCGCTGCCGATGTCAGGTACGCGAATGAGTTCGCTCACAAAAAATCTCCTCAGCAGTCCAGTGGGTTGCGTTTTTCCGGGTTGATCCCGAACTTGACGATAGCGTCAGCCACCACCTTCGGTTCGATTTCACCACGGTCAGCCAAGGCTTCCAAGGCTGCCAACACCACGAAGTGACGGTCGACTTCGAAGAAGTGACGCAGCTTCTTGCGGCTGTCACTGCGACCGAAACCGTCGGTGCCCAGGACTTTGAATTCCTTGGACGGGACCCACTGGCGAATTTGTTCAGCAAACAGTTTCATGTAGTCGGTAGAGGCGATCACCGGACCTTTACGGCCGTTCAGGCACTCTTCGACGTAGCTCAGCGCAGGCTTCTGACCTGGGTGCAGACGGTTGTTGCGCTCGACTGCCAGGCCGTCGCGACGCAGTTCGTTGAAGCTGGTAACGCTCCACACGTCAGCGCCGACGTTGAACTCGTCACGCAGGATCTTCGCCGCTTCACGCACTTCACGCAGGATGGTGCCGGAGCCCATCAGCTGCACGTGGTGCGCCGCTTCCTTGGTGTCTTCTTCGAGCAGGTACATGCCCTTGATGATGCCTTCCTCAACACCGGCCGGCATGGCGGGTTGCTGGTAGGACTCGTTCATCACGGTGATGTAGTAGAAAACGTCCTGCTGCTGTTCGGTCATCTTCTTCATGCCGTCCTGGATGATCACCGCCAGCTCATAGCCGTAGGTTGGATCAAAGGTGCGGCAGTTCGGGATGGTGGCAGCCAGGATGTGGCTGTGACCGTCTTCGTGTTGCAGGCCTTCGCCGTTCAGCGTGGTCCGGCCAGCGGTGCCGCCGATCAGGAAGCCACGGGTACGGCTGTCGCCTGCTGCCCAAGCCAGGTCGCCAATGCGCTGGAAACCGAACATCGAGTAGAAGATGTAGAACGGCAGCATTGGCTGGTTGTGGCTGGAGTACGAAGTACCGGCAGCGATGAAGGAGCTCATGGCGCCCGCTTCGTTGATGCCTTCTTCGAGGATCTGGCCCTTCTTGTCTTCCTTGTAGAACATCACCTGGTCTTTATCGACTGGCTCGTAGAGCTGGCCGACGGAGGAGTAGATGCCCAACTGACGGAACATGCCTTCCATACCGAAGGTACGGGCTTCGTCCGGGATGATCGGGACGATACGCGAGCCGATTTCCTTGTCCTTGACCAGCTGCGCGAGGATCCGCACGAAGGCCATGGTGGTGGAGATTTCACGGTCGCCCGAGCCGTCCAGGATAGCCTTGAGGGTATCCAATGGTGGCGTCGGAATGTCGAAGCTCTTGGCGCGGCGCTGTGGCACGAAACCGCCCAGGGCAGTGCGGCGCTCGGCCAGGTAACGGGCCTCGGCGCTGTTCGGCTCAGGCTTGAAGAACGGCAGGTTCTCCAGCTCTTCGTCCTTGACGGGGATGTCGAAGCGGTCGCGGAACAACTTCAGGCTGTCGACGTCGACTTTCTTGGTGTTGTGCGCAGTGTTCTTCGCTTCGCCGGCACCGGTGCCATAACCCTTGATGGTCTTGGCCAGGATGACGGTCGGTTGTTCTTTGTGGTTGACCGCTTCGTGGTACGCCGCGTAGACCTTGTACGGGTCGTGGCCGCCACGGTTGAGTTTCCAGATCTCGTCGTCGGACAGGTCTGCAACCATCGCCTTGAGTTCCGGCGAGTTGAAGAAGTGTTCACGGACGAACGCGCCGTCTTTGGCTTTGTAGTTCTGGTACTCGCCGTCGATGACTTCATCCATGCGACGTTGCAGGATACCGTCGACGTCTTTGGCCAGCAGTGGGTCCCAGAAACGGCCCCAGATGACTTTGGTCACGTTCCACTGAGCACCGCGGAACACGCCTTCGAGTTCCTGGATGATCTTGCCGTTACCGCGAACCGGGCCGTCGAGGCGCTGCAGGTTGCAGTTGATGACGAAGATCAGGTTGTCGAGCTTCTCGCGGCCAGCCAGGGAGATGGCGCCCAGGGATTCCGGCTCGTCACACTCGCCGTCGCCCAGGAAGCACCAGACTTTCTGCTTGCCTTCAGGGATGAAGCCACGCGCTTCCAGGTACTTCATGAAGCGTGCCTGGTAGATCGCCTGGATCGGGCCAAGGCCCATGGATACCGTCGGGAACTGCCAGAAATCAGGCATCAGCCAAGGGTGCGGATAGGACGAGAGGCCCTGGCCGTCGACTTCCTGGCGGAAGTTGTTCATTTGTTCTTCGCTGATGCGGCCTTCCATGAACGCACGGGCGTAGACGCCTGGCGAGGTGTGGCCCTGGAAGTAGATCAGGTCGCCGCCGTGTTCGTCGGTCGGGGCCTGGAAGAAGTAGTTGAAGCCGATGTCATACAGGGTTGCGCTGGAAGCGAAGCTGGAAATGTGACCGCCCAGGTCCGAATCTTTCAAGTTCGTGCGCATTACCATCGCCATGGCGTTCCAGCGTACCAGCGAGCGAATGCGGCGTTCCATGAACAGGTCGCCAGGCATGCGTGCTTCGTGGGTAACGGGGATGGTGTTGCGGTAAGGCGTGGTGATGGCGTAAGGCAACTGCGAACCGCTGCGGGTCGCGAGTTCGCCCATACGGGTCATCAAATAGTGAGCACGGTCTTCGCCTTCTTTGTCGAGAACCGATTCCAGGGCGTCCAGCCATTCCTGGGTTTCGACGGGATCGAGGTCTTGCATGGCTTGCTCCAGGGCGGAAAGGCTACCAGAATCGGTTGCCTGAAGTTTGCGACTGGCCTTGTGGGCAGACGACATAAATTCTTGGATGGCCGAAGGTTGCTTCGGCGTCCTGTAGTTTTACTACAAATCGTCGGCCATTTCAGCCTTTCGAATGTATATACGAGTAGTAAAACTACACAAGACTGAGCGTATGGCTCGGTCTGGCTGGTGAGCATAATCGTTATTGTTGATCTTTTGCGAACAAGAAAAGGTGAAAGCTTGATGTTGGCTGCCAAAATGAAATTAATTTCAGCTATTTCTAACCTTTGTTCGACAGTCCTTCACCCAGCGTGGTTGTTGCCTTCACACCAACACGCCCTTTACGCGCCGATCAAGGATAGACCATGAGCCTTCCAACGCTGGCCAAACTGCCGGCCATTCTCTTGCCTTTTGCCCAGCGGGCCGAGCAGTCATTTCGTGACGCAGTGGCCGCGCTGGACGACGATCATGGACTTTCTGCGTGGACGCCGCAACGGTGGGCCGACTTCGCCCGCGTGTGCGCCGCCAGTGATTTCGTCATTGAACAGAGCGTTCGTGACCCTTTGATGTTGCTTGAACTGGTGGCCTGGGGCGAGTTGGACCGCGGCTTTGCGCCCGGTGAGCTGTGCGGCCAGATTGCCGGTGCCGTGCAACAGGCCGAAACAGAAGATGAACTGGGTCGCGTGCTGCGTCGCCAGCGCACGCGCCAACAAGTGCGCATCATCTGGCGCGACCTGACCCGTCAGGCGGATCTGGTGCAAACCTGTCGCGACCTCTCCGACATGGCCGACGCCAGCATCGACCAGGCTTACCAATGGTTGTACCAGCGCCACTGCGTACTATTTGGCACACCCACCGGCCGTCGCAGCGGTGAAGCGCAGCACATGGTCATCCTCGGCATGGGCAAGCTCGGCGCGGTGGAGCTGAACTTGTCGTCCGACATCGACCTGATCTTCGCCTACCCAGAAGGTGGCGAGACGGTGGGCGTGAAGCGCGCCCTGGATAACCAGGAGTTTTTCATTCGTCTTGGTCAAAAACTGATCAAGGCGCTGGACCCGATGACGGTCGACGGCTTCGTATTCCGCGTCGACATGCGCCTGCGGCCTTACGGTTCGGCCGGCGCGCTGGTGCTCAGCTTCAATGCGCTGGAACAGTACTACCAGGACCAGGGCCGCGACTGGGAGCGCTACGCCATGATCAAGGCGCGCGTGGTCGCGGGCGATCAGGTGGCCGGCGCGCAACTGCTCGACATGCTGCGGCCGTTCGTTTATCGCCGCTACCTGGACTTTTCCGCGATTGAAGCGCTGCGCACCATGAAGCAGCTGATCCAGCAGGAAGTGCGGCGCAAGGGCATGGCCGAGAACATCAAGCTGGGCTCGGGCGGCATCCGTGAAGTGGAGTTTATCGCCCAGGCGTTTCAGTTGATCCACGGCGGCCGCGACCTCAGCCTGCAACAGCGCCCGCTGTTGAAAGTGCTCGGCACCTTGGAAGGCCAGGGCTACCTGCCGCCGGCAGTGATCGCCGAGTTGCGCAATGGCTACGAATTTCTGCGCTACACCGAACACGCGATCCAGGCGATTGCCGACCGCCAGACGCAAATGCTCCCGGACAGCCCGGAAGACCAAGCGCGTATTGCCTTTATGTTGGGTTTCGCCGACTGGGCCGCCTTCCACGAGCGCTTGATGTACTGGCGTGGTCGGGTCGACTGGCACTTCCGCCAGGTGATTGCCGACCCTGACGAAGAAGAGGGCGAAGAAAGCGAGTTGGTTGTGGGCGGTGAGTGGTTGCCACTGTGGGAAGAGTCCCAGGACGAAGACGCCGCATGCCGCCAATTGGCGGAAGGCGGTTTCAGCGATGCGCCTAAAGCCCTCAAGGCCCTGGCCGGATTGCGCGGCAGCCCGCAATTGCGTGCCATGCAGCGCCTCGGTCGCGAACGGCTCGACGCGTTTATCCCGCGCTTGCTGGCCCAGGCCGTCGAGCACGCCAACCCGGACCTGGTGCTCGAACGCGTGCTGCCGCTGGTGGAGGCGGTGGCCCGGCGTTCCGCTTACCTGGTGCTGCTCACGGAAAACCCCGACGCCCTGCGCCGCCTGTTGACCCTGTGCGCTGCCAGCCCGTGGATTGCCGAACAGATCACGCGTTTCCCGCTGCTGCTCGACGAATTGCTCAACGAAGGCCGTCTGTTCAAGCCGCCATTGGCGCCGGAGTTGGCCGCCGAGTTGCGCGAGCGTCTGACGCGTATCCCCGAAGACGACCTTGAGCAACAGATGGAAGCCCTGCGCCACTTCAAACTCGCTCATCGCCTGCGCGTGGCGGCTTCGGAAATTGCTGGCAGCCTGCCGCTGATGAAAGTCAGCGACTACCTGACCTGGCTCGCCGAGGCCATCCTTGAGCAGGTGCTGGCCTTGGCCTGGCGCCAGACAGTGGCGCGCCACGGTTCGCCGCAACGAGTGGACGGCACGCTGTGCGACCCGGGGTTCATCATTGTCGGTTACGGAAAAGTCGGCGGCATCGAACTGGGGCATGGTTCGGACCTGGACCTGGTGTTTATCCATGACGGCGACCCCCAGGCTGAAACCGACGGCGCCAAGCCGATTGACGGTGCGCAGTTCTTCACGCGCCTGGGTCAGCGCATCATTCACCTGCTGACCACCCAAACCAACTCCGGCCAGTTGTATGAAGTGGACATGCGCCTGCGGCCCTCCGGCGCCTCCGGTTTGCTGGTGAGTTCGCTGGGGGCGTTCGAACGCTATCAGGAGAATGAAGCCTGGACCTGGGAGCATCAGGCCCTGATCCGCGCGCGCGTGCTGGTGGGCAGCCAGGATGTGGGCCATGCATTCGAGCACGTAAGGGCTAAAGTGCTGGGGCGTGAGCGCGACTTGGCGAAGCTGCGCCAGGAGGTCAGCGAGATGCGCGCCAAGATGCGCGACAACCTGGGCACCAAGTCTACGACGGCCGGAACCGGCGCCAATGCCTTCGAGGCCACGGCGGCGTTCGACCTCAAGCAGGACGCCGGAGGTATCGTCGATATTGAATTTATGGTGCAATACGCGGCTTTGGCGTGGTCTGCGCACCATCCATTGTTGCTGCGCTACACCGACAATATCCGCATTCTGGAAGGCCTGGAGCAGGTCGGGCTGATGCCCGCCGCCGATGCCCATCTGCTGCGCGAGGTGTATAAGGCCTACCGTTCCGCCGCGCACCGCCAGGCCCTGCAAAACGAGGCCGGTACGGTGGCCGGGGACCAGTTCGCCGACGAACGGCGTCAGGTGATGCGCATCTGGCAAACGCTGGGTTTAAGCTGATACTCGATTTATGTGGGAGCCGGGCTGTGTGGACGCTGGCGTGTGTGGGAGCCGGGCTTGCCCGCGATGCAGGCGCCTCGGTGCATCAGGCATACCGGGGCGATGCTATCGCAGGCAAGCCAGCTACCACACAAAGCGGTTCCCAGGCACACCGCAACTGACAGTAATTATGGCGGCGGGGAGGCATAAGCCTCCCCGCATCGTTTGTGGAAACTAGATGAATATTCTGATCGTTGGGCCCAGTTGGGTCGGTGACATGGTGATGGCACAGACACTGTTCCAGTGCCTGAAACAACGCCATCCCGACTGCCAAATCGACGTGCTCGCCCCTGAGTGGAGCCGGCCGATCCTTGAGCGCATGCCCGAAGTGCGCGCGGCTTTGAGCTTTCCGCTCGGCCACGGCGCCCTCGAACTGGCGACCCGTCGACGCATCGGCAAATCCCTGGTCGGCCAGTATGACCAGGCGATCCTGTTGCCCAACTCGCTCAAGTCGGCGCTGGTGCCGTATTTTGCCGGCATCCCCAAACGTACCGGCTGGCGCGGCGAGTTTCGCTACGTGTTGCTCAATGATGTGCGCACACTCGACAAGGCGCGCTACCCGCTGATGATCGAACGTTTCATGGCCCTGGCCTATGAGCCAGGCGCCGCGCTGCCTACGCCTTACCCGCGCCCCAGCCTGCAGATCGACCCGGTGACCCGCGACGCCGCCCTCGCCAAGTTCGGCCTGGAACTCGACCGTCCGGTGTTGGCACTGTGCCCAGGCGCGGAGTTTGGCGAGTCCAAGCGCTGGCCGTCGGAGCATTACGCCAAAGTCGCCGAGATGAAGATCCGCGAAGGCTGGCAGGTGTGGTTGTTCGGTTCCAAGAACGATCATTCGGTGGGTGAAGACATTCGCCAGCGCCTTATTCCGGGCCTGCGCGAGGAGGCGGTGAACCTCAGTGGCGACACCTCGCTGGCCGAGGCCATCGACCTGCTGTCCTGCGCCGAGGCGGTGGTGTCCAACGACTCCGGCCTGATGCACGTGGCGGCGGCGCTGAACCGCCCGCTGGTGGCGGTGTACGGCTCGACCTCGCCAGGGTTTACCCCGCCGTTGGCCGACAAGGTCGAAGTGGTACGCCTGGGCCTGGATTGCAGCCCGTGCTTTGACCGCACCTGCCGGTTCGGTCACTACAATTGCCTGCGCCAGTTGCTGCCGCAGCCGGTCAGCGAAGCCTTGCAGCGGTTGCAGGGCACTGTGGTCGAGGTCCGTTAGTTTTGCGCGTATTGCTCATCAAGACCTCATCCCTGGGCGACGTGATCCACGCCTTGCCGGCATTGACCGACGCCGCGCGGGCGATCCCCGGCATTCGCTTTGACTGGGTGGTGGAAGAAGGCTTTGCCGAGATTCCCACCTGGCACCCGGCCGTGGACAAGGTCATCCCGGTGGCGATTCGCCGCTGGCGTAAAAACATCTGGCAAACCATCAAGAGTGGCGAATGGCGACGCTTCAAACAGCGCGTCCAGTCGACCAAATACGACTTGGTGATCGACGCCCAAGGCTTGCTCAAAAGCGCCTGGCTGACGCGCTACGTGCGTGCTCCGGTGGCGGGCTTCGATAAAAGCTCGGCCCGCGAACCCATCGCTGCGCGCTTTTATTCCCGACGCCTGGCCGTGGCCCGCGGGCAGCACGCGGTGGAGCGTTTGCGCCAGCTGTTCGCCGTGGCCCTGGGTTATGACCTGCCAAAAGGCTTGGGCGATTACGGCCTGAGCACTGAAAAGCTGCTCGGCCTGCCGCCGAAAAAGCCCTTCGTATTGCTGCTGCACGGCACCACTTGGGACACCAAACACTGGCCTGAGGCCTACTGGCGCGAGCTGGCCGAACGCATGGGACGGCTGGGCGTGGACGTGAAGTTGCCGTGGGGCAATGCCGACGAAAAAACCCGCGCCGAGCGCCTGGCCTATGGCCTGCCAAACGCCGAAGTGCTGCCCAAGTTGAACCTGGCCGGCGTGGCGCGTGTGCTGGCTGGCGCGCGCGCCTGCGTGGCGGTGGACACCGGCCTTGGCCACTTGGCTGCCGCCCTGGATGTGCCGACCATTTCCCTGTTCGGGCCCACTAACCCGGGCCTGACCGGCGCCTATGGCAAGGGCCAGATTCACCTGGCCAGCGACTTCCCCTGTGCGCCGTGCCTGCAAAAGATCTGTACCTATCAACCGACGGCCGACGATGTGCGTCGTTTCGACATCAAGCGTGAGTCGCCCCTGTGCTTCACGCGCTTGAACCCTGAGCGTGTGGCAAGCCGACTGAGCACGTTGTTACTGGCTGAGGAGCTGCACTGATGCAACTGGCTTTTGTTCTGTACAAATATTTCCCCTTCGGTGGCCTGCAGCGCGACTTCATGCGCATCGCCCTGGAGTGCCAGCAGCGCGGCCATCAGATTCGTGTCTACACGTTGATCTGGGAAGGCGATGTCCCGCCGGGTTTCGAAGTGCTGGTGGCGCCGGTCAAGGCGTTCTTCAACCATCGGCGCAACGAGAAACTCAGCGCCTGGATGGAAGCCGACCTGGCCAAGCGCCCGGTCGACCGCCTGATCGGCTTCAACAAAATGCCTGGCCTGGACGTGTACTACGCCGCCGACGGCTGCTTTGAAGACAAGGCGCAAAACCTGCGCCACTCGCTGTACAAAAGCTTTGGCCGTTACCGCCACTTTGCCGAGTACGAGCGTGCGGTGTTCGCCAAGGGCGCCAAGACCGAAATCCTGATGATCTCCGAGGTGCAGCAGCCGCTGTTCATCAAGCATTACGACACCCCGCTGGAGCGCTTCCACCTGCTGCCGCCGGGCATTGCCCAGGACCGCCGCGCGCCGCCGAACGCGGCTGAAATTCGCCAGGGGTTTCGCGAGGAGTTCAAGCTGGGCGAGGACGACCTGCTGCTGGTGCAAATCGGTTCGGGCTTCAAGACCAAAGGCGTCGACCGCAGCCTCAAGGCCGTGGCCGCGCTGCCCTCGGAACTGAAAAAACGCACCCGTCTGTTTGTAATTGGCCAGGACGACCCCAAAGTATTCCAACTGCAGAGCGCCACATTGGGGCTGGGCGACAACGTGCAGTTCCTCAAGGGCCGCAGTGATATCCCGCGCTTCCTGCTGGGGGCCGACGTGTTGATCCACCCGGCGTACAACGAAAACACCGGCACTGTATTGCTCGAAGCCCTGGTGGCCGGGCTGCCGGTACTGGTTTCGGCCGTGTGCGGTTACGCCCACTACATCAGCGAGGCTGACAGCGGACTGGTGCTGGATGAGCCGTTTGAACAGGCGCAACTCAATCAGTACCTGGCGAACATGCTCACCGACACTGCACAGCGCGCGGCCTGGGGCCGCAATGGGTTGGCGTACGCCGAGACGGCCGACCTCTACAGCATGCCGCAACACGCGGCGGATGTGATTCTGGCGGAGCCAAAACGATGAAGTTGATGCTTGCCGAACCGTTCAAGACCCTCTGGGCCGGGCGAGATGCCTTCGCCGAAGTCGAGCGGCTGGAAGGCGAGGTGTACCGTGAACTCGAAGCGCGTCGCACCTTGCGCACCGAGGTGGCTGGCCGTGGCTACTTTGTGAAGATCCACCGTGGCATTGGCTGGGGCGAGATCGTCAAGAACCTGGTCACCGCCAAGCTGCCGGTGCTCGGCGCGGGCCAGGAGTGGCTGGCTATCCAGCGCCTGCAGGAAATCGGCGTGCCGACCATGACCGCCGTTGCCTATGGCGAGCGCGGCAGCAACCCGGCCGACCAGCACTCGTTCATCATCACCGAAGAGCTGGCGCCCACTGTCAGCCTCGAAGATTTCAGCATCGACTGGGTCAAGCAGCCGCCCGAGCCGCGCCTCAAGCGCGCGCTCATCGCTGAAGTGGCGCGCATGACCGGCATGATGCATCGCGGCGGGGTCAACCACCGTGACTGCTACATCTGCCACTTCCTGCTGCACACCGACACGCCGGTGACGGCCGACAACTTCAAGCTGTCGATCATCGACCTGCACCGTGCCCAGACCCGCGACAAGATCAGTCATCGCTGGCGCGACAAAGACCTGGCAGCCCTGTACTTCTCGGCGCTGGACATCGGCCTGACGCGCCGCGACAAGTTGCGCTTCCTCAAGGGCTATTTCCAGCAGCCGCTGCGCCAGGTCCTCGCCGAGGAAAGCCCGTTGCTGCAATGGCTGCAAGGCAAGGCCGACAAGCTTTATGCACGCAAACAGCGATACGGGGATGCGCTCTGATGGCGGGTTGGAACCTGGAACCTGCGTATGCCGCCCTGGCGGATGACTTTGGCAGCCTTGAAGCAGTATTTGCCCTGCAGGGCGAACGCCTGACCCGCGACCCGCTGTCGGAAGTGATCCGCGTGGAGCGCGGCGGGGTCAATTACTACGTCAAACGCTACGTCGGCGCCGGCAAAGGCCTGCGCCGCTACCTGGGCAAGCCACGGGTGAAGTCCGAGTGGCAGAACCTCAAGCGCTTTGCCAAGTGGGGCATTCCCACGGCGGACGTGGTGGCCTGGGGCCTTGAACGCAAAGGCCTGGCCTACGACCGTGGCGCGATGATCACCCGCGAGCTGCCGAAAACCGTAGACCTGTCGGCACTCGCCGACCGTAACGACGCCTGCTTGAAAGACCCTCAGTGGGTCAGTGCGGTCAGCCGCCAGCTCGCCGAATATACGCGCACGATGCACGATCATCGCTTCACCCATAACGATTTGAAGTGGCGCAACCTGCTGGTCGACGACCAGCAGACCCTGTATTTGATCGACTGCCCTAACGGTGATTTCTGGCGCGGTTTCTGGCTCAAATACCGGATCACCAAAGACCTGGCCTGCCTGGACAAGGTCGCCAAGTATCACTTGTCGGCCACCCAGCGCCTGCGTTTCTATCTGCAATACCGCCAACGCACGCACCTGTCGGCGTCGGACAAACAGCGAATTCGCCACGTGGTGAAGTTTTTCGAGGGACGTGAATGACTGATTTCCTGGCGGCCGAAGACCGCGCATTACTTGCGCGCAACGGCCTCGCGACCTTCGACGCCCTGTGGGCCAGGCAACTGGACGCCGTGGATGAGCCCAACACCAGCAAAGGTGGCTGGAGCAGCGTGTTTCGCCTGGAGCTCGAAGGTCAGGGGTACTACCTCAAGCGCCAGAGCAATTACCTGACGCGCACCCTGCACTCGCCGTTTGGCGAGCCCACGTTTGCGCGTGAATTCCGCAATATCAGCCGTTATCAAAAACTCGGTATTCCTGCGTTGCAGGCGGCGTTTTTCGGTGAGCGCAAGGTCAATGGCGAGCACCGCGCGATGCTGCTGACCCGGGCCCTGGACGGCTGGAATGACCTGGACTCGTTGCTCGAACAATGGTCGCAACTGACCGACGCCCAGCACCGCGCGATCCTGTTGGCCTGTGGCCGCTTGGCGCGCCACCTGCACAGCGTTGGGCAGGTGCATGGCTGTTTTTACCCCAAGCATATTTTCTTGCAGGCCACCGGTGACGGGTATGCCGCGCAGTTGATCGACCTGGAAAAAACCCGCCCGCTGTTGTTTGGCCAGCGTGACCGGGTCAAGGACCTTGAGCCGCTGTTGCGCCGTGCGCCGCAGTGGTCGGACGCGCAAATCCGGCAACTGCTGGCGGCTTACCTGGAGCAGGCGGAGGACAGTTCGCTGGTCGACGCCTGGTACCAGCGCCTGACGGCGCGCCGCAGCCACAAGGAGAAACGCTGATGCGTTTGTCCGCGCTGAAAAACGCCGGGCGCAGGCCCGAGCTGCCGCTGACCCTTGAAATTGCAGACGCCGCCGGCCCGGGGCAGTTGCAACTGCTCAGCCTGTTGCGCGTGTTGCCGGGCGAACGCTATGTGGGCGCCGCCGTCTGGCGCGGGCGCCCAGTGCTGGCCAAATTGCTGGTGGGCAGCAAGGCTGCGCGGCATTTTCAGCGTGAGCTCACTGGCGTGCGTCTGTTGGCCGAGCAAGGCCTGACCACGCCGCTGTTGCTCGCCGATGGCCTGCAAGATGGCGAGGGTGGCTGGCTGCTGTTCGAGTTCATTGAAGGCGCCGAGAGCCTTGCCGATGCCTGGCACGCGGTCGAAGGGTTGCCGCCGTTGGCAGACGAACACACCGCCGTGCTCGCCGAGGCCTTGGGTGCGATTGCCCAGATGCACGCCAAAGGCCTGTGGCAGGAAGACCTGCACCTGGACAACCTGCTGCGCCAAGACGGCAAGCTGTACCTCATCGACGGTGCCGGGGTTCGCGTCGAGGAGGCGGGTAAGCCGCTGTCGCGCACTCGCGTGCTGGAAAACCTCGGCGTGTTCTTCGCCCAATTGCCGAAAAATCTCGCGCCGTTTACCGAAGAGTTACTGGTGTATTACCTGCTGAGCAACGGCGAACACGCCGTGCCGCTGGAGGCACTGGAAAAGCAGGTGCGCAAGGTCAGCGCCTGGCGCTTGAAGGACTTTTTGAACAAGGTCGGCCGCGATTGCACGCTGTTCAGCGTGACGCGCGGAGCCTTTGGCTTGCGCGCGATTCGTCGCGAAGAAGAAGCAGCGATGCTGCCGGTGCTGGAACAGGCAGATGCGTTGCTCGACCAGGGCCACCTGTACAAGACCGGTGGCGCGGCCAGCGTGGGCAAGGTCGAGGTGGCCGGTCGGCCACTGGTGATCAAACGCTACAACATCAAGGGGTTTGCCCATTGGCTCAAGCGCTTCTGGCGCCCGAGCCGTGCCTGGCATTCCTGGCGCGAAGGTAATCGCCTGGCGTTTCTCGGCATCGCGACGCCCAAGCCTCTGGCGGTGTTGGAGAAGCGGTTTTTCTGGCTGCGCAGCCGGGCTTATCTGGTCACTGAGTACTTGCCGGGCCCGGATATCATCGAGCGCTTTGCACCCTATGTTGAGCGCGGTGATGCGCCCGAAAGCGAACTGCTGGCGCTGGACCATCTGTTTGCCGAGCTGATCCGCGAGCGCATCAGTCATGGCGATTTCAAAGGCCATAACCTGTTCTGGGCTGAGGATCGCTGGGCGTTGATCGACTTGGATGCCATGTGTCAGCACAGCTCCGTCGCCAGCTTCGCCCCGGCGTTTGCCAAGGACCGCGCGCGGTTCATGCGCAATTGGCCGCAGAGCAGCGCGTTGTACCAAGTGATTGATGAGCGCTTGCCCAAAGAGGTTGGCGTCGCCGGTTAAAGCGGGCTTTCAGCCCTATCGCGGGCAAGCCCGCTCC
>NZ_JBARTQ010000177.1:0-10387 GCF_049645325.1 Pseudomonas sp. | reverse complement strand
CGATAGCGGTGGTGACTGACACACCGCTATCGCAGGCAAGCCAGCTCCCACAGTGATCGGGTTAACACATCAGCACTGTGGTGCAGCTTGAATTTTGCGCATAAAAAAACCGGCCTCGCAGCCGGTTTTTTTGTTTCAGCGGTTTAGAACGAAGCGTCTTTCAAACCGTCGAGGTAACGCTCGGCATCCAGGGCCGCCATGCAACCGGCGCCGGCCGAGGTAATGGCCTGGCGGTAAACGTGGTCGGCCACGTCACCGGCAGCAAAGATGCCTTCGATGTTGGTCGCAGTCGCATTGCCCTCACGGCCGCCTTGCACCACCAGGTAGCCGTCTTTGGCTTCGAGCACGCCTTCGAACAGCGAGGTGTTCGGGGTGTGGCCGATGGCGATGAACACGCCGTCGACTGTCAGCTCGTCGAAGCTGCCGTCGTTGTTTTTCAGGCGAGCACCGGTCACGCCCATGTTGTCGCCCAGGACTTCGTCCAGGGTGGCGTTGAGCTTGAGGATGATCTTGCCTTCAGCGACACGGGCGTGCAGCTTGTCGATCAGGATCTTCTCGGCGCGGAAGGTCTCGCGGCGGTGAACCAGGGTCACGGTGCTGGCGATGTTGGCCAGGTACAGCGCTTCTTCCACGGCCGTGTTGCCGCCACCGACCACAGCGACCGGCTTGTTGCGGTAGAAGAAACCATCGCAGGTCGCGCAGGCCGACACGCCCTTGCCCATGAACGCTTCTTCGGACGGCAGGCCCAGGTAACGGGCACTGGCGCCAGTGGCAATGATCAGCGCGTCACAGGTGTACACGCCGTTGTCGCCGGTCAGGCTGTAAGGCTTTTTCGAGAAATCGACTTTATTGATGTGGTCGAAGACGATCTCGGTTTCAAAGCGCTCGGCGTGCTCTTTCATCCGTTCCATCAACACCGGGCCGGTCAGGCCATGGACGTCGCCCGGCCAGTTGTCGACTTCAGTGGTGGTGGTCAACTGACCGCCCGCCTGCATGCCGGTGATCAGCAGCGGCTTGAGGTTGGCCCGGGCAGCGTAGACGGCAGCGCTGTAACCGGCAGGGCCGGAACCGAGAATAATCACTCGCGAATGACGGGTATCAGACATGACTCACTCCTATCGACCGCCCGGACAACAAGGCGGCTGGAATAAAAAAGGACCGCGAAGCACTTGGGGAAGGCTTGAACTCGCATGTCCTGAAAAATAATGGGTGCAGCGTATCGAGGGGGGCAAGATTAAGGAAATACGGAATAACAATCCAGCTCATAGGTGGTCTCTATGCAGTCGACCCGGTTGATCGACGCCTTTGTTACCGTTGATGTCGCCGCTTTCACCTCCCGTGCAAAGGCGGTAAGGTCGGCGCGTTCGTCATCCTGCTCGGAGTTCTCCATGCCCGCCCCTGCTCTTTCCGGCCCGCAATACCTGCGCGAAGGCCTCAAACTGGTGTTGAGCCCCGGCCTGCGTCTGTTTGTATTGCTGCCGCTGGCGATCAACCTGGTGCTGTTCGTCGGCTTGATCTACTTCGCCGGCCATCAGTTCAGCCTGTGGGTCGATCACCTGATGCCGACGCTGCCGAGTTGGCTGAGCTTTCTGAATTACCTGCTGTGGCCGCTGTTTGTGGTGCTGGTGGTACTGATGGTGTTTTTCACCTTCACCATGCTGGCCAATATCATCGCTGCGCCGTTCAACGGGTTTCTTTCCGAGAAAGTCGAAGTGGTGGTGCGCGGCACCGATGACTTCCCTGCGTTCAGTTGGGGCGAGTTGATCGCGATGGTCCCACGCACCCTGGCCCGGGAAATGCGCAAACTGGGCTACTTCCTGCCACGCGCCATTGGCCTGTTTATCCTGTCGTTCATTCCGGTGGTCAACCTCATTGCCGCGCCGCTTTGGCTGCTGTTCGGCGTATGGATGATGGCGATCCAGTACATCGACTACCCGGCGGACAACCACAAGCTGGGCTGGAACGAAATGCTCGCCTGGCTGCGCCAGAAACGCTGGCAGAGCATGAGTTTCGGCGGCATCGTCTACCTGGTACTGCTGGTGCCGGTGGTCAACCTGCTGATGATGCCGGCCGCAGTGGCCGGCGCCACATTGTTCTGGGTGCGCGAGCAAGGTGCCGAGGCCATGGCGCAGCAGACTGTCGCCAAGTCATAAATCCATCATCCCGATGACACAATGACGACATGGCCCACGGTGACACTGTGGGTCATGACGACAGCCTCGCTTCACATCACCCTGATTACTGAAACCTTCCCGCCGGAGATCAACGGGGTGGCCAATACCCTTGGCCGTCTGTGTGAGGGTTTGCGCGCGCGCGGCCATCAGGTCGAATTGGTGCGCCCACGCCAAGGTGCCGACCAGACCCGCCCCAGCGATGACGAGTTGTTGCTGTGCCGTGGCTGGCCGCTGCCGGGTTACCCAGGCTTGCAATGGGGCCAGTCGTCGATGCACAAGTTGCTGCGGCGCTGGACCCGCCAGCGCCCGGACGTGTTGTATATCGCCACCGAAGGACCGCTGGGTTTATCTGCCTTGCGCGCGGCACGGCGCCTGGGGATCAGCGTTGTCAGCGGTTTTCACACCAATTTCCAGCAGTACTCGAATCAATACGGCTTGAGCCTGCTCAGCCGCATGGTCACCCACTATCTGCGCTGGTTTCATAACCGTTCGACGCTGACGCTGGTGCCGAGCGCCAGCCAACGCCTGGAGCTGGAACGCCGGCATTTCGAGCGCCTGGGGATGTTGTCCCGAGGGGTCGACAGCCAATTGTTCCACCCGGCCAAACGCGATAACGCATTGCGGGAAAGTTGGGCATTGAACAGTGAGCAAATCGCCGTGCTGCACGTAGGCCGGCTGGCGCAGGAAAAGAACCTGGGGCTGCTCAAGCGCTGCTTCGACACCTTGCAGGACACCTACCCCTTGCGCCAGATGAAATTGATCATTGTCGGCGATGGCCCACAACGGGCGATGCTGGAAAAGGAACTGCCCGAGGCGATTTTCTGCGGCACTTTGCGCGGTGAAGAACTCGCGCGGCATTACGCGTCGGGGGATGTGTTCCTGTTTCCCAGCCTGACCGAAACCTTCGGCAACGTGGTGCTGGAAGCCATGGCCTCGGGATTGGGCGTGGTGGCCTATGACCAGGCGGCCGCGACCCAACACATTCGCCATGGCTACAACGGCGTGCTGGCCATGCCGGGGGATGAGGATGCGTTCTGCGATGCGGCCAATTGGCTGCTGGAGGATGCGGAGAGCTTGCGTCGCATGCGCTTGAATGCGCGCCAGCACGCAAGTCGCCAGGGCTGGCCGGCGATTATCGAGCAGTTTGAGCGACAACTCCGTGGGGTGTGCGGCGAGCAGCCGGTGATTGCAGCGGCGTCGCGTTTGATCTGACAGGCGTGTTGGTTGTCAGAGCGCTATCGCGGGCAAGCCCGCTCCCACTGGGAAATGCATTCCACTGTGGAGGCCGGGGTTGCTCGCGATGACGTCAGAACAGGCGAGCCTTACACCAGCGTCGTCAACGCCTCACGACTGAACGGCAGGATGTCGCCCTCGCGGCCTTCGCGCACCTTCAGCGCCCAATCCGGGTCCACCAACAGGGCACGGCCCACGGCAACCAGGTCGAACTCGTCGTTGTTCAGGCGTTCCAGCAGGTTTTCCAGGCTGGCCGGTTGCGCGACCTTGTCGGTGTTGACCATGAACTGCAGGAACTCGCCATCTAGACCAACGCTGCCGACGGTGATGGTCGGCTTGCCGGTGAGCTGGCGGGTCCAGCCGGCCAGGTTGAGGTCGGAACCTTCGAATTCAGGCTCCCAGAAACGACGGGTGGAGCAGTGGAAAATATCCACACCCGCGTCAGACAACGGCTTGAGGAATTCACCCAAGGCCTCTGGGGTTTGCACCAGGCGTGCGGTGTAGTCCTGCTGCTTCCACTGGGAGAACCGCAAGATGATCGGGAAGTCCGGGCCCACCGCAGCGCGGGTGGCCTGGATCAGCTCGATGGCAAAGCGTGAACGGTTGGCCAGGCTGCCGCCGTATTCGTCGGTGCGCTGGTTGGTGCCTTCCCAGAAGAACTGGTCGACCAGGTAACCGTGGGCGCCGTGGATCTCCACGCCGTCCATGCCAATGCTTTGCGCATCCTTGGCGGCCTGGGCGAACGCGTTGATCACCTCTTTAATGTCTTGGGTGGTCATGCCGTGGACGACGACGTTGCCGTCCTTGAGTTTTTCCATCGGGCCGTAGGCCGGCACGCTGGCATCAGGCTCAGTGCCGATACGGCGCACGCTGCCCACGTGCCACAGCTGCGGGACGATCTTGCCGCCTTCGGCGTGCACGGCGTCGACCACTTTTTTCCAGCCGGCCAGCGCGACCTCACCGTAAAAGTGCGGGACGTTCGGGTAGCCGTTGGAGGCTTGATGGCCGACCACGGTGCCTTCGGTGATGATCAGGCCGACGCCAGCGGCGGCGCGACGGCGGTAGTACTCGATAACGTTGGCGTTGGGCACGCCACCCGGCGAAAACGAACGGGTCATCGGCGCCATGACCACGCGGCTGGTCAGCTGCAGTGCACCGAGCTGGAAGGGTTTGAACAAGGCTTGGACAGGCATGGGAGCACTCCACGGCAGAGGGATTTATGATGTGGATAATATGGAGAGTGCGACGTGCTGAACAGCACTATTGATTTGGGTGATTAAGGGGTAAAAGTGGTGAGATTGAAAGGCTGCTTCGCAGCCCGGCGCAGGGCACGCCCGCTCACCACAACAGCAACCTTATCGAATGATCAGCTCAGCGCTTTTTCGATGGCCTGGATGATCGTCGGGTCATCCGGCGCGGTACGCGGTGAGAAGCGCGCGAGCACGCGGCCATCCTTGCCCAGCAGGAATTTTTCGAAGTTCCAGGTGATATCCCCAGGAAACTCGGCCCCCTCACCCGCCAGCAGGCGGTAGAGCTGATGGCGATCATGACCATTGACGTCGAGCTTGCTGCCCAACGGAAATGTCACGCCATAGTTCAGGCTGCAGAATGCCTGGATTTCTTCCTCGCTACCCGGCTCCTGGCCAGCGAACTGGTTGCACGGCAGGCCCAGCACGGTAAAACCCTGGTCCTTGTACTGCTGGTAGAGGTTCTCCAGCGCCGCATACTGCGGGGTCAAGCCACATTTGGAGGCCACGTTTACCACCAGCACTACTTGCCCCTTGAAGGGCGCCAGCGGCAGCTCATGACCGTCTAAAGCTTTGAGTTTCAGGTCGTGGAAAGCACTCATGACGAACTCCAGATATCCCATGTTCTTCGCGTTGCGGCATTTCGAGATTACAGCCCGCAAGCCTGCAATCATAGACGCCGATTGAAAAACTCGCCCGCCGGTTATTGCGCCGTCGGCCAGGGCAAAATTGGAATCGCCGTGACGGCGTTCTGTGGGCTGCCTTCGATCAAACGGTCGCTGTAGACCAGGTAAACCAGGGTGTTGCGCTTCTTGTCGAGGAAACGCACCACTTGCATGGTCTTGAACACCAGCGAGGTGCGTTCCTTGAACACTTCATCGCCGTCCTTGAGCTCACCCTTGAAGTGGATCGGGCCTACCTGACGGCAGGCGATCGACGCTTCGGCACGGTCTTCGGCCAGGCCCAGGCCGCCTTTTACGCCGCCGGTCTTGGCGCGCGACAGGTAGCAGGTCACGCCATCGACCTTGGGGTCATCAAACGCTTCGACCACAATCCGGTCGTTGGGGCCGACGAACTTGAACACCGTCGACACCTGGCCAATTTCTTCAGCCGAGGCCAGCAGCGGCATGGCCAACAGCAGGCCGAGCAATCCCTTCATGACACGCATCGTGTGGTTCCTTTGGTTAGACCAGGATCAGGTTATCGCGGTGAACCAGTTCCGGTTCGGCCATGTAACCCAATAGTCCGACAATCGCATCTGACGATTGTCCAATGATTTTCTGCGCTTCAAGGGCGCTGTAGTTGGCCAGGCCACGGGCGATCTCGCGACCGTCGGGCGCCACGCACACCACCATCTCGCCACGGCGAAAGCTGCCCTGCACGAGCTTGACGCCTACCGGCAGCAGGCTTTTGTTGCCTTGGGACAAGGCTGACACCGCGCCATCATCGAGCACCAGCGTGCCACGGGTTTGCAGATGACCGGCCAGCCATTGTTTGCGCGCCGCGAGCATGCCGCGTTCCGGCGACAGCAACGTGCCGATGCGCTCACCGGCCTTGAGACGATCCAGCACGCGCTCCAGGCGCCCACCGACGATGATCGTGTGCGCCCCCGAACGTGCCGCCAGGCGTGCCGCGCGCAGCTTGGTCTGCATGCCGCCACGGCCCAGGGCACCGCCGACACTGCCGGCCACGGCATCCAGCGCCGGGTCGTCGGCACGGGCTTCGTAGATCAATTTGGCATCGGGGTTGTTGCGCGGGTCGGCGTCGAACATGCCATCGCGATCAGTGAGGATCACCAGCAGGTCGGCCTCCACCAGGTTGGCTACGAGCGCAGCCAGGGTGTCGTTGTCGCCAAAACGGATTTCGTCGGTGACCACCGTGTCGTTTTCGTTGATCACCGGGATGACCTTGAGTTCGACCAACGCACGCAAGGTGCTGCGGGCGTTGAGGTAGCGCTTGCGGTCGGACAGGTCGTCGTGGGTCAGCAGGATCTGCGCCGTGTGGCGGCCGTGCTCGGCAAAGCTGGATTCCCAGGCTTGCACCAGGCCCATCTGGCCGATGGCGGCGGCGGCTTGCAGCTCGTGCATCGCGCTGGGTCGCGCGGTCCAGCCGAGGCGGCTCATCCCGGCGGCAACCGCCCCGGACGACACCAGTACCAACTCGACACCGGCCTCATGCAAGGCCACCATCTGCTCGACCCAGACGCTCATTGCTGCGCGATCCAGGCCTTTGCCATCCGCCGTCAGCAGCGCGCTACCGATCTTAACGACCCAACGCTGCGCACCTGTCACTTTGCTCCGCATCATCTTCAACCTTAGTGTGAGTGCCGCGCGACCCAGCGCGACCCATAACGTTATTCGTGGTGACCGATTTCCAGATACTAAAACGCCGCTCGAGTGAGCGGCGCTTAAGTTTACTGCAACGAATCAGTCGCGCACGTAAATGATTTCCGGACCGTCTTCATCATCCACGTCTTCTTCGTCCCAATCATCGTCGCCGATGTCATGGACCGACTTCACGCCGCTGCGGCGCAGGGCACGCTGGTCGTCCAGGGCCTGCAGTTGAGCGCGGGCTTCGTCTTCGATCTGCTGATCGAGTTCGGCCAGCTCTGCCTTGAATACCGGGTCAGCCGCCAGGCGGTCGGCACGGTCTTCGAGGTAGCGCATGATGTCGCGGCAAAGGCGCTCGGTGCCTTCTTTGGCGATGGCCGAGATCACGTAGACCGGGCCGGTCCACTCCAGGCGCTCGACGATTTCCTTGACGCGTTCTTCGTGCTCTTCTTCAAGGATCTGGTCGCACTTGTTCAGCACCAGCCAACGATCACGCTCGGCCAGGGCCGGGCTGAACTTGGTCAGCTCGCTGACGATCACTTCGGCGGCGTCTGGAGCACTGGTGTCATCCAGCGGCGCCATGTCGACGAGGTGCAGCAGCAAGCGGGTACGCGACAAGTGCTTGAGGAAGCGAATCCCCAGGCCAGCGCCGTCGGAAGCGCCTTCGATCAAACCGGGAATGTCGGCGACCACGAAGCTTTTCCAGCGGTCTACGCTGACCACGCCCAGGTTCGGCACCAGGGTGGTGAACGGGTAGTCGGCGACTTTCGGCTTGGCCGCAGACACCGAGCGGATGAAGGTACTTTTACCGGCATTCGGCAAGCCCAGCAGGCCTACGTCAGCGAGTACTTTCATTTCCAGCTTCAGGTCACGCTGCTCGCCCGGCTTGCCCGGCGTGGTCTGGCGTGGTGCACGGTTGGTACTGGACTTGAATCGGGTGTTACCCAGACCGTGCCAGCCGCCCTGCACAACCATCAGTTTCTGGCCGGCCTTGGTCAGGTCGCCAATCACTTCCTGGGTAGCGGAGTCGATGATCGTGGTGCCGACCGGTACACGCAGTACCAGGTCTTCGCCTTTTTTACCGGTGCAGTCGGTGCTGCCGCCGTTGGAGCCGCGCTCGGCATCGAAGTGCCGGGTGTAACGGTAGTCGACCAGGGTGTTGAGGTTTTCGTCGGCCATCATGTAGATGGAACCGCCGTCACCGCCGTCACCGCCGTTTGGGCCACCGTTTTCGATGAACTTTTCGCGACGGAAACTCATGCAACCGTTACCGCCGTCGCCTGCTTTTACTCGGATGGAAACTTCATCAACGAACTTCATAACAAAACGCCTCTCGTCGCATGGACGAGCTTAAGAAACCAAGACATAAGACTCTTGCAAAAATGAGCGCAGCGACCTCAAACAACGACCGCCAATCCAGCGCCTGAGCCCATCACAAACAGCTTTGCAAGAGACTCACTCCACAAACGAAAAAGCCCCGTCGCGAGACAGGGCTTTTCCAGCGATCGCGCGATTAAGCGGCGACAACGCTCACGTAACGGCGGTTGAAAGCGCCCTTTACTTCAAACTTGATCACGCCTTCGATTTTAGCGAAGAGGGTGTGATCTTTACCCATGCCAACACCGTAACCGGCGTGGAATTGGGTGCCGCGCTGACGCACGATGATGTTGCCCGGAATGATTTTCTGGCCGCCATACATCTTAACGCCAAGGCGTTTGGCTTCTGAGTCGCGACCGTTACGGGTACTACCACCAGCTTTTTTGTGTGCCATGAGTCAATTCTCCTAGTGAGGAATTAGGCTGAAATTAAGCCTGAATACCGGTGATTTTGATCTCGGTGTACCACTGGCGGTGGCCCATACGCTTCATGTGGTGCTTACGACGACGGAACTTGATGATGCGGACTTTATCGTGACGACCTTGGGAGATCACTTCAGCCACAACGGTAGCGCCAGCAACAACTGGAGCGCCGATGTTCACGTCATCGCCATTGGCGACCAACAGAACGCGATCAAAGGTAACGGATTCGCCGGTAGCGATTTCCAGTTTTTCGATCTTCAGGTATTCACCTGGGGCGACCTTGTATTGCTTGCCACCAGTAACAATTACTGCGTACGACATGGTATTTCTCCGATAATCCTGCTCACCCAGCGCTTTATAAGAAGAGGTATTGGCTGGCATGGCTGCATGGGATGGACGTCCCGAATGCAATTGCGTAAGGCAGGTGCTGCCCAGGAAGTTCAGGGTGCGCGATTGTACGCAAGGCTTTGACGTGTTGCAAGGGGCCGTCTATCGCGCCTTGACACCCGGGGGTGAGGGTCCTAGCATGCCGCGCAACCCTTCTGGAGCGACTGTCGCTGATGCAACCCCAAGCTTTCTACCGCGCGGTCGCGGACGATTTTAGCGCCGTCGACGGCATCATCAAGCAGCAGCTGACGTCTAAAGTGCCGCTGGTCTCCAAAATTGGCGACTACATTACGTCGGCGGGCGGTAAACGCCTGCGTCCTTTATTAGTGTTGCTGTGTGGCAAGGCCCTGGGCCGCGAAGGCGATGACCTGCGCCTGCTGGCCGCCACTATCGAATTCCTGCACACCGCGACCCTGCTGCATGACGACGTGGTCGACATGTCTGGCATGCGCCGTGGCCGCGAGACCGCCAATGCGATGTGGGGTAACGCGCCGAGCGTGCTGGTCGGCGACTTCCTCTACTCGCGCTCGTTCGAAATGATGGTCGAACTGGGTTCGATGCCGGTGATGAAGATTCTTTCACAGGCCACGCGCATCATCGCCGAAGGCGAAGTGTTGCAGCTGTCGAAGGTCCGCGACGCCAGCACCACCGAAGAAACCTACATGGAAGTGATTCGCGGCAAAACCGCGATGCTCTTCGAAGCCTCGACCCACAGCGCCGCCGCCCTGTGTGGCGCGACCGCCGAACAGTCGGAAGCCCTGCGCACCTTTGGTGATCACCTGGGCGTGGCGTTCCAGCTGGTAGACGACCTGCTCGACTACAAGGGCGACGCCGAGACACTGGGCAAGAACGTCGGTGACGACCTGGCCGAGGGCAAGCCGACCCTGCCGCTGATCTACACCATGCGCGAAGGCACGCCGGAACAGGCTGCACTGGTGCGCAAGGCGATCCAGAAAGGCGGCATCGAAGACCTGGAGGCCATTCGTGGCGCCGTGGAAGCGTCGGGTTCCCTGGAATACACCGCACAACTGGCGCGTGACTACGTGGCCCGCGCCATCAAGTGCCTGGAAGCCCTGCCGGCCAGCGAATACCGGGATGCCCTGGTTGAGCTGAGTGAGTTTGCGGTCGCGCGTACGCACTGATTGCTAGCTGCGGAGCCGGCTTGTGTGGGAGCGGGCTTGCTCGCGAAAGCGGTGGATCATTCAGCCATGCGTGGC
>NZ_JBARTQ010000176.1:0-3190 GCF_049645325.1 Pseudomonas sp. | reverse complement strand
CTGCTGCGCAGCCCAGCGCGGGGCAAGCCCGCTCACCACAACAAGCCCGCTCAGCACAACAAGCCAGCGCGCGCGATCAGCGCTGTTTATTGCAGTTGCAACGTCGAGTTGAACTGACTGATCGCATCCACCACATGCCGTGAGCCTTCCTGAATCTCCAGGATCACCTGCCCCGCTTCATTCGCCAGTTCCACCCCCAACCCGGTACGGCTCAAGCTCGACTGCATGCTCGACACCGCACTCAGCGACAGGTCGTGGTTCTTGCGCACCACATCGACAATTTCCACCGTCGCCTGGCTGGTCCGCGCCGCCAGGCTGCGCACTTCATCGGCCACCACCGCAAACCCGCGCCCATGCTCACCGGCCCGCGCCGCTTCAATCGCCGCGTTGAGCGCGAGCATGTTGGTCTGCTCGGCAATGCTGCGGATGGTCTGCACGATGGCGCCAATGATTTCCGACTGTTTGCTGACCGCATCAATGCTTTGCGCTGCCTGGTTCAGGTCGTGGGAAATTTCTTCGATGATCTGCACGGTTTGCTGCACCACCTCCGAGCCCTTGCGTGCGCAGGCGTCGTTTTGTACCGAGGTGGCGTGGGCCGAATCGGCGGCGGTGCGCAGGGTGGTGACCTGGTCGGTGATGTCGCTGGCGAACTTCACCACTTTGTACAGGCGCCCGTTGGTATCGAAAATCGGGTTGTAGGACGCTTCCAGAAACAGGGTCTTGCCGTATTTGTTCTTACGCTCAAAGCGGTGGGAGTGATATTCGCCACGGTTGAGCGAGGCCCAAAACGCTTTGTACGCCGGCGATTCAACCTCGGCGCGATGGCAGAACATGCTGTGGTGCTGGCCGATGATTTCTTCACGCGAGTACTGCACGGTGCGCAGGAAGTTGTCGTTGGCGTTGATGATCTGGCCTTGGGGGGTGAATTCGATCACGGCCATGGAACGGCTGATGGCGTCGATCAGGCTCTGGTTTTCATGTTCGTGGTGGACCCGTGCGGAAATGTCCGACGCCACTTTGATCACACTCTGCACCTGGTTGTTGCTGTCCAGCACGGGCATGTAACTGGCTTCGAGCCACACTTCCTGGCCGCGTTTGTTCAGCCGCATGAAGGTGCCGCTCAGCGCTTCGCCCCGCGCCAGGTCGCGCCACAGTTTGGCGTAGGCCTCGGTGTGGGTGTAGGCCTCTTCACAGAAGACCCGATGATGTTTGCCACGGATCTCCTCAACGCTGTAGCCCATGGTTTTGCAGAAGTTTTCATTGGCATCGAGGATCACGCCGTTGCGGTCGAACTCGATCATCGCCATGGAACGGCTGATGGCGGCGAGTTTGGCGTTGGCTTCGGTGAGGGCGCAGGAGAAACGCTGGATTTCTTGCAGGTCGGATTTGTGGTGGCGGTTAAACATGGTCAGATCACCCTTGATTCCCGGCGCCTGGAAGGCGCATTCCATTCATTTTTGGATAGTGCTGGCAAACCTTCATGGGGAAATAACCATCCGAAACGCTTTATATGCCAAACGTCATCAACGGTTCTGGGTGAGCATAGACAGGGCTTGGCGCTATGCAAGGCCACTAGTCAGCGAGCATTTTTAACAATGCACTGACGGCAGCGGAAGGCGGACGGGTGTGTGAACCTACCAAGGCAAACTCGCGGTGCAACGGCGCCTCCAGCGGCATCACACGCAGGCCGTTGCGCTGGGCCGGCAGGGCCATTTCGGGCACCAGCGTGACGCCGACGCCTTCGCGCACCAGGTTGTAGGCGCTGTTCCATTCGCGCACTTCCACGCGGATATCACGCAGGGTCAAGCCTGCCGCGCTGGCCAGGCTGCGGGCATTGGCGGTGCAGCCGCCGGTGGCGAGCACGAAGGGTTGCTCAAGGAATTCTTCCAGCGTCACGGTCGCGTCGGCCGGGCGCTGTGCAAACGGATGATGGGCGGGCAGCACCGCCATCCAGAAATCGCGGCCCAAGACCGTGGCATTGCGCTCCGGCTTGGGGTTGAGCACCACGCCGAGGTCGATCAGGTCGGCGTCGAGCAAGGTGTGCACCTCGCTGTCGGTGACGTCCAGGGTGGTGACCTCAATGCCCGGGTTCAATTGACGGAAACGCTGCAATAGAGGCGTCAGAAACGTCGCCAGCACCATCGGGAAACTGGCGATGCGAATACTCCCACGCAGCAATGGGCGCGCTTCGTCGACCGTTGTACGAATCGTCTGCAGCGCCGCCATCATCACCCGCGCCTGCTCGATCACACTCAGCCCAAGCGCAGTGGGCAGGGTCTTGCGCGGTTCACGGGTGAACAATTGCGCACCCAACGTTGTTTCCATGGACGCCATGGCCTGGCTCGCGGCGGACTGGGTCATGCCCACGTGCTCGGCGGCGGCGGTAATGCTGCCGTGATCGGCCACGGCCACCAGCAGGCGCCAGTGCATCAGGTTCATCATGGCAGTAGCTGTCCTTATGGATAGGGTCTGAAGGTTTAATTTTACGCACGGTGCCATGCCCGTAAGACTGGCGCAAACCCAACGGAGCCGCCCCTGATGAAACTGTATTTCTTCCCACACGCCTGTTCACTTGCCCCCCACATCGTGCTGCGGGAATTGGCGCTGCCGTTTGAGTTGGTGCGTGTGGATAACCAGGCTAAAACCACTGCCCATGGCGAGGATTTCCTGCAGATCAACCCCAAGGGCTACGTGGCGGCGCTGCAACTGGACAACGCCGAGGTGCTGACCGAGGCCAGCGCGATCCTGCAATACCTTGCCGACCTGAAACCGCATGTCCACCTCGCGCCTGCCAACGGCAGCTGGGCGCGCGTGCGTTTGCAGGAATGGCTGAACTTTATCGCCAGCGAGATCCATGGCGGGCTGGCGATTTTCTTCAATGCGGCGATTCAGGGCGATGTGCGGGCGATGTTCCAGGCCACGCTGTTCAAGCGCTTTGCGGTGCTGGTGCAGACGTTGGAGCGTCAGGATTACCTGTTGGGCGCGCAGTATTCGGTGGCGGATGCGTATTTGTTTGTGGTGCTGCGCTGGGCGGCGTTTCACGCTATTGATCTGCAACAGTGGCCGGCGTTGGCTGCGTTTCAACAGCGTATAGGCGCACGGCCCGCGGTGATTGCAGCATTGGCCGCCGAAGCTGCCTGACCTCAAATGCAATCAAACTGTGGGAGCGGGCTTGCTCGCGAAAGCGGTG
>NZ_JBARTQ010000175.1:0-26388 GCF_049645325.1 Pseudomonas sp. | reverse complement strand
GTGGGAGCTGGCTTGTGTGGGAGCTGGCTTGCCTGCGATGCAGTCACCTCGGTGTATCAGCGATACGCAGGCGATGCTATCGCAGGCAAGCCAGCTCCCACCTTTGTTCTGATTGACTCGAAAACCTGCGCTCACTTTTCTTCTAACAAGCTAATTCACTGATCGTTCCCACGCTCTGTGTGGGAACGCCTCTTGTGACGCTCTGCGTCACGCTTTGGGACACGAAGCGTCCTGGGCTGCATTCCCACGCGGAGCGCGGGAACGATCACGGATTCACATTCACTTCTCCTAATAAGCTAATTCGAAAATGTTATTTATTTTCGGATTCTTAGATCATTTAGTCTCCTCACACGCCGACCCTCGGCCGCCTGATTGAGGAGCTTCCCTTTGAAACTTTTGACCCCTCTGCGCCTCTTGGCAGCATTGTCCCTGGCCGGTGCCAGCCTGTTTGCCCAGGCGGCGGATGTGACCATCGCTTACCAGACCACCGTAGACCCAGCCAAGGTCGCTCAGGCTGACGGCGCCTATGAAAAAGCCATCAACGCCAAGATCGACTGGCGCAAATTCGACAATGGCGCCGACATCATCGCCGCCATCGCTTCCGGCGATGTGCAGATCGGCTACCTCGGTTCCAGCCCGCTGACCGCTGCGATCACCCGCAAGGTGCCGGTGGAAACCTTCCTCGTCGCCACCCAGATCGGCGGCGCCGAAGCCCTGGTGGCGCGCAATGGTTCGGGCATCAACAGCCCGCAGGACCTGATCGGCAAAAAAATCGCGGTGCCATTCGTCTCCACCGGCCACTACAGCCTGCTGGCCGCGCTCAAGCACTGGAACATCGACCCGTCGAAAGTGACCATCCTCAACCTCGCCCCGCCGGCAATCATCGCCGCCTGGAAACGCGGCGATATTGACGCCACTTACGTGTGGGACCCGGCTCTGGGCGTGGCCAAGGAAAACGGCAAAGTGCTGATCACCTCCGGCGAACTGGCCAAGTTCGGCGCGCCGACCTTCGATGCGTGGATCGTGCGTAAGGATTTTGCCGCGAAGCACCCGGAAATCGTCACAGCCTTCGCCAAAGTCACCCTGGATGCCTACGCCGCTTACCGCAAAGACCCACAAGCCTGGATCGCCGACACAACCAACATCGACAAGCTGGTGAAACTCTCCGGCGCCAAGGCCAGTGACATCCCGCTGCTGCTGCAAGGCAACGTCTACCCGCTGGCCGCTGACCAAGTGACCTTGCTGGGCGCACCGACCACCAAGGCCGTGACCGACACCGCTGCGTTCCTCAAGGAACAAGGCAAGGTCGACGCCGTGCTGCCGGACTACGCCCCTTTCGTCAGCGCCAAGTTCATCACCCACTGATTCGGGAGTTCATCGCGATGGCCTTGTTACAACTGGAGCGCATCAGCGCACAGTACCCAGGCGCCACAGAACCGGTACTGTCTGACATCTCAATCGACCTGGGGCCCCAGCAATTGCTGGTGGCCCTCGGCCCGTCCGGCAGTGGCAAGACGTCGCTGTTGAACCTGATTGCCGGTTTTGTCGAACCGTCTGCCGGGCGCATCACCCTTGATGGCGTGCCGGTCAAAGGCCCCAGCGCCGAACGTGGCGTGGTGTTCCAGGACGACGCCCTGCTGCCTTGGCAGGACGTGCTGGCCAACGTCGGCTTCGGCCTGGAACTGGCTGGTGTGCCCAAGGCGCAACGTGAAGTGCGCGCCCGGGAAATGCTGGCGCTGGTGGACCTGGCCGGATTCGACAGCCGCCGTATCTGGCAACTGTCCGGCGGCCAGAAACAGCGTGTCGGCCTGGCCCGCGCGCTCGCGGCAGACCCTCGCGTGCTGCTGATGGACGAACCCTTCGGCGCCCTCGATGCCTTCACCCGCGAACAGATGCAGGAGCTGCTGCTGCAAGTCTGGCGGCGCACGGCCAAGCCGGTGTTCCTGATTACCCACGACATCGAAGAAGCGGTGTTCCTCGCCACCGATTTGATTTTGCTCGCGCCCAACCCGGGCCAGATCGTCGAGCGCCTGAGCCTGGGTTTTGGTCAACGCTACGCCGCTGGTGAATCAGCGCGGGCGATCAAGTCCGACCCGCGCTTTATCGAAACCCGCGAACACGTGCTGAGCAAAGTGTTCTCGCAACGGCAGGTGTCCGCATGAGCAGCTACGAACTTCCCGCCACCGCCGCCAAGCCGGTAGCGCACGCGGTTATCCCGGTACGCCGCAGCCTGAGCACGCGCTGGATCAGTGTGCTGACACTGGTCACCTTGCTGGCGATCTGGTGGGCCGTGACCGCCACCGGTTTGATTGAGCCGTTGTTCCTGCCGCCGCCGTCCGCCGTGCTGCAAAAAGGCTGGCTGCTGGCGACCACGGGCTATATGGATTCCACCTTGTGGCAGCACTTGGGCGCAAGCCTGCAGCGCATTGGCCTGGGCCTGGGCTTTGCGGTGCTGACCGCCGTGCCCGTGGGCATTGCCATCGGTTCCAACCGCATTGCACGTGGCATTCTCGACCCGCTGATCGAGTTCTACCGGCCGATTCCGCCGCTGGCCTATTTGCCGCTGATCGTGATCTGGTGCGGTATCGGCGAGCTGTCCAAGGTGCTGCTGATTTACCTGGCGATCTTTGCACCCATTGCCATCGCCACCGCCACCGGCGTGCGCACCGTGGACCCGGCCAAGCTGCGCGCAGCGCAGTCATTGGGGGCCACCCGCGCGCAACTGATTCGCCACGTGATCCTGCCAAGCGCCCTGCCCGACATCCTCACCGGCGTGCGTATCGGCCTGGGTGTGGGCTGGTCCACATTGGTCGCCGCCGAGCTGATCGCCGCCACCAGCGGCCTGGGCTTTATGGTGCAGTCGGCGGCGCAGTTCCTGGTCACCGACGTGGTGGTGCTGGGGATTTTGGTGATCGCCCTGATCGCCTTCGCCATGGAAATGGGCCTGCGTGCCCTGCAGCGCAAATTAGTGCCGTGGCATGGCCAGGCACACTGAGTGAGAACCGCATGAGCAGCCTGACCGTTACGCCAATAAGCACCGCCCTGGGCGCCCTGATCAGTGGCGTCGATATCACCCTGCCGCTCAACCCTGAGGAGCGCGACGCCATCGAACAGGCGTTGCTCACCCACTCAGTGCTGTTTTTCCGTGACCAGCCGATCAACCCGCAGCAACAGGCGCGGTTCGCGGCGAATTTCGGTGACCTGCACATTCATCCGATCTACCCCAACGTGCCGGAACAGCCCGAAGTGCTGATCCTCGACACCGCCGTCACCGACGTTCGCGACAACGCCGTGTGGCACACCGACGTGACCTTCCTGCCGACCCCGGCGCTCGGCGCGGTGCTCAGCGCCAAGCGGCTGCCGGCGTTTGGCGGCGATACGTTGTGGGCCAGCGGGATCGCGGCGTATGAGGCGCTGTCGGAGCCGTTCAAGGTGTTGCTCAATGGCCTGACCGCCACTCACGACTTCACCAAATCCTTTCCGCTGGAGCGCTTTGGCAACACCGCCGAAGACTTGGCGCGCTGGGAGGAAACCCGTAAGAAAAACCCGCCGCTGTCCCACCCGGTGGTGCGCACGCACCCGGTGAGCGGGCGCAAGTCGCTGTTTGTCAGTGACGGGTTTACCACCCGGATCAATGAGCTGGAGCCGGCGGAAAGCGAGGCGGTTTTGAAGCTGCTGTTTGCCCACGCGACGCGGCCGGAGTTCACCATCCGCTGGCGCTGGCAGGAAAATGACGTGGCGTTCTGGGACAACCGCGTGACCCAGCATTACGCGGTGGACGATTACCGCCCGCAACGGCGAGTGATGCACCGGGCGACGATCCTGGGAGATGTACCGTTTTAGTAGGAGGTGGCTTGCGGCGGTGGGTCAGCCTATACATTCATAGACTGACCCAGCGCCTTCGCGAGCAAGCCCGCTCCCACACTGACCGGGGGTGCAGCGAGTAAATTTGCCACACTGAAAATCAAAGGTGGGAGCTGGCTTGCCTGCGATAGCGGTGGATCAGCAACAAATCCATCGACTGACACTCCGCCATCGCGGGCAAGCCCGGCTCCCACAGTGACCGTGGTTGTGCCCGGCTAATTGGCCATACCGAAAATCAAAGGTGGGAGCTGGCTTGCCTGCGATAGCGGTGGGTCAGTAACAAATCCATCGACTGACACTCCGCCATCGCGGGCAAGCCCGCTCCCACAGTTGGCTTGCAGCGTGACGAATTTCCCGGTTATTCAGCGGTAGATGGTTTTTCCCACAAGTTAATCCCGCCTTCCTGCGCAAACCGATCAATCTCCGCCAGTTCCTCAGCACTGAAGCTCAGGTTCTTCAGCGCGCCGACGTTTTCGATAATCTGCTCCGGCCGGCTGGCGCCGATCAGCGCACTGGTCACCCGGGGGTCACGCAGGGTCCAGGCCAGCGCCAGTTGCGCGAGGCTCTGGCCACGGCGCTGGGCGATTTCGTTCAGTGCGCGCACGTGGGCAATGTTTGCCTCGGACAAGTGCTTGGCCTGCAATGAACCGCCGCCCGGGCGATTAACCCGCGCATCAGCCGGCACGCCATTGAGGTACTTGTCGGTCAGCAAACCCTGGGCCAGCGGCGTGAAGGCGATCACCCCGGCACCGAGTTCTTCGGTGGTGTCCAGCAGGTCTTTTTCCACCCAGCGGTTGAGCAGGTTGTAGGCCGGCTGATGAATCAACAACGGCACTTTCCACTCTTTGAGCAAGGCCGCCATTTCGCGGGTTTTCACGCCCGAGTAAGACGAGATACCGATGTACAACGCCTTGCCTTGCTGCACGGCGGTGGCGAGGGCGCTGGCGGTTTCTTCCAGTGGGGTGTCGGCGTCGAAACGGTGGGAATAGAAAATATCCACATAGTCGACACCCAGGCGTTGCAGGCTCTGGTCCAGGCTCGCCAGCACGTATTTGCGCGACCCGCCGCCCTGGCCGTAAGGGCCGGGCCACATGTCCCAGCCGGCCTTGCTGGAGATGATTAGCTCGTCGCGGTACTGCTTGAAGTCTTCGCGCAGCAAACGGCCGAAGTTGATCTCGGCGCTGCCGTAGGGCGGGCCGTAGTTGTTGGCCAGGTCGAAGTGGTTGATCCCCAGGTCGAACGCAGTGCGCAGCAGCGCGCGCTGGGTATCGATCGGGGTGCTGTCGCCAAAGTTGTGCCACAGCCCCAGGGACAGTGCCGGCAGCACCAGTCCACTGCGGCCTACGCGGCGATACGGAATAGATTCATAGCGGTTTTCGGCAGCAATGTAAGTCATCGAATCCTCTCTTGGACGTAGGCAAATAAGGCCTGGGAATAACGATATTCCCAGGCCTTTTAACCAGCTGAATCGCTTAAGTCTGCCGTTCCGTTCTACAGCAATTTCCTACCAGAGGGGAACGACATAACTCACATAGAAGCGGTTTTCATCTTGCACCGTGGCACCGGTAATGTCCGGGCTGGCGTGCGCATTTTTCCAGGTCACGCCCAGGCCTTTGAGGGTGCCGGTGGGGACTTGGTAAGCCACGGCAATGTTGCGTTCCCACTCGCTGGTGGTGCCTTGTACGGTGCGGATGTCATCACCGTGGGCATAGGCCGCCGAGAACGACAGGCCCGTAAGGCCCAGCTTACCGAAGTCATACTTGTACTGCGCAAGCCATGTGCGCTCACCGGCGTGTTGAAATTTATTCAACTGCATGTTGGTCAGCGCCGGGGTGTCGGCACCCGAGCCTGGGCCTTGGCGTGCATCACCGCTGTTCAGGCCGGAATCCAGGTACGGGAAGTCGCTGTCGCCGCTGTTTTTCTGGATGCCGAGGCCGACGGTGTGCCCGTCGAGGCTGTAGCTTTCCAGCAAGCTGACGGTGGACTGGTTGATGCGGCCTTTGCTGGTGCCATCGCCATAGAGGCCGGCGCCGGCAAAGTCTTTATCGCCATCGGCGTTGGCGCCGACACCCAGGCTGCGGAACACACGCACATCGGTGTCGATCGCACCCACGGACAACGCGTCATGACGCTTGGCGCCGAGGAAGAACTGCTGGTAGTAATCCTCAAGGTTGGAATACCAAAGGCTCAGCGTGGTGTTCTGCAAACCGGTGTAATCCGCGCCCCCGAACAGGAAGCGATCGCTCTCTTTGGTGCCGCCGGCGGTGATCATGCCCTGGTCGCCGGTTTCGTTACGGATCTTGGTCTTGAAGATATCGCCACCGGTGAAGGTGAAGTCGGTGAGGTCCTTGGACACCAGTTGCACACCGGTGTTGGTCTGCTGGTACAGGCGGCCGTCAGTGTTGGCCAGCACCGGGTTGTTGCCGTACAGCGTACCGAGGCGCAACTCATCCTTGGCAAAGCGCATCTTGAACGTCGGGCTGAGCACGCCGAACTGGTCGGCGGACTTGCCGTTGTCCAGCGGGAACATGCTGCCGGGGTAGCGGCCCTGGTGGTCCTTGTCGTTGAGGTCGCCGCCGGAATCCAGTTTCAAGCCGTAGAACGCCTGCAAATCCAGGCCGAAACCCACCGGCCCTTCGGTGTAGCCCGACTTGAAGTTGAACTCGAAACCCTGGCCCCAATCTCGCACGCTGTGGGCCTTGGCGGTGCTGTTCACCACATCACGCCCTTGCTGGTTGAGGTAGCGATTGAGCAAGGTCACATCGGCGTGGCTGTCGTCGATAAAATCGGCATGGGCGGACAGCATAAAGCTCGCCATGGCGGCACCCACCATAGGGCTTATTAACGTCTTCATTGTTACCGGTCTCCGTCACTGTTCTGAAATGAAAGCGTCAAACGCTTCACACAATTACGCAGTGGCCAGATGACAGTTCCGCGTCAAAACGCAGCGTTCACGGATGAAATTAAATTTATGCAACCCTTTAAGAACGGGCCTTAGCGGGCATTTTCAAAGATTTCGGCGAGCCAGTCGACGAACACACGCACCCTCGGCGACATGTGTCGGTTATGGGGGTACAACACTGAAACCGGCATCGGCGGCGGTGGCGTGTCGGTGAGAATTTCACGCATCACGCCCTGCTCGATCAGCGCGGCCATGCGGTAATGCGGGCACTGGATAATGCCCAAACCGGCGACCGCGCTGGCCGAATAAATCTCCGCGCCAAACACTGACAATGCGCCCTCGATGGACACTTCCTGCAGCTCGCCATTAACCACGAATTCGAACGGAAACAGTTTCGCCGTGGTGCGCGACACGTAGTTCACCGCGCGGTGCCGGTTCAGGTCTGCGAGGCTTTTCGGCTCACCGTGTTTGCGCAGGTACCCGGGACTGGCGCAGGTCACTTGCCGCAAGGTCGCCACGCGCCGGCCGATCAATGCCGAATCGCCCAAGGTGCCTGCACGCAATACGCAATCGACACCTTCGGCGATCAGGTCGACAAAACGGTCCGCCTCGCTGATGGACAGCTCGATCTGCGGGTAACGCGCCATGAACTGTGGCAGCGCCGGAACCACAAAATACTTTGCCAGCGTGCCATGCAAATCCACCCGCAGGCGGCCCTTGGGCGCCACGCTGCGAAACGCCAGCTCGGCTTCTTCCAGCTCGGCCAGCAACTGCACGCAACGCGGGTAATACGCCGCGCCATCCAGGGTCGGGCGCACGCGGCGGGTGCTGCGTTCCAGCAAGCGCGTGCCCAGCCAGGCTTCGAATTGGTTGAGGGTGTGGGTGAGGGTTGCGCGCGGCAAGTTCAGGTCATCGGCGGCCAACGTGAAGCTTGCGCGCTCGTAGATGCGCACGAACACCTTCATTGCTTTGACCTGATCCACGACGCGTCTCCATTGTTGGCGATTCTTGAACAGTCAAGGCAACTCTGGCGCATTTATCGCCTTCGGTAAACATGTGAACCTGCTTCCACACCCACCGAAAGGCACCCCCATCATGAAAACTCAAGTCGCAATCGTCACCGGCGGTTCCCGTGGCATCGGCGCCGTGGTCGCCAAACAACTCGCCGCCGACGGTTACGCCGTGGCCATCAACTATGCGAGCAGCGCCACCGAAGCATCGAAGCGGGTGGTGGAACTGCGCCAGGCTGGCCACCAAGCCATAGCGATTCAAGGCGACGTGGCCAAGCCCGCTGACATCAAGCGCCTGTTCGACGAAACCGAAGCGCAACTGGGCAAGGTCGATGTGCTGATCAACAACGCCGGCATCCTCAAGGCCCTGCCCCTGGCCCAGCACAGCGATGAGCTCTACGACCAGAATTTCGATATCCACACCCGCGGCACCTTCAACGCCCTGCGTGAAGCCGCCACACGCCTGAATGACGGCGGGCGCATCGTCAACTTCTCCAGCAGCACCGTCGGCCTCAACTTCCCGGGCTACGCGGTGTACATCGCCAGCAAGGCGGCGGTGGAATCCCTGACGCAAGTGTTTGCCAAGGAAATGCGCGGTCGCGGTATCACCGTCAACGCCGTCGCTCCGGGGCCGGTGGCAACCGAGTTGTTCCTGCACGGCAAGAGCGAAGAGCAGATCCAGGGCCTGGCCAAGATGGCGCCACTGGAACGCCTTGGCCAACCGGAAGATATCGCCCGCGTGGTGTCGTTCCTGGTGAGCCCGGCGGGTGCCTGGGTCAACGGGCAGATCCTGCGCGCCAATGGCGGGTTGGTCTGAAGATCGGTTTGCAGGACTTGCTCAAGCCCACTACACCTCTTCGATAGGCAAGCAATGCCTCCTGTGGGAGCGGGCTTGCTCGCGAAGGCGGTGGGTCAGCCAATATCCGCTGACTGACACTGCGCATTTGCGGGCAAGCCCGCTCCCACAGCGGGTCCTCGAAATCAGGAGTTCCATATGCACACTGTCATCGTCATCAGTTGCGGCCTGATCCTGCTCGCCCTGATGCTGTTCATCGGCCAAACGCTGGGCGTTAGCCGTCACCTTCTGGCCTACAGCTTTGTCGGAATCTGGTTGGTGGTGGCGGTGGTCAACGGCGCCGTGGGCGTGATCACCGCCGGCCAGCCCCTGATGTCGGAGCTGGTAATCGGCAGCGGGGTATTCGGCGCGCCGTTGGTGGCACTGGCCCTGTTTATCAGGGCCTGAGCCCTAGCGCACCAGGTGCAGGAACTGCAGGTGGCGCTCGTACTGGTCGAGGATGTCGTTGATGATCTGCTCCTTGGTGTAGCCCACCAGGTCGTAGTCCTGGCTGCCCTCACTCAAGTGCACTTCTGCCCGGTAGTAGCGACGGTTGTTGATCTCTTTCGAGCCCATGCCACCGCGGGCGAACGACGGCGTGAAGTAGCCGCGCATCTGCACCTGGTAGATAAACGGATGCTCTTCGCCATGGCCGATTTCGAGGCTGACGCTGTCGTTGGACGGGTCCGGCTGGGTGACTACGCTCAGGCCTTTCTCGACAAACACCGCCGTCACCTCTTCAATCGCCGGGCGCACCGTCGACTCAAGGAAGCGATACACCTCGTCCCGCGAAGGGAAATGCACCGCCTGGCTCAAGCGCTGGCGCCAGCCGCCCTTGCCTTTGCGCGAGGCCGAAACCGGCGCCAACGAATGCAACTGGGCAATCTGCTTCTGCGACTCCAGGTAGAAGGCCTTGTGCAGCCCCCACATCATCAGCAGCAGGATCAGCGAGAACGGCAACGATGTCAGCACCACCGCTGATTTGAGCGAGTCGATACTGCCGGCAAACAGCAGAGCGCTGGTGACCAGCGCGGTCATTGCGCCCCAGAACACGCGCAGCCATTTCGGCCCGTCTTCGTCGGCGTTGCCGCCTTTGGACGAGAGGGTCGAGAGCACTACTGTGCCGGAATCCGCCGAGGTGACGAAGAACACGAAGCTGATAAACACCGTGACCGCGATCACGGTCTTGCTCCACGGGTAGGTTTCCAGCAGCAGGTAGAGGCTCATCGACGGATCGTCGATGGCCGACTGGCCGAGCGCCGTCATCCCGTGGTTGAGCACCTGGTCGATAGCGCTGTTGCCGAAAATAGACATCCACGCCAGGGTGAAACCCAGCGGGATCAGCAGCACGCCAAACACGAATTCGCGGATGGTACGGCCACGGGAAATACGCGCGATAAACAGGCCCACGAACGGCGACCATGCAATCCACCATGCCCAGTAGAACACCGTCCAACCGCCCAGCCAGTCGCTGGGTTTGTCGTAGGCGTACACGTCGAAACTCTTGGTCGGCAATGCGCCCAGGTAGTCGCCGATGTTCTGAATCAGGGTGTTGAGCAAGTGCTGGGTGGGGCCGGCGAACAACACAAACAGCAGCAGCGCGCAGGCCAGCAGCATGTTGATGTCGGACATCACCCGCACGCCCTTGTCGACGCCGGCCACGGCGACGAGGATCGCCGCGCCCATCATCAGCGTGATCAGGCCAACCTGGATCCATTGGGTGTGGGCGATGCCAAACAGGTAATCCAACCCGGAGTTGAGGTGCAGCACGCCAAAGCCCATGTCGGCGCCCAGGCCGAACACCGTGGCGATAATGCCGAAGCCATCCACCGCATAGCCGATGGGGCCGTTGATGCGCTTGCCGATCAGCGGGTACAGCGCCGAGCGCAGCGCCAGCGGCAAGTTATGCCGGTAGGCGAAGTACGCCAGGGCCATGCCCACGAACGCGAACACGCCCCAGCCATGCAGGCCCCAGTGCAGAAACAGGATCTGCATGGCCTGGCGCGCGGCGTCGGCATTCATCGGCGCGCCCTGGGGCGGTTGCACCAGGTGCGTCAGCGGCTCCGACACGCAGAAGAAAAACAGCGTGATGCTGATCCCGGCGGCGAACAGCATGCCGGCCCAAGACAGGTAACTGAATTCGGGCTCGTCGTGGTCGGCACCGAGTTTTATCTTGCCGTAGCCCGATAACGCGGTGACCACCACGAAGACCAGATACAGGGTCATCGCCAGCATGTAGTACCAGCCGACCGTGTTGGCCGCCCAGTTTTGCGCCGCCAGCAGCCAGGCACCGGCCTGTTGCGGGATAGCGATGACAGTGATGCCAAAAAGCAGGATGAAGGTAGCGGCAAAGTAGAAAACCGGCGCATTCATGCGCACTTGGCCGCTGGCAGGGGTGGACGATGCACTCATGAACGATGCACCCCGAGGGTAGGAAATGTGGCTGTGAATAACGGACTCAGCAAAGGTAAGCCTCCTGTTGTGAGCGGGCAGCGAACCACCGGGTTTAACTTGAACGAACATTCAAGTTAAACATGGATAGGGGTTTAGAGACTAATCCGGTGGCTGGACGGTAGGTGATTCCCACAGCGACCAAGGAATCGTATGACAGCTTAGGATGACAAACGCTCAGCATACTTTTCCGAGTGTTCATACAAAGCCAAGCAATATGTGCGGTTTTCCAGCAGGCGGACTCAACACAATCGAATGAGCCAAGCATCACCAAAGGATCATTCCGCCATGCCTTCAACGCCGACAGTCCAATCAAAAATGCTCACCGAAAATACCCCGATCCATTTTGACTTCATCAAGCAACAGCTGCCTGCCTGGCTGCCGGGCGCCTCTGAGCAGCGCCTGAACGCCTTGAAGCAGCTCCAGCCAAACATCCCGGAACGCTTCCTCAACCCACCGTCCCCGGCGTATCGCCGCCCGTTCAAGCAGGCCATCGATCGCCACTGGGCAAGCCAGAACGCCGTGGACAAAAAGCTCGCGCACCTCAACGACGTCAAGGCATTTGCCATCCCGCTTCTGAAGAATGCCCTGAGCAACTACGGCGACATCGATGTGGTGAATACGTCGATTCGCCTTTATGCCCCGATCAAACTGCCCTGGTGGGCCATTAACCAGCAGCCCGGTGTCACCGCGCGAACAACGACACTGGTGGAGGCAGCGCTGCACAACTTTTCGGCATCGGAGACCTTTGTCGATTACGCGTTCCTGTCGCAGGAAGATGCGCGAGGCCAGCGCGAACAGTTGAGGTTCACGCACCGGGTGACCGCCCAGGCACTGACCGCCGACACGTTCAAGACCCTGTGCCGACATTTGAATATCGGCGCCCGGTACCTGCAGCATCTCAAGGCCGCGCTGGGCTTTGACAACCCGTCGGTGGCGATACCTTTGCAACAAGCCATCATTGGCCACTTGAAAGCGGGGTTGAACAGCGCCGCGCAGTTGGCGCTCGCCAGAAAAGACATTGGCGAGGACAGCTACACGCTCATTCAGACGCTGCTGCAACGCGACGGCCCGCTGCAACTCGGCGGGGAAACAGTCGACTTCTACACCCTGGACCTGCTCGATACTCGCCTGACCGGTATCCTGGTCATTGCCCCCGTACGACTGGACGCCACCGCACACAGGCTGCTGGTTTACATTCCCGAAGACCCGGCCCACCCGCTCAAGGAATACGCCAGCGCGCAGGCGTTTATCAAAGAACTGACCGGCCGATTACGTGACCGCACGCCCGGCACCGAGACGGCCACCCCAAGCTACCAACAGTTTTTCAGCCAATTTGTCGCCCATGACCAACGCGGACGATTCTTCTACGAGCTCAATAGCCGGCTTTCCATCGTTCGCTGGCATGAAAAGGAGCCCGGCGATAACCGCCCAAGCTGGCGGCCAGACCCGGTAGAAGTACCCAAGCTGCGCTTCCAGACCCTGGCCATTCGGGACGACACGCCTAACCGGATCAAAGATCCCTACCAGAACAACCTCTGGCATTACCTGTACCGGGTCAAACTGAACAAGCTGGTGAATGACGCCCGGGAAATCGCCATTTCCACCGACTATGCCGACCGCATGGCCCGTTGGGAGTGGTGGGACAACCTGGAAAAAATGCTCTCGGACATCTTCAATGCCGCCCTCCTGGTGACGACGCCGTTCGTGCCGTTGCTCGGCGAGTTGATGCTGGCGTATACGGCCTACCAGATGCTCGACGACGTCTTCGAAGGCATCGTCGATTGGGCAGAAGGGCTGCAACAGGAAGGGTGGGAGCACCTGCTGTCTGTCGCACAAAGCGCTGTGCAACTGGGCTTGTTCGAATCCGGCGCGAGCATAACGAAGACTGCCAAGGTGAAGCTCTCTTCGTTTGTCGACCAACTGCTACTGGTGCAAGGAGCTGACGCCCAGACGCGCCTGTGGAGCCCTGACCTGAAGCCGTATCAACACAGCAGTCTTCCACTGCCGGAAAATCACGCACCCGGTGAAAACGGCCTGCACCGACACCAGGGCAAGCACATCGCGAACCTGGAAAACAAACGCTATGAGGTCAGGCAAGACCCCATCACGCAGGGTTTTCACCTCGCTCACCCCAAGCGCGCAAACGCCTACCAACCCCAGGTCGCGCTCAACGGCAGTGGTGCCTGTGTGATCAAAGGCGAACAACCGCGAACGTGGAGCAACAGCCGCTTGCTGCGGCGCCTGGGCCCGCAGACACACGGTTTCAGCATGAGCGAGCTGGAGCAGGCGCGCCTCGTCAGCGGCGTCGATTTCGGTGCGTTGCGCCATATGTACGTCAATAACACGCCGACACCGCCGTTGCTGGCCGACACGCTCAAACGCATGAAGATCGCCAAGCAGGTCGAGTCGGACGTCGCCAGCATTCGCGCCAGCCAGCCCCTCGACCCTGCGTCCGATTGGTTCGAACAGATGGTCACCGAGCTGGACGGCTGGCCCAAGGAAAAAGCACTGCTGGTGTACCCGAAAGCTGATCTCTCGGGCACACCCCGACGCTATGGCAATGCAACTGCGCAAGGCCATGATGCCTTGGCTGTCAGCATTGCCGACGTGATGTCGGGCAAGTTGCCGGAAAAAGTCATCGGGTTTCTGGATGAACCCCAGCGCTACGTGTTACTGGGCGACGCCTTGCCTGCGCAAGAGCAAGTGCCGGCCCTGCGCAAGCGACTGGCGGACCATGTCCAGGAGCAAAGTGAACTGCTCTCCAGAGACCTCTATGCTCGCCAGGAAGCCACTGACTCTGCTGAAATCAACCTGCTTCGCAGCCACTACCCTGAACTGCCGCTGAGCATTGCCCAGCGCCTGGTCAGCCATGCCCGTCGGCGTAATTTAAACGTGATGGTCGAAGAAAAGCGCGTGCCGCTGGACGTGAAAAATCAGGCCCGTGAGCTGAATTTCGAAGCTGCCGGCACGCGGATGTTCGAGCAGATTCATCAGGGCAAAACCCCATCGGTTGATACCGAAAACCTCGCGCTCAATACGTTGAGAATCCACTCCGACGCGTTCTCAAACCTGCGTATCCAGGTGCGTGAAAGAACCCCGAGTGGCGACCTGCGAAACCAGGTGGGCGCAGAGGATGCCGCAGACCTGAAAGTTCTGGTGCGCAATCGAAAGGGCCAATACCGAGTGTTCAATTCACAGGGCATGCTGGTGCACGGAGCTACAGACTTTTACAGCGCGCTCTACCAAGCCCTGCCCAACGGAACACACTTTACCGACGGCAATCACCTGCGCTCATGGCTGACCGAGACCACCAAAACCCCGGCCCAACGGCGTATGACCCTGGCTGAACCTCCGATTCGTCCCCGCGCCGACCGCGAGACCCTCACCCTGCTCGGCGGTGGAAACAGCAGCACGATGCGCGGCATGAATGTCCAGGTCAGGCCTGTGACGTTGCAAGGGCGCATCAAACATTGGCTTCCGGCAATGTCCGATGCAGGCGTGAGGCACTTTGCGCAGAACGCTGAGACACCAGAAGGCTTGGCAAAACTGGAGCAGGTGGAACGTGAAGGCAGCGCCCTTGAGACGGCATTGGACACCTATGTTCGTTCAACCACCCAATGGCCGCAAAACAGCCGCCTGGAAGCCGTTACCCAGCAACGCAGGGCGCTCTTTGCCGACCGTGTGATGAACGCTTGGCGCGAAGGTTATACCCAACTGCACGACCCCGTCGGTTCCGCAGAGGGAACAGTCAACATGGACCTCACGCAACTGGATTGGCCGGATAAATTGCCCATGCTCCCGATCGATTTGGGGTTGGTCACACACCTGGACATGAGCAATAGCGGGTTCACCTCCAAACACGCGCATTTCCTCCTGCGCGTCCCCAATCTCCAGGCGCTGGATCTGTCCAGCAACGCCTTGGAGGAGCTGCCTGTGGCTGTCGCCAACATGCACTCGCTCAAGGAGCTGAACCTGAGCGGCAACCGCATCGCCCTGAACGAGACGGGCAGTGAACAATTGCGCGGCCTTTCACGTCTGCGATCGCTGGACCTTTCGAATAACCGCTTGGGCCGCGCACCGAATATCAGCCGAATGCCCGACCTGGAGCTGCTTGATCTTTCCCACACCGGCCTCAACGAATGGCCCGTGGGACTTTTTGCGCACGCGCGAGATGAGCGTTTTGTACTGCACCTTCAAGGCAACTCGATTACCACGGTTCCAGAGGTCGCCAAGGATTCCGACGAAGCGTTGGTGGTTGCCTGTACGCGGCTGGACCGCTCAATGCTGGCCGCCGAAGCCAGAGACCTTTTCGACGAGTACAAAATCGCCTGGGGGCTCGACCCACTTCGGACCTACCCCCCAAAGGGCGAGGCCGACTTCTGGATTGACGATCTGGACGATGATAATCAGCACCGCTACAGAACTATCTGGAATGAACTGGAAAAGGAACCAGGCTCTCAGGGCTTTTTCGAAGTCTTGAAAAAACTCGAGCCACCTGAGTTTTTCGAAGACGCACAGGATGAAACCCGCTACTACCAGAACAAGGCCATCCTCGCCGCTCAAGGGCGATACATGCTGGCGAGCATGCATGAAGACCCGGCACTGCGTCGGACGCTGTTTCAGATGTCCAGTTTTCCAGGCTTGTGCCCCGATGCCGGCAGCCAGATATTCACTGAAATGGGGATCCAGGTCGAAGCGCGAGGCGCTCAGCTTTACAGCCGCACGCCCGGAGAACGTGAAGATCAATTGGCAAAATTGGCCCGAGGTGCGGCCAGGCTGGCCTTGCTCAAGCAAGTCGCCCGTGCGGACATCGCGCACCGCCTCCAATCACCCGCCGAAGGAGGCTTGGGGTTGCGGCTGACCTCACAGGTGATGAATGGCGAACCCGGCACTGTCGACGAAGTGGAAGTGCACCTGGCCTACCAGACGCGCTTGGCCAATAAGCTCCAACTGCCTTGGGTCAGCAGCAGCATGGCGTATCGCGCCACTGCCGACGTGCCTGAAGCCAACATCGCCCAGGCGCAGACGGCGGTGCAGACACTCAGTGAGGGCGATGGCCTGGTCAATCAAATGCTGTTGGAGCCCTATTGGGAAGCCTTTCTCAAGGAACACTACGCGCATGACTACGCCGCGAATGAAGAGCACAGCGCCGAGCAACTGATGCTCTTCGAAGACCTGGACAGCGAACAGAAAGCCTTTGCTGATGCCAAGGACTTGAACGAAGAGCAAATAAATCGCAAGCGCCAAGACCTGAAAAAGCGCGTGGCGCAACTGCAAATAGGTGATCGGGTCGACCTCGACCACGTCATGCCGGAGGCTTTGTACGACCAGATCTACAATGACTTGGCCGAGCGCCGCAAAGAGTGGCTGCGCGAGCAGACTCGCTTGTCACTGGCGCGGCTTGAAGACTAGAACGCTCACTTTCGTGTGCCGTCATCATGCTGCAGATTCGCCTGAGTAATATTCGCCCCCGCCGGCACGCTGCGGGTCAGCCACACGTTGCCGCCAATGGTTGAGCCCTTGCCGATGGTAATCCGCCCCAGAATCGTCGCGCCGGCGTAGATCACCACATCGTCCTCGACAATCGGATGGCGTGGATGGCCCTTCTGCAATTGCCCATCCTCGTCCGCCGGAAAGCGTTTGGCGCCCAGCGTCACGGCCTGGTAGATGCGCACCCGCTCGCCGATGATCGCGGTTTCGCCAATCACCACGCCCGTCCCGTGGTCGATAAAGAAGCTCGGGCCGATCTGCGCGCCAGGGTGAATATCAATACCGGTCGCCGAGTGCGCAATTTCGGTGCTGATACGCGCCAGCAGCGGCAAACCGGCGCGGTACAGGTGATGTGCGAGGCGATGGTGAATCACCGCCAGAATCCCGGGGTAGCACAGCAGCACTTCATCCACACTGCGTGCGGCCGGGTCGCCGTGGTAGGCCGCCAACACGTCGGTGTCGAGCAAACTGCGCAGGGACGGCAAGGCCAGGGCGAAATCCTGGATCAGGCGGATGGCATGGGCGTCGACTTCGCGGTCATCCTTGCCGCCCTGGCGAGCGGCGTAACGCAGCTCCAGGCGGGCCTGGGCGAGCAAGGCATTCAATGCGACGTCGAGGGTGTGGCCGACGTAGAAGTCTTCACTCTCTTCGCGCAGGTCCACCGGCCCCAGGCGCATCGGAAACAGCGCGCCGCACAACGACTCAAGAATCTGCGCCACTGCTTCACGCGACGGCAGCTCGCGGCCACCATGCTCGCCGCTCAAACGGCCATTGCGCGTTCGCCACTGGTCCCGGGCGCTGCGCAGTTGACTGACGATGGTCTGCAATTGCCAATGACTGGAACGCTCACTCACGGTATTCACTCCTGACGAAATGGCCATCACTTTACGGTATGCACCCTGGCCGCCATTAAGAACCAATGGTGTGATACTCAGAACTTTCCGACATAAGCGATTGACGGTTGCCCGATGAAAAGTGCCTGCCTATAGTCGCCCCTATCACTTAGCCACCGTGCGCCGCCATGATCAAACAACAGCTCGACCGTTTTAACCGCCTGGAACTGCTGGGCGGCGCCACTGCCCTGGAAAAACTTGAGCGGCTGTCGGCCTGGCTGGGCAGGGACATCTACGTCAAGCGTGACGACACCACGCCCCTGGCCATGGGCGGCAACAAGCTGCGCAAACTTGAATACCTGGCGGCGGATGCCATTGCCCAGGGTGCCGACACGCTGGTGACCGCCGGTGCGATCCAATCCAACCACGTACGCCAGACCGCAGCGCTGGCCGCCAAACTTGGCCTGGGCTGCGTTGCGCTGCTGGAAAATCCCACCGGCACCGAAGACCCCAACTACCTGGGCAACGGCAACCGCCTGCTGCTGGAGCTGTTCGACGCCAAGGTGGAACTGGTAGAAAACCTCGACAACGTTGACGACCAACTCAACGCCCTCGCCGACCGCCTGCGCAGCAATGGCAAGACGCCGTACCTGGTGCCCATCGGTGGTTCGAATGCGCTGGGCGCGTTGGGTTACGTGCGCGCCGGGCTGGAACTGGCCGGGCAGATTGAAGCCAGCGGGATCGAGTTTGCCGCCGTGGTACTGGCCTCCGGCAGCGCGGGCACACACAGCGGCCTGGCGCTGGCCTTGAGTGAAGTGCTGCCGAATTTGCTGGTGATTGGCATTACGGTGTCGCGCACCGACGAGGCCCAGCGCCCGAAAGTACAGGGCCTGGCCGAACGCACGGCCGAGTTGCTGGGTGTGGATATTCCCGAGGCCTTCAAGGTGATCCTGTGGGACGAGTACTTCGGCCCGCGCTACGGCGAACCGAACGCCGGCACCCTGGCTGCGGTCAAGTTAGTGGCGAGCCAGGAGGGGCTGCTGCTGGACCCGGTCTACACTGGCAAGGCCATGGCCGGTTTGCTCGATGGCATCGGGCGTCAGCGGTTTGAAGACGGCCCGATCATTTTCCTGCACACCGGCGGGGCGCCGGCGTTGTTTGCCTATGACTCGGTGTTTAACTGAATATAAAGAGGCTCAATGTGGGAGCTGGCTTGCCTGCGATAGCGGTGATCCAGCCACCCATCCGCCACTGACACACCGCTTTCGCAGGCAAGCCAGCTCCCACATTTGGCTTGCATCGCTGGCTGATTAGTATTCCAAAATAATATAAGAGGTTGTTTTTATATTATTTTCAAGTCTTAGAAACTCGCCTTATAGTCGCGCCGCAGGCGAATTTGCTGGCGGATACACACGACGAATGTGAAACCACATCACCGCGTCGATGCATTCGCAAGCAAGCCCGCTCCCACAGGCCGCGCTTTTAAGGCAGGATACGACTACTGCGTCACCTGCTTCGCTCAACATAAAAAACACAGGGGCTCTTCATGACTATTTCTGTATTCCGTCGCACGTTGTTGGTTGGCACTTTGGGCCTGGCACTCGGGGCTGGCCTGATCGGTCAGGCAGTGGCTGGCGACCAGTTGAACAACATCAAGAAAGCCGGTGAGATCAAGATTGGTCTCGAAGGCACTTACCCGCCGTTCAGCTTCGTTGACGAAAGCGGCAAGCTCAGCGGGTTCGAAGTCGAGCTGTCCGAAGCCCTGGCTAAAGAGCTGGGCGTCAAGGTCAAGCTGCAAGCCACGCCATGGGACGGCATCCTTGCCGCCCTGGAATCCAAGCGTCTCGACGCCGTGGTCAACCAGGTGACCATCTCTGAAGAGCGCAAGAAGAAGTACGACTTTTCCACGCCTTACACCGTCTCCGGTATTCAGGCGCTGGTGCTGAAAAAGAACGTCGACAGCATCAAGACCGCCGACGACCTGGCCGGCAAAAAAGTCGGTGTGGGCCTGGGCACCAACTACGAACAATGGCTCAAGGACAACCAACCCAAAGCCATCATCAAAACCTATAACGATGACCCGACCAAGTTCCAGGACCTGCGCATCGGCCGTATCGACGCCATCCTGATCGACCGTCTGGCCGCACTGGAATACGCCAAGAAAGCCCCGGACACCGCCGCTGCAGGCGATGCGTTCTCCCGTCAGGAAGCCGGTATTGCCCTGCGCAAAGGCGAGCCTGAACTGCTCGACGCCGTGAACAAGGCACTCGACAAACTGCGCGCCGACGGCACGCTGAAGAAGTTGTCCGAGAAATACTTCAACGCTGACGTCACTCAATAATGGAAGCAGGTTTCCAACTCGCGCTGGACTCCGCGCCCTTTCTGCTCAAGGGCGCGTACTACACGGTGATCCTTAGCCTCGGCGGGATGTTTTTCGGCTTGCTGCTGGGCTTCGGCCTGGCCTTGATGCGCCTGTCGCGCTTCAAGCTGGCCAGCTGGATCGCCCGAATCTACGTGTCGTTCTTTCGCGGCACGCCCTTGTTGGTACAGCTGTTCCTGATCTACTACGGCTTACCGCAAGTGGGCATCGAGCTGGATCCGATTCCGGCGGCCATGATCGGCTTCTCGCTGAACATGGCCGCTTATGCCTGTGAAATCCTACGGGCCGCCATCGCTTCCATCGAGCGTGGCCAGTGGGAAGCTGCGGCCAGTATCGGCATGACCCGCGCGCAGACCCTGCGCCGGGCCATTTTGCCGCAGGCCATGCGCACGGCGTTGCCGCCGTTGGGCAACAGCTTTATTTCACTGGTCAAGGACACGGCGTTGGCCGCGACCATCCAGGTGCCCGAGCTGTTCCGCCAGGCGCAACTGGTCTCGGCGCGGACCTTCGAAATCTTCACCATGTATCTCTCCGCCGCCCTGATCTACTGGATCCTGGCGAGCATCCTGGCGCACTTTCAAAATCGCCTGGAAGACCGGGTCAACCGGCATGACCTGGAGTCTTGAAGCATGATCGTGGTTGAAAAACTGACCAAACAATTCAACGGTCAGGTGGTGCTCAACGGCATCGACCTTGAGGTCAAGGAAGGCGAAGTCGTCGCCATCATCGGCCCCAGCGGTTCCGGCAAGACCACCTTTCTGCGCTGCCTGAATTTCCTCGAACAACCCACCAGCGGTCGCATCAAGGTGGGCGATATCGAGATCGACAGCAGCAAGCCGCTCAATCAGCAACAAGGCCTGGTGCGGCGCTTGCGCCAGCACGTGGGTTTTGTGTTCCAGAACTTCAACCTTTTCCCCCACCGCACCGCGCTGGAAAATGTCATCGAAGGCCCGATCGTGGTCAAGAAGATGCCGCGCGAGGCAGCGACCGAACTCGGTCGCGCGCTGCTGGCCAGGGTCGGCCTGGCGGGCAAGGAAGGGTCATACCCGCGGCGTTTGTCCGGTGGTCAGCAACAGCGCGTGGCGAGTGCCCGTGCGCTGGCCATGGAGCCGGAAGTAATCCTGTTCGACGAACCCACCTCGGCACTCGACCCGGAACTGGTCGGCGAAGTACTGGCGACCATCCGCAGCCTGGCCGAAGAAAACCGCACCATGGTCATCGTCACCCACGAGATGAGCTTTGCCCGTGACGTGGCCAACCGGGTGATCTTTTTCGACAAGGGCGTGATCGTGGAACAGGGCGAAGCCAAGGCATTGTTTGCCAACCCCAAAGAAGAACGCACCAAGCAGTTCCTGAGCAAGTTTCTGGCCCACTGAGCACCCACTTATGGGCGTGTGTGGGAGCCAGGCTTGCCCGCGATAGCATCACCTTGGTGGGTCAGTTACACCGGTGTGAGGCCATCGCAGGCAAGCCAGCTCCCACACAAGCGCGCTCCTACAAGGGGTACTCAATCCCGCCAGAAAAACACCCGCCACCCCCCTCTTGAAATACCCCCGCCCCGTCAGCCCATTCTGAATCTGCTCAAACCCGCCGTTTAGCCTTTTGCCTCCATTGACGCTCGCCGGCCAACCCTCTTATCTAGGGCCCAGAGGATTGGATCCTATCCCGGCTATTCACTGAATCGTTCCTTTCGGCACCCCGCGCACAACCGCGCCACGGGCGCCGGAACGATTGCTGCTGGCTGCATCAAGGAGATTACTTATGACGCGCACTGCAACCCCGGCCATGCTCACCGCCCCGACCTTGCCCCAGGCTCATCGACACGGCATCAATGCCCTCGCCGCGGCCTATTTGCACGTGGACATCGCGCCCTACCCCGGCATGGAGGAAGGCGACCTGATCGAGCTGTTCTGGAACGACTGCTTTGCCGATTCACGACGGATCACCGCTGGCAAAGTCGGCACGCCGACTCGCCTGCGCGTCCCGGAAAGTTTTGTGCAAGACGGCCCGGCACGGGTTCACTACCAGGTCATGCAGGTCGGCTACGCCCCGGCGCGCTCGGCCACCACCCTGACACGGGTGAAAACCAACTGCCCGGGCGGCCAGCCGGGGGTCCCGCTCAACCTGGAAGACAACCCCGAAAACCAGAACCTCGCCCTCGTCGGCCTGCCCGACACCATCCGCCGCTACGGCGTCAACGGCAGCCAGGTGCGACGCGGCATCCCGCTGACCATCGAGCCCTACCCGAACATGGCCGCCGGCGACGCGATTACCTTGCGCTGGGGCGATGTGCGCGTGGACCTGCCGACAATCCAGGCCAAAGACCTGGGCCTGGCGATTCAGGTGTGGGTGCCCTCGGCGGTGATTGTTGAAGCGGGCGACGACTGCCGTCTGGACGTGACGTACTGCATCCTTGATCGCGTGGGCAATAATTCACGCTGGGCACCGGCCCGCACGCTGACCATCGCGGCCTGTTCACCGCAGGCGCCAACCCGCCCGGCCAAGGCCGTGGCGATCTATCAACCGCGTCAGCCGGGCTCGCCCTGCGAGCCTGGGTGAGCGCCCTTCTATGCTTATTCCTAGAAGTTAGTTTATTTAAGGATTTAACACGCTTAGGGTATATGCACCGGACCACCGGACATCTCTGATTTTTCTGTTTTTATTTCATTGAATGCGAGGTCGGTATGGTCAGAATTACCCCGGTGCATAACGCCAGGGCATTACGTGCAGCCAAGGAGCGGCGCTGATGTCTAACTTGGCTCTAACACCCCCCCAGAGTGATCTGGACGTAGCCCCCCTGTTGTTGCCGGCCGCCGTGCTGCGCAACGACGCCGAGGCGCTGAACGCGGCCCATGAGCTGGCCCAGGCTGCGCGCCTGCAAGCCGCCAAGCGCGATCAGCAACGCAAACTGCCGTGGGCGCAGCTCGAACAGTTCACCCGCAGCGGGTTGGGCAGTATTTCCATTCCCCGCGAATTCGGCGGCCCAGAGGTTTCGTTCGTGACCCTGGCCGAGGTCTTCGCGATCATCAGCGCGGCAGACCCGGCCCTCGGGCAGATCCCGCAGAACCATTTCGGCATCCTGCACCTGCTGCAGGGCGCGGCCACCGAGCGCCAGAAAAAGCAGCTGTTCCAGAGCGTCCTCGACGGCTGGCGCATCGGCAACGGCGGCCCGGAGCGCGGCACCCGCAATACCCTGGAGCTCAAGGCGCGCATTACGGCCGAAGGCGACGGGTATGTGATCAGCGGCCAGAAGTTCTACTCCACCGGCGCACTGTTTGCGCATTGGGTGGCGATCAAAGCGCTGAACGATGACGGCAAGCAGGTCATGGCGTTTGTGCGCCGTGGCACCGAAGGGCTGCGCATCGTCGATGACTGGTCGGGCTTTGGCCAACGCACCACAGCCAGCGGCACCGTATTGCTCGACCGCGTACCGGTAGACGCAGAACTGGTGATCGACAACTGGCGCATCGGCGAAAGCCCGACTATCCAGGGCGCCGTCTCGCAATTGATCCAGGCGGCTATCGACGCCGGCATCGCCCGAGGCGCACTCGATGACACCATCGCCTTCGTTCGCGAACGCTCGCGCCCGTGGATCGACGCCAAGGTCGAGCGGGCCAGCGATGACCTGTATGTGATCGCCGACATCGGCAAACTGAAAATCGAACTGCACGCTGCCGAAGCGCTGCTGCGCAAGGCCGGCCAAGTACTGGACCAAGTCAACGCTGCACCGATCACCGCGCAATCGGCTGCTCGTGCATCGATTGCCGTGGCCGAGGCAAAAGTGCTGACCACCGAAGTGTCGCTGCTGGTCAGCGAGAAGCTCTTCGAACTGGCCGGCAGCCGCGCCACGCTCGCCGAGTTCAACCTCGACCGTCACTGGCGCAACGCCCGGGTGCACACCCTGCACGACCCGGTGCGCTGGAAGTATCACGCGGTGGGCGCTTATCGCCTGAACGGCACGTTGCCGGCTCGTCACTCCTGGATTTAACCGACCAGACCTCTGGAGAAATACGCATGACCCTTTCTCACCACGTCGCGGTTATCACCAGCGATGAACAAGCCCTTATTGTCGCCAGCGACCTGGCCGAAGACTTCCGCCGCGACAGCGCCCAGCGTGACCGAGAACGCCGCTTGCCCCTGCCCGAACTGGACGTGTTTTCACGCTCCGGTTTGTGGGGCATCAGCGTGCCGAAGGAACACGGCGGCGCCGGCGTGTCCAACGTGACCCTGGCCAAGGTCATCGCCTTGATCGCCCAGGCGGATGCGTCGCTGGGCCAAATCCCGCAAAACCATTTTTATGCCCTGGAAGTGCTGCGCGTGAACGGCAGCCTTGCCCAGCAACAGCGCCTGTACGCCGAAGTACTCGCCGGCCAGCGTTTCGGCAACGCGCTGGCGGAACTGGGCACCAAGACGGCGCACGACCGTGTGACCTCGCTCACCCGCGACGGCGACGGTTTTCGCATCAGCGGGCGCAAGTTCTACTCCACCGGCGCGATTTATGCGCAGCGCATCCCAACGTCGGTTGTGGATGAAAACGGCGTGCAGCAACTGGCATTCGTGCAGCGCGACAGTGAAGGCCTGAGCGTGATTGACGACTGGAGCGGCTTCGGCCAGCGCACCACCGGCAGCGGCTCGGTGGTGTTCGACAACGTCTGGGTCGCCGCGCAAGACGTGATCCCGTTCCAGAGCGCCTTCGAGCGCCCGACCACCGTCGGCCCGTTGGCGCAGATCCTTCACGCTGCCATCGACACCGGCATCGCCCGCGCCGCCTTTGAAGACGCGCTGCACTTTGTGCGCACCAAGACCCGGCCGTGGATCGATTCCGGCAACGACAAGGCCAGCGAAGACCCACTGACCCTGAAAAGTTTCGGCCACTTAAGCATCCGCCTGAGCGCCGCCGAAGCGCTGCTGGAACGCTCCGGCGAGTACCTCGACCGCGCCCAGGCCGACAGCACGGCCGACACCGTTGCGGCAGCCTCCATCGCCGTCGCCGAAGTGCGCGCCCTGAGCACTGAAATTTCACTCGCCGCCGGCAGCACCTTGTTTGAACTGGCCGGCAGCCAGGCGACCCTGGCCGAGCATGGTTTAGACCGCCATTGGCGCAACGCGCGCGTGCACACCCTGCACGACCCGGTACGCTGGAAGTACCACGCCGTGGGCAATTACTACCTCAACGATGAAAACCCGCCGCTGCGGGGGACTATCTGATGAGCCTGCCGGAAAAAACAAAGAAAAAAATCCTGCTCAATGCCTTCAACATGAACTGCATCGGGCATATCAACCACGGCCTGTGGACGCATCCACGGGACACCTCCACGCAATACAAAACCGTCGAATACTGGACCGAACTGGCGCGAACCCTGGAGCGCGGGCTTTTCGACGGTTTGTTCATTGCCGACATTGTCGGCGTGTACGACGTCTACCAGAACAGCATCGACGTGCCGTTGAAAGAGTCGATCCAGCTGCCGGTCAACGACCCGCTGCTGCTGGTCTCGGCCATGGCCGCCGTGACCAAGAACCTCGGCTTCGGCCTCACCGCCAACCTCACCTACGAGCCGCCGTACCTGTTCGCCCGGCGCATGTCCACGCTCGACCACCTGAGCCGTGGCCGCGTGGGCTGGAACATCGTCACCGGCTACCTCGACAGCGCCGCCAAGGCCATGGGCCTCACCGAACAGGTGGAGCATGACCGCCGCTACGACCAGGCCGATGAATACCTGGAGGTGCTCTACAAACTCTGGGAAGGCAGTTGGGAAGACGACGCCGTGCTCAATGATCCGCAGGCGCGGGTCTATGCGAAGCCGGGCAAGGTGCACAAGGTCGAGCACCACGGCGAGTTCTATCAGGTAGAGGGTTATCACCTGTGCGAACCCTCGCCGCAGCGCACGCCGGTGCTGTTCCAGGCCGGCAGTTCAGAGCGAGGTTTGCTGTTCGCCGGGCGGCATGCCGAGTGCGTGTTCATCAGCGGGCAGAACAAGGCGGCGACCAAAGTGCAGGTGGACAAGGTGCGTGCCAGCGCCGTGGAGGCCGGGCGAAACCCGGATGACATCAAGGTGTTCATGGGCCTCAACGTGATCGTCGGTGCCACCGAAGCGCTGGCCTGGGCCAAGCACGCCGAGTACCTGAGCTACGCCAGCCCGGAAGCCGGTGTGGCGCATTTCTCGGCGTCCACGGCGATTGATTTTGCGCAGTACGCACTGGACGAACCGATCCAGTACGTGAAGAGCAACGCCATCCAGTCGGCCACCAAGAACCTGCAAAACAATGACTGGACCCGGCGCAAATTGCTTGAGCAGCACGCCTTGGGTGGCCGCTACATCACCCTGGTCGGCTCGCCCGAGCAGGTCGCCGATGAGCTGGAATCGTGGATCAGCGAAACCGGCCTGGATGGTTTCAACCTCACGCGCATCGTCACGCCGGAAAGCTACGTGGACTTTATTGACCTGGTGGTGCCGGAGCTGCAGAAGCGTGGGTCGTACAAGACCGCGTACGAGACCGGCACTTTGCGCGAGAAGGTTTTCAACGGCGGCGCGCGCTTGCCCGAACAACACACCGGTTCCTCCTACCGCCACTGAACTGAACCGAAAACTGTGGGAGCGGGCTTGCTCGCGAAAGCGGTG
>NZ_JBARTQ010000174.1:0-2756 GCF_049645325.1 Pseudomonas sp. | reverse complement strand
GGCCGCTTCGCAGCCCAGCGCGGGGCAAGCCCGCTCACTACAATAGCCCTGCTGACCGCTTGTCACCGATGGATAAACTGGTTGACCACACCCTCCAGCATCTCCTGCCGGCCACTCACGGCCTGCGGGTTCAGCTCGTTGGCAAACGCATGTTCGGCGAGTGATTCCAGGCTGAATTCACCCGCCAATACCGCTTGGCCCAATGGCTGGTTCCAGCCGGCATAGCGCTGGTCCTTGAACTGCTGCAGCCGGTCGTTCTGTACCATTTGCGCTGCGCGTTCCAGGGACAGGGCGAGCACATCCATGGCGGCCACGTGGCCGTGAAACAGGTCTGCATCGTCGAGGCTCTGGCGGCGCACCTTGGAGTCGAAATTGTAGCCGCCGTGCTTGAAACCACCGGCCTTGAGGATTTCATAGGTGGCGAGGGTCATTTCCTCGACACTGTTGGGGAACTGGTCGGTGTCCCAGCCGTTCTGCGGGTCGCCACGGTTGGCGTCGATGCTGCCGAAGATGCCCAGGGACACGGCGGTAGCAATTTCGTGATGGAAACTGTGCCCGGCCAACGTCGCGTGGTTGGCCTCGATATTGACCTTGATCTCATGCTCCAGGCCGTATTCATGCAGAAAGCCGAACACCGTGGCGCTGTCGTAATCGTATTGGTGCTTGGTCGGCTCCTGGGGCTTGGGCTCGATCAGCAGGTCGCCCTTGAAACCGATCTTGTGCTTGTGCTCCACCACCATGCGCATAAAGCGCCCGAGTTGTTCGCGCTCGCGCTTGAGGTCGGTATTGAGCAGGGTTTCATAGCCTTCGCGGCCGCCCCACAGCACATAGTTGGAACCCTTGAGCCGCAAGGTGGCGTTCATTGCACTGAACACCTGGGCAGCGGCGAAGGCGAACACTTCCGGGTCCGGGTTGCTGGCAGCGCCGGCGGCAAAACGCGGGTTGCTGAAGCAGTTGGCGGTGCCCCACAGCAGCTTGATACCGGTCTGTTCCTGGTGGCGCTCCAGGTGGTCGACCATCTGTGCGAAGTGGTGGCGGTACTCCTTGAGCGAACTGCCTTCGGGGGCTACGTCGGTGTCATGAAAACTGTAGTAATCAATGCCCAGCTTGGAGAAAAACTCGAACGCCGCGTCGGCCTTGCCGATCGCCAGTTCCATCGGGTCACCGCTGCGCTGCCACGGGCGCTTGAAGGTGCCGACGCCGAACATGTCCGCCCCGGGCCACACGAACGTATGCCAATAACAGGCCGCCATGCGCAGGTGTTCACGCATGGGTTTGCCGAGGATGAGTTTGTTGGCGTCGTAGTGGCGAAAGGCAAGGGGTGAGTCGCTGCTGGGGCCTTCGAAGCGAACCTTCTCGACACCGGGGAAGTACGGCATGGCGTTTTCCTTATTGTTCTTGGCGGTGTCTGGATACTAGCAACGGCACCTGGCCTGCCGATTATGAAAATCACCAAGGTGTAGTGCGATTTTGAGTGGCGAGGGCTAGTCTGTGGCGACCGGCCTCAGGACAAAAACAATGAAAACCCTACCGCCCGTTCACCGCATTGCCCTGTTGTTCAATGGCAGCAAAATCTACGACCGCGGCATCATCACCGGCATCGGTAATTACCTGAGCAGCACCCGTGTGTCGTGGGATTTGTTCCTGGAAGAAGATTTCCTCTGCCGCCTCAGGGGCATCGAGCGCTGGCAGGGCGACGGCATCATTGCCGACTTTGACGACCCGTTGATTGGCGAGGCGTTGGCCGACATCAAGCTGCCGGTGGTCGCGGTAGGCGGCTCCTACGAGGATGCACGTGCCTACCCCAGCGGCATTCCGTATGTGGCCACGGATAATTACGCGTTGATCAAGCTGGCGTATGAGCACCTGATCGAAGCCGGCTTGACCCGCTTTGTCTGTTTCAGCCTGCCACAGGCCCAGGCCAACCGCTGGGCCCAGGAGCGCGAGAAAGCCTTTCGCCGCCTGATGCAGCGCGATGGTTTGCAGGTGGAGGTTTATCGGGGCCTGGGCACCAGTGCGCCGTTATGGGACAGCGCCGTGGAGCAGCAGATCGCCTGGCTGCAGGCGTTGCCCAAACCTATCGGCATCATCGCCGTCACCGATGCGCGCGCCCGCCAATTGTTGCAAGCGTGCCTGACCGCCGGCATCGCCGTGCCGGAGGAAGTGGCGTTGATCGGTATCGACAACGACCCCCTGACCCGCACGCTCACGCGCGTGCCGTTGAGTTCTGTGATCCAGGGCACCGAAACCATGGGCCGCACGGCCGCGGCATTGCTGCACCAGATGCTGCACGGCAAACCCTGCGCGGGCACGCAGATTCTGGTACCGCCGGAGGCGATCAACGTGCAGGCCTCCAGCCTGCACCAACCTTTGGGCAACCCCTACGTGATGCAGGCAATGCTGTTTATCCGCCAGTACGCGTGCCAGGGCATCAAGACCGCGCAGGTGGCGGCGTATGTGGGGGTGTCGCGTTCGTCCCTGGAATCGCATTTTCGCAAGGAACGGGGGTGCAGCGTGCACGATGAAATCCTGCGCTTCAAACTCGCGGCCGCCGCCAAGGGCCTGGAGAACGAGGCCCTTGCGATTGCTGACGTGGCGACGAGCTGTGGCTTTAAATCGGCGCAGTACCTGCACACGGTGTTTCGGAGGGAGTTTGGGTGTACGCCGCGTGAGTATCAGCAGGGCACATGATTCAAGCGTAAAGCGGAACCCAATGTGGGAGCGGGCTTGCTCGCGAAGGCGGTGGGTCAGCCAAT
>NZ_JBARTQ010000173.1:0-3371 GCF_049645325.1 Pseudomonas sp. | reverse complement strand
CCTACGGTTGGACTGGTAACGTGTCACTTCAGGGCAGCGGCCTGATCGGCGGACGACCATCTGACACGATGGGAGCTGGCTACTTCTATGATGGGCTGAACAGCGACTTCAAACAACTGGTGAGTGCCGATCCAGCGTTCGATTTGCAGGACGTACAGGGCGTCGAACTCTACTACAACGCGGCCATCACCCCCTGGTTCCATCTGACCGCCGACCTGCAGGTCGTCGATAACGAAAACGTCGCAGACGACACCGCCATTATTTTCGGCCTCCGCGGAAAGATCGATCTGTAATCCACAGAGGATTGCCAGCGAAACAGTTTTCGTTCCCGTCGTGGCATTCAGTTCGCTTCGTCCGTGATCGAGTCGGGCTGGGATACCTCAGTCGTGAGAAGCGGCAGTGGAATCACTTCCGATTCCCCTTCGGGTTCCGCCTCTGGTTCACACTCCGTCATCCCGCGTAATTGAAAACCGGGGCAACGGATTTGCCAGCCACCGCCGAGCGCCTTATAAACGCTAGTCAAACTCGTAGCAACTTCGCCTTGGGCAGCCGCCAACTGATCCTGCTTTTGCACGAGATCACCCTGCAACACGAACACACCGGTAAAGTCCGTCTCGCCTTCTTTGAAGTTGAGTATTTGCAGTTCCAGAGCCCGCTGGGTTGCCTGTGCACTACGAGCGAGCGACCTGACTTGCTCCTGGGTTCGCAGGAATGCGACCAAGGCGTCTTCCACCTCTTGGTTGGCGGTGAGCACGGTGTTTTGATAGTTGACAGCCAGCTCTTGAAAGCGTGCATCTTGGAACCGCACGTTGTTCGCAATTCTGCCGTAGTTGAGCACATTCCAGCTGAAAGAGGGGCCAATCGATCCGCCGTTACTCAGGGAACTGAACAGGTCACTAAACTGCTCAGCTTGGGTAGAAACATCTCCGTTGATGGCGATACTGGGATAGAAATCCGCGGTGGCAATACCGATCTTAGCGCTCTGCACGGCGACTTGCCGTTCCGCTGCCCGTACGTCGGGCCGCCGGCGCAAGAGGTCTGCCGGGATGCCCAGCACCACTTCGGCGGGTGCGTGGGGAATGCCGCTGGCTGTTCCGAGCATCATGCGCAGGTCTGTGGGTGGCATGCCGAGCAAGGTGCAAAGTCGATTGTTCGCCTGGCGCAGGCCAACTTCGAGTTGTGGAATCGCTGCTCGGGTCCCCTCCAAATTTGACTCGGACAGATGGACGCTGATGTCGCCCGTTTTGCCTGCTTCGGCGCGGGTCTGCGCTAGTTTCAATGAGCCTTCTTGAATCCGAACATTCTGACGGGCGTAGTCGAGTCGCTCCTCGAACGTGCGAATGTCAACGTAGGCGGTGACGACCTCGGCGATCAGGCAGACCAACAGTGCGTCATATTCTTCGACGGAGGCGTCGAGACTGGCATCAGCTGCCTCCACCGCTCGACGAAATTTACCCCAGATGTCCATTTCCCAGCTGAGGTTACCTCCGAACGACCAGGCGTCGAAACTACGTCGAAAAGCTGGCAAAGGTGCTAGCAGCGGTTGTTGGACGATACCGATTTGCTCTCTGGCGTAGCTGCTCGTAAGCTGCTGCTCTTGAGGGAACAGGTTCCCCGCGACGCTGGCACGTTGCACGCGCGCTTCCAACACGCGTAGTCCAGCTTCGCGCAAGCTCAGGTTTTGCTGGTGCGCCGTTGCCACGAGATCATTGAGCACCGGATCCTGAAAAACCGACCACCAGTCGGGATACTTGGGTGGCGCGCTGATGACCCGCGGATCATCGCTGTCGATCCAATTCTCAGCGACCGGTGCGGCCGGCTTACGATAGTCGGGCCCGACCTTGAATCCATTGCGTGCCCATGGAGAGAGCTGGCAGCCGCTCCCTAGCAGGCAGGCCGCGGCCAAAGCCCAGACCCGCGCATGACAGAGCAGTCTGAGCGCGAGACCTTGGGCGCACTTAGAACTTGGCGAGACGGACTTCCCGCGCATCCAGCTGTCATGATCGATAGGGTCCACAATATAGGGACAATCGGCTAATCCGCAGAATCGGAGCCAGCGTACTTGAGGTGGGCAGGACAGATTACCTCACCGTTACCCACGGAGAAGGCCAGCTTGGTTTTCATCAACAGGAGGGCCTCCCGCACTTAAAATCGGCTGTCAGTATCGGTTTGGTCTTGCTTGTTGGTACAATGGACTAAACCTCGCATTATGCCCATTTTCCCAGGGGATGGCTTTTACGTATGTTTCACCGGATACCGTCGGAGGTCTCGTTTGAGTGGGTCTATTTCCCGCCGTTTTTTTTCACGGTGGTGTTCGGATTCGTCTGTACTTTGGGGGTTGCGAAGTTGCTGAACAGCGCAGGATTCAGCCGGTTTTTCTGGCATCCGGGGCTGGCATTCGTGTCGCTGTGGGTGCTCGTGACTTCGCTGATCGGCCTGACCGTCATTCCACCCTAGGAGGCAGTGATGTCTGCAGGTGATATTACCAAGAAAATTTCGCCCAAGCTTGTCACGCTGTCGCTCGTCGTCGTGGCGGCGCTGGCAGCCTATGCGCTTTACGTGCGTTACACCAACCGACCATGGACGCGTGATGGTCAGGTGCGGGCCGATATCGTCAAGATCGCTCCACGGGTAGAGGGCTACATCGTGCAAGTTGCGGTCAAAGACAACCAGTTCGTGCGTAAAGGCGAACTGTTGTTCGAGATTGATCCAAGCAATTACCAATTGGCGGTGGATAAGGACCAAGTTGCACTGGATCAAGCCGGAGAAGATGTCGAGGCCTTGGAGGCCGCAGTTCGAGCCGCGGAAGCTGTTGTCGAGCAAGGCAAAGCTGCCGTCACATCAGCCGGTGGTCAGGTCGATGCGGCGCAAGCGGGCATCACATCGGCCGAAGCTGCGGTGACGCAGGCCGAAGCCGGTATTCTGTCGGCAAACTCAATGATCGAGCAACAACAAGCCTTGTTAGAAGAAGCCCAGCGCGAAGCGGAACGAGCTAAACGTCTGGCAGACCAAAGGGCCGGTTCCGTGGAAATCGCACAGGCAAAAGCTTCGGCAGTAACCGCATTTCAGGCCGAACTTGCCAGCGCCCAGGCTGGATTAACCCAGGCATCGGCGAGGGTCGAAAGCGCAAAAGCAGCAGTGGCCGAATCACAGGCCAAACTGGTCATCGCAGAAAACGGCCGAGCGGAAGCACAGGCAGCGTTGCTGACAGCAACCGCTGGACTGGATGAAGCCAAGGCGAATCTGGGCCAGCCCGGAAAAGCCAATGTCCGCATTCGTAGCGCGACCGTCCAACTTGAGGAGGCCAAGCTCAAACTGTCCTGGACGAAGGTCTTTGCCCCCAGTGATGGCTACCTCTCAAATCTGTATGT
>NZ_JBARTQ010000172.1:0-2304 GCF_049645325.1 Pseudomonas sp. | reverse complement strand
CGTCCGTCTCTGCACATTCTGTTTCAGCGCACGCAACGAAAAGCATGGATACGCTCAACACGCAGAGCAGAAGGTTGAACTCTTGTAAATGTTTCATCTTGTTTCCTTTCACAGTTCCCTGGAGCTGACACTACCAGAGCTACACGGCGACCGCCTGAGCCAGAACGGCCCCAAAACGGCCCATTCATTGCCCGATCAGTTACCCGTCTGTATCGGTACGGTGATGCCATGACGGTTCCGGCGCCCACTATGGGCTGACCGTTTCAGCCATCGGTGCTTTCCAGGTCTTCATCTGTTTCAGGTCGGGTACATAGACGCGCATGATGATATCGATCCCCAGATCCCCGCGGGTGATCGGCAGCCAGTTCTCCGCTGGCACGCCTTTCGGCCGTTCGGCGGCGATGTGGATCTCGATGCCGCCGGACGCGTTCAACTTCATCCCAGCGTTCTGACCGACGCTGTATTTCTTCTGTTTATTGGGAATGAAGAAGCCCTGCTTGGTATCGTAGAGCGTCGCGGACCAGAAGGCCTTGGCGGGGGGCAGCTCGTCCTTGGTCATACGGATCACATAGTCGTTCCGCGCGTTCATCGGTTTGCCGTCGCTCGTCGCCACCCCGGGATACATTGCCTGGTCAGCCGGCTGGCCGAGAGGACCCACAACCGATTGCAGCACCATGGTGTCGAGGTCCATCTGGCCCTTGGGCTGGAACAGCTTGGGCATGAAAGGAGCGGCTGCCTTGGGGTCTTCCCAGATCGCGTTCTGCTTCTTCGCGATCTCCGCCGCCACCGCTGCGAGCTGTTTTGCGTCAACCCCGGGGACCTTTTCGACGTCGTACGGCTTGCCCGGCTCGACGCCGACCCTCTTGAGTGCCGCAAGCGCCGCCTGATCCATCTCGTTCTTCGGGTCAAAGGTGGTGTGATTGAAGACGAACTGCATGGCTTCCTGGAAGTTGTTGGCGAAGACCTGGGCGTCGTCGCTGTAGGCCGGCATGGTTTTCGGGTCGGCCGGCTTCGCGGGCTTGCCTTGGAACTCCTGCAAGGTCTGGAGCTTCACCTTTTGGATCGCAGCCATGTTGGCCTTGAACTTCGCCGGGTCGTTCGCCTCGGGCATGACTCGCAGGAATGCGATCGCGTAGTCGCCGGACATTTCCATGATCTTGTCCACCCCCTCGACCGGCTCGCCCCCGTAGCCCTTGGTGCGGGCCGAGTAGTAGAGGATGCTCGTCGGCTTCTTGAAATCGCCCTTCGAGGTCGCGAGCGGGATTTCGACGTAATGGTCCAGCGCCGAGGTCTCCAAGGAAACGAACTTGGAGTTGAATGCGGGGTAGTGAATGACCACTGCGTCCTGGCGCAGGTCCAGTGTCGACAGAACGTAGAGCGTGTCATTATTCGGTCGCGGGATGGCGCGGACCGAGGCGTCCATCAGGCCCTGAGGATAATGGGTCTTGTTCCACCCACCGGTGGCGAACGGATTCTTTGCGTTCACGGCAAAGTTGTTGAGCGTGTTGAACAGGGCGACGTACTGGTACGAGCGCCGGACGAGGTTCTTCATCTCGGCCGAGGTGAGAGCCGGCTTGGCGGTCGTGACATCGGGTGCCGGTGTCGGCGTGTCGGGAGCCGTGTCGGGAGCCGAACCACGGTCACAGGAGACCGTGGCGGCCAGGAGCAGCAGCACCGCACCGGCCAACAACAGGGTCCAGTTGGCAGTCTTCATTTTCGGGATCTCCCTTCACACAGCTAGAATCGTGGTGGCGGCCGCATTGCAGTAGTGGCGGCGGCAGCCATTTCTTTTTGCTTCTTCTTCTGCCAAGGGATAGTGGACATGGGTATTACGACGACGCGAAGTTGCCATACCGGCCCCAGGGTATTGTCCTGCGCGGGGTAGCCCCAGAGCTCGACCCCCACTTGCAAGGGTTTGTTCCTCTTTGGAAAAACGACCATCTTGTTGATGCCGATCCCGAGCGGAAACGTGAGTTGCCTGGTGTCGCGATCAAACGACCACGTAGGACACGCACTGAGCTGCCATGCATTCCCAAGGCTGACGCCGTAAAAGTACTGCGCTGCGATGGTTTGCTTCTTCAGGCCCGGCTCCTGTTTGAACTGCCAGGTGTACGATGTATCCCGTCAGCTGAACTCGGATACAAAAGGGCTCTGAGTTAAGAGACACTTTGCCGAAAGCGAAAGCCCTGCTGAGGAGTGTCCCATGCCAAGAAGAAAGACACAATCGAGTGAGGCCGCCGTGCGTGACATCCGTCGCAAGACGCGCCGGAGGTTTTCCGCGGAGGAGAAAATCCGGATCGTGCT
>NZ_JBARTQ010000171.1:0-5103 GCF_049645325.1 Pseudomonas sp. | reverse complement strand
GATCAGGGCCAGCGCGGTACTTGCTTTCCAAAGCACTTCTTGAGTTTGAGTTTTCATGATTGAGTTCCCTTGCACCTGTACAACCTTGGGTTGTTTTCAAACGCTCGTTACTTCTAGGGATAGCGATGCGTTTGTCCGTGTGGCTATAACAGACCCGGGCACTCTTTCTCACAATGCTCAACTTGGTATTAACGATTTATATACGGGAGGGCTGTCAGTGCTTAACGACTAATACCAACGATAGGGAAGGGCGCTATATGAAAACAGGGAGGGTTTATAAATCAACGGCTTAAACAAGATAGCGGGCTAATTAAAGCCCGCTATAACTTAAGGCGTATATATACAATTAATCAGTGTTTTTCAGGCGATCGGCTGCCATGTGCCTACCATATGTTCAATGTTGCCCGCGCCGGTTAACCGTAACTCACCGCGGGCGCCGGGCGCGCTGGTGAATAACGTAACTTCGCTGGGCAGGCGCACAGGCTTTTTGAATTCGACGATGACTTCAACATTGGCGACAGGCAGATGTTCCATCAAGGCCGCCAGTGTGCGTGCCGTGTTCCACAACCCGTGTGCGATGGCCTGTGGGAAACCGAAGAGCTTGGCGGTCAGTGCGCTCAAATGGATCGGGTTGTAATCACCGGACACCCGCGCATAACGGCGGCCGATGTCGGCGGGGGCTTTCCAGCGAGTCAGTTCGCTGACTTCGGAGGGGCTGGGCAGTGTGTCGTCGGCAGGCTCACCTTCGAGTTTCACGCCGCGGCAGAGCATCTTGCTTTCGGCTTCCCATAACACGCCGAGCGAGTCCTCGACCGTGGTCACCACGTCAAAGGTTGCCCCTTTGGCGTGGGGCTTCAAGTTTTGCGTGTGCACCGCCACCGTCAGCGCACTGATGGCGCCCAATGGCCGATGGATGCGGATGCGGTTGCTCAAGTGAATCAGCCCGAGCAGCGGGAATGGAAAGTTTTTCGCGGTCAGCAGCTGCATCTGCAGGCCGAACGCAAGGATGTGCGGGTACGTCGCCGGCAACATCGGGCTGTCGGCAAAGCCGCACACGTTCCGATAGGCCGCCAACTGCTTGGGGTTGATGTTCACCGGGCAACGCACACCCTGCTCGGGCAAGGTGTTGCCGGTGATCTTGCGCTTGAGCGCCGCGCGCCAATACAGCGGCAGCAAAAACGGAGTACTGCCTGACGTTTGCCAATCCATGCTTACGCTCCCAGTAGACTTTGCCCACACACCCGCACGGCCTGGCCGCTGACGGCGCCGCTGCCCGGCTGCCCGAGCCACGCGACGGCTTCAGCGACATCCTGGGGCAAACCGCCCTGGCCCAACGAACTCATGCGCCGCCCGGCTTCACGCAGGGCAAACGGAATATGCGCGGTCATCTGGGTTTCGATAAAACCCGGGGCCACGGCATTGATACTGATGCCGCGCTCCTTGAGCAACGGTGCCCAAGCCTGCGCCAGGCCGATCAAACCGGCCTTGCTCGCGGCGTAGTTGGTTTGCCCGCGGTTGCCGGCAATACCGCTGATGGACGCCAGCAGCACCACGCGGGCGTTGTCGTGCAGGGTGCCGCTGTCGAGCAGGGCCTTGGTCAGCACTTGCGGTGCATTGAGGTTCACTGCCAATACCGCGTCCCAATATTCCGGGGTCATGTTGGCCAGGGTCTTGTCGCGGGTGATACCGGCGTTGTGCACCAGAATGTCGAGGCCCTCCGGCAACTGTTCGATCAATTGCGTGGCGGCGTCTTCGGCGCAGATATCCAGCACCACGGTGCGTGCGCCCAGGCGCGCGGCGAGGGCTTCGAGGTCGGCCTTGGCCTGGGGTACATCAAGCAGGATCACATCGGCGCCGTCGCGCGCCAGGGTTTCGGCGATGGAGGCACCAATGCCGCGGGCGGCGCCGGTGACCAATGCCTTGCGCCCGGCCAGCGGGCGGGTCCAATCCTCGACGGGCGTGGCGCATGCTTCCAGGCGAATGACCTGGCCGCAGATGTAGGCGCTTTTGGGCGACAGGAAAAACCGCAGCGCGCCCTCCAACTGGTCCTCGGCGCCGTCACCGACATAGAGCAATTGCAACACGCCGCCGTTTCGCAATTCCTTGGCCAGCGAACGGCTGAAGCCTTCCAGGGCGCGCTGGGCACTCGCGGCAAACGGGTCGCCGAGGCTTTCCGGCGCACGGCCAAGGATCACCAAGTGCGCACTGTTGTCGAGGTTTTTCACCAATGGCTGGAAGAACTCGCGCAGTTGCTTGAGCTGGTCGGTGTGCTGCAAGTCACTGGCGTCGAACACCACGGCCTTGAGCTTGGGGCCATGCCCTGGGATCCACGTCGACGTCTCGGTGCCGTAGGTGTAAGTCGCGTCGGTGAGTTTGTTGGCAAACGCCTGCACCTTGGCGGCCAGTGCACCGCCGCCCAGCAGCAGCGCACCTTCCACCGGACGCAGGCGCCCGGCTTGCCAGCGTTCCAGGCGTACCGGTGACGGCAGGCCAATGGCGGCGACCAGGCGATGGCCGAGGCTTGAGTTGGCGAAGTCGATATAACGGTCAGACATGGAACGCTCTCCGAAGGCTGGGGTTCAAACGGTTGACCACCCCGGGGCGGTAGTCGTTCGATCAGCCTAGGCTAGGCTGGATGATTCCACCCACAACCATCAGGGAGCTTTCCATGACTCAATTGCGCCGTGTAGCGATCATTGGCGGTAACCGCATTCCTTTCGCCCGTTCCAATGGCCCGTATGCCACGGCGAGCAACCAGGACATGCTGACCGCTGCCCTGGAGGGCCTGATCGAACGCTACAACCTGCACGGTCTGCGCCTGGGTGAAGTGGCTGCCGGCGCGGTGCTCAAGCACTCCCGTGACTTCAACCTCACCCGCGAATGCGTGCTGGGCTCGCGCCTGTCGCCGCAAACTCCGGCTTACGACGTCCAACAAGCCTGCGGCACCGGGCTTGAGGCTGCGTTGCTGGTGGCCAACAAGATTGCCCTCGGCCAGATTGAATGCGGGATTGCGGGCGGGGTGGACACCACGTCCGACGCACCGATTGGCGTCAACGAAGGGCTGCGCAAGATTTTGCTGAAAGCCAACCGCAGCAAATCCATGGCGGACAAATTAAAAGTCTTGTTACAACTTCGTCCCCACCACCTTAAACCCGAGCTGCCACGCAACGGCGAACCGCGTACCGGTTTGTCCATGGGTCAACATTGTGAGCTGATGGCGCAAACCTGGCAGATCCCGCGCGCCGAGCAAGACCAGCTGGCGCTGGAAAGCCACCAGAAAATGGCCGCGGCCTACGCCGAAGGCTGGCATAACGATTTGCTGACCCCGTTTCTCGGCCTGACCCGCGATAACAATTTGCGCGCCGACCTGACCCTGGAAAAACTTGCCAGCCTCAAGCCCGCATTTGAGCGCAGCGAAAAGGGCACGCTGACCGCCGGCAACTCGACGCCGCTCACCGATGGTGCGTCCCTGGTGCTGCTGGGCAGTGAAGAATGGGCCAAGGAACGCGGCTTGCCGATCCTCGCTTATCTGCGCGACGGCGAAGCGGCGGCGGTGGACTTCGTCAACGGCGCCGAGGGCCTGTTGATGGCGCCGGTGTACGCCGTACCGCGTTTGCTCGCAAGAAATGGCCTGACACTGCAGGACTTTGATTACTACGAGATCCACGAAGCCTTCGCCGCCCAAGTGTTGTGCACGCTTAAAGCCTGGGAGGACGCGGACTACTGCAAGACGCGCCTGGGCCTGGACGCGCCGTTGGGCGCCATTGACCGCAGCCGCCTCAATGTCAAAGGCAGCTCGTTGGCGGCTGGCCACCCGTTTGCCGCCACCGGTGGGCGTATCGTCGCCAACCTGGCCAAATTGTTGGACGCGGCGGGCAAGGGCCGGGGCCTGATTTCGATCTGTGCGGCCGGCGGGCAGGGTGTCACCGCGATCATCGAGCGATGATTGAGCCTCAAACTGGCATATTGGATGCATTCTTCGGTGGTCAGAGGTCGGTAGCCTCTCCCACCGGCGAGCCGATTGCCGTATAACGAGTGCCACACGCGTGTTTGGTAATACAGGACCCACAATAAAAGCTGATGAAGACTCCTAAACGCATTGAACCCCTGATCGAAGACGGTCTGGTCGACGAAGTGCTGCGCCCACTCATGAGTGGTAAAGAAGCAGCTGTTTATGTGGTGCGCTGCGGCAATGAATTGCGTTGCGCCAAGGTTTACAAGGAGGCAAATAAACGAAGTTTTCGTCAGGCGTCCGAATACCAGGAAGGCCGTAAGGTCCGTAACAGCCGCCAGGCTCGCGCCATGGCCAAGGGCTCCAAGTTCGGCAAGAAAGAAACCGAAGATGCCTGGCAGAACGCCGAAGTGGCGGCGTTGTTCCGCCTGGCCGGTGCGGGCGTTCGTGTGCCCAAGCCGTACGACTTTCTCGAAGGCGTGCTGTTGATGGAGTTGGTGGCCGATGAGTACGGTGATGCGGCGCCACGTCTGAACGACGTCACGCTGGATCCCGACCAGGCGCGCGAATACCACGCCTTCCTGATTTCCCAGATCGTGCTGATGCTGTGTACCGGCCTGGTGCACGGTGACTTGTCCGAGTTCAACGTGCTGCTGACGCCGACCGGCCCGGTGATCATCGACCTGCCCCAGGCGGTGGATGCGGCGGGCAACAACCACGCGTTCAGCATGCTGGAGCGGGATGTGGGCAACATGGCTTCCTACTTCGGACGCTTTGCGCCGGAGTTGAAGAAGACCAAGTACGCCAAGGAAATGTGGGCGCTGTACGAAGCCGGCACCTTGCACCCGGCCAGTGCGTTGACCGGCGAGTTCGACGAACCGGAAGAGCTGGCGGACGTGGGCGGTGTGATCCGCGAGATCGAAGCGGCGCGGCTGGACGAAGAGCGCAAGCAAGCGATTCGCGCGGCGGACGATGCGCCGGCCAACAAGACGGCGGAAGAACCACCGCCGCCCTGGATGCAATAATTAGCTGAGTCGAGCGGGCTTTTGTGGTGAGCGGGTTTGCCCCGCGCTGGGCTGCGAAGCGGCCCCAACAGGTCAACGCGTTTCGCCAGACATAACGCGGTGGCTGGAATGGGGCCGCTTCGCAGC
>NZ_JBARTQ010000170.1:0-3956 GCF_049645325.1 Pseudomonas sp. | reverse complement strand
CATGAGAATGCGGCCGAATGTGGGAGCTGGCTTGCCTGCGATGGCCATAAGTATCTACACATCGTTGTAGTGAGCGGGCTTGCCCCGCGCTGGGCTGCGAAGCGGCCCCAAACCAGGCGACCTGGTTCTGTCTGGAACTCGGCGGCGTCGTTGTTGGGGCCGCTTCGCAGCCCAGCGCGGGGCAGGCCCGCTCACTACAGGGAGATTTTCCAGCCTTGAAAGTTGTGTAGATACTTATGGCTATCGCAGGCAAGCCAGCTCCCACAAGGGACTGCTGGGTCCTTCAGGGTATTGTTTACAGATCTTGTAATAGTTTTGTGTTGTAGGAAATTTGTGTTTCGCCTGTACGATTCAAGTCCTTTTTCACTGCAGGACTTGCATGAACACCCTCTCGGAGCCTCCCAGTCGTCTTTCCCTAAGACATCCGCTGCCGCTGTTCCCGCTCAAGCACCCCGTATTCCGTCTACTAACCTTGTCCCGGTCCTCTGATCGCGTCTTGCCGTGTCCGGCATTCTGAAATCTATTACGAGACTCTATAAATGGAATGGTTAGCGGATCCAACGGCCTGGCTCGGCCTGTTGACCTTGATTGTGCTGGAACTGGTGCTCGGCATCGACAACCTGGTGTTTATCGCGATCCTGGCGGACAAGCTGCCGCCGGAGCAGCGCGACCGCGCGCGGGTGATCGGTCTGTCGCTGGCGTTGCTGATGCGCCTGGGCTTGCTGGCGAGCATTTCCTGGTTGGTCACCCTCACGCAGCCGCTGTTTTCGGTGTTCGACCACAGCTTCTCCGGGCGTGACCTGATCATGTTGTTTGGTGGCGTGTTCCTGTTGTTCAAGGCCACCATGGAATTGCATGAGCGCCTCGAAGGCCATGTGGCCCAGCGCACCGGCAACGTGGCTTATGCGATGTTCTGGCCGATTGTTGCGCAGATCGTGGTGCTCGACGCGGTGTTCTCCCTCGACGCGGTGATTACCGCCGTGGGCATGGTGGATGAGCTGGCGGTGATGATGATCGCGGTGATCGTGTCCATCGGCCTGATGATCGTGGCGAGTAAACCGTTGACGCGTTTCGTCAACGCGCACCCGACGGTGATCATGCTGTGCCTGGGCTTTTTGATGATGATCGGTTTCGCCCTGACTGCCGAAGGCCTGGGCTTCCATATTCCGAAGGGCTACCTGTACGCGGCGATTGGTTTCTCGATTTTGATCGAGGTGTTCAACCAGATTGCCCGCGCCCGTCGCAAGAAATCCGCGCAAGGCGTACTGCCCGTGCGTGAGCGTACCGCCCATGCGGTGATGCGCTTGCTGGGCGGTCGTAGCCTGGCGGTGGAAGAGGTGGGTGAAGAGGTTGCCGACCTGTTGGGCGAGCCGGATGCCAGCCAGGGCCCCGTGTTTGATCGACGCGAGCGCGTGATGATCAGTGGCGTGCTGCAATTGGCTGAACGACCGATTCGCACACTGATGACGCCACGGGCCAAGGTGGACTGTATTGATCTGGCGGACGATGCCGACACTATTCGCCTCAAACTGATGCACTCGTCCTACTCGCGCTTGCCGTTGATCCGCAATGGCGCTGTCGATGAGCCATTAGGCTTCGTGCACAAGAAGGAGTTGCTCAAGGAATACCTGGCGGGCAACGAGCCCAATCTTGAGCATTTGGCCCGTCGTGCGATCAACCTGCTGGAGAGCTTTTCGATCCTCAACGCCCTGGAGCAGATGCGCCAGGAGTCGACCCACATCGCGTTCGTGATCAACGAATTTGGTGACTTCATGGGCGTCTTGAGCATGACCGACATCCTCGAATCGATTGCCGGTGAATTGCCGGACGCCAGTGAAATCGAGGGGCCGGATATCGTTCAGGAGGGCGATGGCTACCGCGCCAATGGCGCCTTGAACCTCAACCTGGTACGTCAGCGCACCGGCTTTAAAGCGGCTGCGACCGAGGATTATCAGACCCTGGCGGGTTTGGTGATGAGCCTGCTCGACCGCCTGCCGGTGGTGGGCGATAGCCTGGAGTATGAGGGCTGGCGCCTGACTGTGGCGGCCGTGGAGGAGCGGCGGGTGACGCAGGTGGTGTTGGTGCCTGTGACGCATAGTCGCTGAACACCTCCTCCAGCAGCGCTTCCTGTTCCTGCGGATCACCGATGCCCTTGAGGTTCTCAACCTCCAGGGCATTTTTGTACACCACAAGCGTCGGCGTTCCCTCTACGCCTTCGATCCTGGGGGTTCGGGTCGTATCCAGAAGCATGCTTTTCACGCAGCAGGCGTATTTTTCGGCGATGTGATTAAAGCGTGGCCCAATCCCCAGGCACGCCTGGCAGTAAGGCGAGGTAAACAGCACGATCACCAGCGGGTGTTCATTCAAGATCTGCTGGTAGTGGTTCAGGTCATGAATAACCGTGTTGGCGACACCCATGATGATCTCCTTGTGCATCCGGCCAGAGGGTTGCGGGTACGCTAAATCGGGAGGTCACCGCCGTCTACTGTCAACCTTCACAGGTGGCCGCGCTCATGCGTCGGCGTCACGCTCCACGCGTTCGCGTGCTTTTTTGGCCTGGCTCGCACACTTGCGGTATTCCTCATTGTCACTGGAGGCCTTGGCCTTGCGGTAGCCGTGGTGGTTCTGGCTGGTGTAGTCGGTGCTGAACGCTTCCTTGAGCTTATGCAGTTCTTCTTTGCATTCACGGCGGTCGTTACTGGCCGAGGCGGGGCCTGCCAGCAAAAAGGCAAGCAACAGCAGGAGAGGGCTGAACTTCATCGGGCGAGGACCTTGTCGGCGTGGATCTGACAAGGCTAGCCCAGCAAGCGGATTTTTCCATGTGGACGGGCGCACCATCAGGGTGCGTGGTAACACCGTTGTGGCGCACTCGATCAGGGCTGTCACCGAGCGGTGGGGCCCAAGGTAGCAATCGCCTGCGCGGTGCTGGCGTAAAGCCTCACCGGCTTGTGTGTTTTATCTTATTGATTTTTAAACAGTTAATGCCTGTCATATTTTTCTGTTACTGCGTGTGGCACACTTTCTGCTGTCTATTCCGTTGTTACATACTAAGTTCCGGTATAGCGGAATACACAACTCCTGGAGTGCTTGTCATGCATCACCGACCTTCCGTGTTTAAAGCGTGTGTTTTTCTCTTCGCCGCATCGGCTTCCCTCGCAAGCGTAGTGCATGCGGCGGACAGCAAGCTCGATGATGTCCTCAAGCGTGGGCATCTCATCGTGGGTACAGGCAGTACCAATGCGCCGTGGCACTTCCAGGGAGCGGATGGCAAGTTGCAGGGTTTTGATATCGACATCGGCCGCATCGTGGCCAAGGGTTTGTTCAACGATCCAAGCAAGGTCGAGTTTGTGGTGCAGTCTTCCGACGCCCGTATTCCTAACCTGCTGACCGACAAGGTCGACATGAGTTGCCAATTCATCACCGTCACCGCCAGCCGTGCGCAGCAGGTTGCATTTACCTTGCCGTACTACCGCGAAGGCGTGGGCCTGTTGCTGCCGATCAACAGCAAGTACAAAGAAATCGAAGACCTGCAAGCGGCCGGCGATGGCGTCACCGTGGCGGTGCTGCAAAACGTGTATGCCGAAGAACTGGTGCACCAGGCCTTGCCTAAAGCCAAGGTCGACCAGTACGACAGCGTCGACCTGATGTATCAGGCCGTGAACTCCGGCCGTGCCGATGCGGCCGCCACCGACCAATCCTCGGTCAAGTACCTGATGGTGCAGAACCCGGGCCGCTACCGCAGCCCGACCTACGCCTGGAGCCCGCAAACCTACGCGTGCGCCGTCAAGCGTGGCGACCAGGACTGGCTGAACTTCGTCAACACCGCGCTGCATGAAGCCATGACCGGAGTGGAATTCCCGACGTACAAAGCTTCGTTCAAGCAATGGTTCGGTGTGGACCTGCCAGAACCAGCGATCGGTTTCCCTGTTGAATTCAAGTGATGTGTAAACCGGGGG
>NZ_JBARTQ010000169.1:0-4084 GCF_049645325.1 Pseudomonas sp. | reverse complement strand
CGGACCCGGCAACCATGGGCGCGAGAACGCAGAACAAGGCGGGCAAGAACCACCGGGCGGACGTCGAAGAGCTTGGCTTCTATGTGCCTGGCAGACTGACCCACGGCTTGCGGCGCTGGTTCATCTCTGCTTGTCGAAACGCTTCTGCGCGCAGGGAAGTCATCGAGCTGATGACGCACAACGCGAAAGGCGAAGTGATCGATGCCTACACCTCGTGGGAGTGGTCGACGCTGTGCGACGAAATCAGCAAGCTCGAGGTCGATCTTCATTCGACCAAGGTCGCAGTTTTGCCACTGGCAAAACGCGAAACACCCGAAATAGTCCCTGTTTCAGAGCAGGTTTTTGCCAGTGATTTTGCCACCCGAGATCAAAGCGAAGTGATCTCGGATGCTTATCAGTGGAGGCGGTGGGAATCGAACCGTCGTCGGAACACCCTGCTACGCATGATTCAATAGCGATTACGCGGAAGGGTCTCGATGCTGACACCCTGCTAGACCCCAGTGAATCCGAGTTGGCGGATCAACTCGGGACACGTGTCCCAAGCTTGCATCGCCCGGATGAGTGGCTGGCGAACGTTCGTCGCGCCTGGGGGGTGCTGCGCGTGGTTTGACTTCAACGGGGTAGGGCTTGGTCGATCCAAAGACCCTGTTTCGACTCCGAGAGAGATTCAAAATCGATGTCAACGACGGAGATTCGATCGCCTTGGCTCACTTCATGAGCTTGCATCCGCTACCTGACCAGCTCCACGTCCTCGAGCTTGAAGGTCTTGTTGTAGAACGCCTCCTTAGGTCCGTAGAAGCGGAACATCATGTAAAGCGCCTTGCCCGCCGTCGGGATCCAGTTGTTCTTGTACCCCTTCGGCGCCCGCGGGCCGACATAGAGCGTGACGCTGCCATCCTGGTTCTGCTTCATTTTCGCGATGTCGCGGGATGACAGCCCCGGGCGTTGTTCCTTGGTGTAGATGAAGGCCCAGGTTTTCATGTCGTAGATGGTCAGCGACCAGAACTGGTTGATGGGTACATCCTTTGGAACCGTCAGCTTGTAGGTCTTGCCCGCCTTGAACACCTTGCCGTTCTTGTCCCGCGCCGTCGCGAGGTACATTGTCGGTGGCTTCGCGGTGACCTTGTTGGGGAAATAGATCGCAGTGAACCAGGGGTGAACCGACCGGTTGTCGTAGTCGAGCATCCCCTCATAGTCCCAGCTGAAACCCATGTTGGGATCGCTGTAGAAGACGTTGCGCCAGCGCCGGTCCGGCCAGTACAACTCTTCGGGCTCCACTGTGAGGTAGCGCTGCTGCATGTAGTAGTAGGCATCGATCGCGGCCCGCCGGAAAATCTTCTTCGTCTTCTGACTCGGCTTGTACGGCTTGCCCTGTTCGATCCCGATGTGCTTCAGCATGCCCATCATCACCTTGTCGCGCTCGCGCGTGGGTCCGGCATTGATGATCTCGTGCAGATCCTCGAACCAGCGCTCGTCGTAGTGCGGCAAGGTAGACCATCGGGTTTTGATCGGGTCGATGACCTTGGTCGGCTTCGGATTCGGCAGCTCCGACAGGTAGTACATCTTGATGCTCTTGCTGAGCGCATAGGCATCCGCAGGGCTACCCGCGGGCGTCGGTATCGACCGAAACGCAAAGTCCAAGACATAGCTCGGGCTCTTCACCTCGATGTAGCCGGCCGGGACCTTTCCGGCGTAGCCCGGCGGGGTCAGCAGAATCTTGCCGCCCTTGCCCTTGTCGACGCCGATCGGGCCGATGTCGGCGATCGTGATGAACCAGTTGTCGGCGACCTGCCCGAACAGGTTAGCCTTGTCGGTGGCCTTTGGCACGTCGAGCACCACTGGACCGTTTCGCAGGTTGGTGGTTGAGGTCACGTAGGGCGTGACGTTGTTCGGCGTCAATGTTTCGAGCAGCGCGGTGGCGCCACCGGACCAGGCCATGATGACATTGTCACCCGCGCCAATCTCGATCGAGCCGCGCCGCATCCCGTATTTGATCATCGCCGGCATCGACCAGACCACCGCCTCGAAAGCGCGCTGATAGGTCACCTGGTCGGACAGGCTCTTCACAGAGGGCTTCGAACCGACGGGCGGTTGGCCACCGACTGGATCGGTGGGCAGCTTCTCTGCCGCGACTGTCGCCGCCAGGATGGCGGTCATGAGCCCGATCAAAGCCAGCCAGCTCGTCGTTCTTGCGTTCATGATGGTCTCCTCGTTGTGTCTCTGTCCCTACTTCACCTTCTGAATTTTGTTCATGGGCCAGCTCTGGTCGAAATAGGCCTGCTCGGGTCCGTACAGTCTCAGGTAGACAAAGAAGGACTGCCCGGGATTGGTCTGGATCCAGTTCACTTCCTTGCCTTTCGGTGCCTTGGGTCCGAAGTACAGGTCCACCGAGCCGTCGGGGTTCGTCAGCAGGCCTTCGGTGCGGGATGAACGGTCCGAGCGTTTGATCTTGTTACGAATGATCAAGCGGTTCTCGATGTCATAGACCGTGACCGACCAGAAGTTGGCCGCGGGCGGGTTGGGCTCGATCCGAAGGCGGTAGTTCTTGCCGCCCATCAGCGCTTTGCCGTCGGCGTCGTAGTAGCTGCCCAGATAGGCAGAGCCTTTCCCGGGGACGCGCGACACCATGCCTGCTGAGGTGGTGGTCGCCTCAAACCCGTAGGACGCTCGCTGGTCGAACTCGGAGTACGTCGGCAGATCGATCTTCGGGTCCATGCCGGCCATCGCGTCTTCCCAGCCGGAATCCTTGCCATAGAGAGAGGTCGGGAACATGAGTCGGCTCTTGTTGAAGGAGATCGCCTGCGACATGGCCATGCCCACGTCCAACGCTTCTTTGAGAATCTTCTTCTGAGAAGCGGTCGGCTTGAAGGGTTTGCCCTTTTCGATACCCAGGTCTTTCAGCCAGGCGTAGAAAAAGCGATCGCGATCGGCCATCGGCTCCTTCTGCACGTAGGCATTCACGAGCTCCCAGAAGCGCATGTCACGAGGCTGCGTGTTGAGTGCAATCTTGTCACCCGGTTTGGGCTCGTACTTCATGAACTTGGTTTTCGGCGGGTTCTTGGCCTCCGAAAGCTTGTACGCCTTGACTGCGGTTCGCAGCTTCTGCGCAGCCGCCCCTGTACCGAGAGCACGGTAGAAGTACAAAACCAGAAAGGTGTCGGATTGGATGATCTCGCCCTTGAAGTCTTTGGGAACGTTCTGTCCCGGACCCACGAGCAGCAGCTTTCCTGGCTTGCCGTTGATTTCCTTGATGGGCTGCATCCAGGCATTGTCGACCACGCCGTAGATCGCTCCGGGCGGCATCTCGAGGACGATTGGCCCGGTCTTCGACAGATCCGACATCCCGATCGTGTAGGGCGTGGTCACGTTCGCGGTCATGAAGGGATACACGCCGTCGTATCCGTCATACAAACCAAAGAAGACTTCGTCTTCACTCATCTTCATGTTGCTGAGCAAGGCCGGGTACAGCTGATAGAAGTTCATCATCGGCATGGCCCACGACACCAGCTGGGTGCCGCGTTGCAATAGGATCTGGCGATGCAGCAACTCGGCCGACGCCTTGCTGAGGGTTTGGCCCTGATACTCGAGCTTCCCTAGATAGGTCTTCTGGACCCCGTCAGCCTGCGCCGGTGCCGCGAGGGCGACGGACAGCAGACCCGCGAGTGCAAGATGGATGAGCGTTCTATGATTCATGCGGAGCTCCGTTGTGTACTCGACTACTTGACCAGCTCGATCTCGCTGGGACGCCACTTCTTGTCGTACCATTCCTGCTTGGGGCCATAGATTCGCCACAGCAGATTCCAGCCCTTGCTGGGATCGGTCTGGATCCAGTTGACCTTCCCTTTGGGCTTCTTGGGTCCGATGTAGACGTCGTAAGAACCATCCGCATTCGCAACGGTGGTCGGATCGATGCTGGTGACTCCCGGGTAAGGATTGTCGGTCTGCAGCATTGAGCGGGTCTGATTGTCGTAGACCGTGATGTCCCAGAACCGCTTGGCCGGAATGTTGGGCGGGATGTGGATCTTGTAGGTCTTGCGGCCGTTCAAGCGATTGCCCTTCGAGTCGCGCAAACCGATCACATACT
>NZ_JBARTQ010000168.1:0-16244 GCF_049645325.1 Pseudomonas sp. | reverse complement strand
CACTACAACGATGTGTAGATACTTATGCTGCGATGGCAGCACCGCGGTGATTGTGATCTTGATCTGAGGCGCCCCGTTAACCACGGCGGCCCACGCTCCAAAGCCTGTGTGAGGGCACACCGAGCCCAAGCGAGGTGCCGAGTGGAGGGGCAAGAGCGCTTTGGTTACTTTCGCGCTTTTCGAAAGTGACCCGCTGTAAGAGCGGAACCCCTAGAAGCCATCACCCAAATACCGGATACACACACACTCCCACCCAGCCCCTCAAGGTCCACACACCAACACCTGCCGCTCATAATTCAACGCCTTGTTCTGCGGCGCCAACGCATAGGTTGCACTGCACTGCTGCTCACCCCATTTGATAACCAACGTCCCCTGATCCTCCTCCACCAACGCCAGGGCATTCCCGTTCGGGTCAGCAATCGCCAGTTGCTTACCGCTCGAGTCCTCAAGCGAAGCCCCAAACGACAGTGGCTTATGCTGCGCATCAAACAACTCAAACAACACGCGCCGCCCTTGGGTGCCGCTGTAGTGCGCCACCACGATGGCGCCACGGCGTGGCACCAGCTGTTGGGTGGCGTTGGTGATCTCCACATCGCCACCCAGGTCGCGGGTGTCCAGGCTGATCCAGTTGACCCGGTAAGGTTGCGCATTGGGGATCACCGCGTAACCGTTGTAGCCCGTTTCGACCCCGCTGTAGCTGCTGATCTTGGCCCCGGAGATGCCCGGCACTTCGGCCAGTGCGAAGGTCTCGCTGACCGTCTGCCCAAGGTTGATACCACCCGCATGCGCGACCACCGAACCGGCAAGGTTGAGGTTCTGCGAGTTGTAGCCCTGGCCCTGGCTGTAGCCGAGGCTGACGTCTGCCACGGAGGTGCGGCTGTTGATATTCACCGAGCCGGAATCGCCACTGGTGTCACTGTGTCCCGCCTGCACCGAGTAAAAGGTGTCGCTGGTGTCGGCCACGTAGCCATTGATGCCCGCTTGGGTGGTGGTGTCGCCGTGCTGGCGGCTGGTGGTGACGAACGCCCGAGGCGCACGGGCCTGGCTGCCCAATGGGAAAGAGATGGACAGGTTCACCTGGGTGTCACTGCTCGGCTCGCCCCAGGTGACGATTTGCTTGGTGCGCGTCACGCCGAGGTTATAGCTCAAGTCGCCCCAGTTGCTGGTGTAACCGGCCGAAAAGCTCTGGGAGCCGCCGCGATTCCAGTAGCGCTGGTCGCTGGCGTTCACGTACAGGCTGCCGAATTCACTGTTACGTCCAAGGCTCTGGTTGATGGTCAGGTCGGTGCGGGTTTTCGAGTGGCCGGTGCGCACGCGCACGTCTTGGCTGCTGTCTTCGACATGGTCGGTGAGGGTGCGGTAACCCTCGGTGGAGTAGCGGTACGCGGCCAGGGTGAAGTTGGTGTCGGTGCCGGTAAAGGTTTTTGCATACAGCGCGCGCACGCTGCTGCCCTGGGTGGTCTGCCCCTGGGCCTTGCTGGAAGAGTGGGTGGTGTCCAGCGAGAAGGCGCCGAACGCGGTGTTCCTACCGGCGCCGATGGACAGCGCGTTGTAGTCCTCGCTGGCTTGCAACCCGACAATCCCGCTGAGGTTGCTGGTCAAGCCATACGCCAACGTGCCGCTGATAAAACGCGGGCTTGCCAACCCGTCGGCATTGCTCTTGAACGTGCCCGCCGAGAGGCTGTACTTCACCTGGCCTTCACGCACCATGATCGGCAAGCTGGAAAACGCTTGCAAGGTCACACGGCGGCTGCCGTCGGCTTCGATCACGGTGATTTGCAAGTCGCCGTTGGAACCGCTGGGGTAAATGTCGTTGATCTCGAACGGCCCCGGCGCCACGTTGGCGGTGTAGAGGATGTAGTCGTTCTGGCGGATCTCCACGGTCGCGTTGGTCTGGGCCACGCCACGGATAACCGGCGCATAGCCGCGCTCGCTGTCGGCGCGCATGCCGTCGTCGGAGGCCAGCTTGAGGCCGCGGTAGCGCACGCTGTCGAACAGGTCGGTGTCGGAGAAAATCTCACCGGCGCTGAACTGGCCCTTGATCGCCGTCACGTCATGCTGCAGGTAGCTGCGGTTGCTGGTGTAGGTGTTCGAACGCCCGGTGCCGCCACTCAGGTTCGACTCGTTGCGCAGGCGCCAGGCACCCAGGTTGATGCCGTTGCGCAGGCCGAGGTTATTCGAGATCCGCGTTTTGTAGTCGCCGGCGGTGCGGCTGCTGTTGAGCTGGTAGTTGATGAACGCGGCGGGCACGCCATCGTCCCACAACTGCGGGTCGACATAGCCACGCAGGCCACGCTGCATGGCGACTTGCGGAATGCTCGCCATCAGGCGCAAGCGGCTGCTGTCGTAGCGCACGCTGGCGTCTTCAATCATCTCGGCGAGGGCGTAGCAGTCCTGCGGGTGCTGCGGGTCGAGCTTGCCCTCGGCTTGCAAACGCGCCATGTCGACGCCCAGTTGTTTGAGCAGGTCAAGGGTCAGGCAGGCTTCGACCCGGCTGTTTTTCGGGTTGCGCTTGAAGTCGATATCGCGCCGACCCACCAGCACTTCATTGCTGTAAAGGTCGACGCGGTAGTTGCCCGGCAGCACGCTGTTGGCAGAGAGCAACTGCTGCAGGTCTACGCTGGATTGCGAGCCTTGCAGGAACGTGGTGTTGAAGGTTTCCGCCGCCTCGTCAGCCATTGCCCAGGCGGGCAGGCTGGCGGCAATCGCGAACGACAGCGTCTTTAACTTCAGTGCGCCACGCGCGGGCCTGTTGCTGGAAAGAAAAGACATGCGAAGACCTGTGACATCCCTGATTGGCGAACAGGCGGGCACGCGAACACGCACGCGAGGTGAGCCTGTGGGTGTGAGAAAAAGGGCTTAAGGTTTGAGACGCGATTCAGTGGCGTGCGAAGCGACGCCCGACAGCGCGGCGGTGTAGTGGTTCTGCGCGCCATAGTCGTTGATGCTGGAAAACGACAGTTGCACCGGGCCGGGCGCTGGCGGCGCCGTGAGCGGGAACTGTTTTTCCTCGCCGGGCGCAATCATGGTCGAGTCGCTGGCCAGTTGCGCCTGCACCTTAATATCGGCCATGGACACGTGGTACAGCGTCGGGTTTTTCACCTGCAACAGGGTGTGCGCGCCGTGTTGGGTGAGTGTCCATTCCAGCTGGGCGGGTGCCTGCAACGCACTGCCTGTGAGGCCGGCAGGGCGATAAAAAATCTTGATGCGTTGGCGGATGGCCAACTGCAAGGTGTTCTCGGCCTCACTGGCCTTGGGTATTTCCTGCACGTTGAGCCACACCACCGACTCGCGGTCCGTGGGCATGCCAGTGCCTTCGTAGAGGATGCGCAGCAGTTGCTGTTCCTTGGCGAACACGCGCGCCAATGGCGGGGTCACGGCAAACGGTGCGCGGCTGCCGCTGGCATCGTTCATGTCGACCCAGGACTGGACCAATACATCCTGGTTGCCGTTGCGCGCGGTGATATTGGCTTCCTTGTGGTCGCCATCAAACACGATACGGGTGGCATTCAATGAAATGCTGGCGGCGGCCTGGGTAGCCAGAAGCATGCCCAGCAGCCCCAGGCATGCGGCGATAGAACGAGGCAGCATGAGGGTTATCCGGTGTCATCAGAAGAAATGGCGAGGCCGCAGGGCCTCGCGCGTTCGGTGCTCGGGGCGCCGGGGTTATTCGTATTGCAGGATGAACGGCAGGGTGGCATCACCGCGACCGGCCGTGGAGGCATTGGCTGCAGACGTCGTGACGTAGGCGGCTGCGAAGCTCAGGGTGGCGTCGCCGCCCGCCGTGCCTTGGCCGTGCATGGTGCTTTCGATGCGTGCGGTGGCCTGCGAACTGAGGTCGATCAAGCTGCCATTGCTGTCGAGCAGAGCAATGCCGACGTTTTGCGCGGTGGCCGAACCCGGGTTCAGCGCCAGCACTTTCTTGCCGGTGACCAGGCCCGAACCGCCGTTGGTGGCGTCAAAGATCATTGCGACTTTGGTGCCCTGGTTGCAGTTGACGTTCAGGTTGAAGTCTTTGGCGGTCACACGGCCTGCGGTTGGGTTTTCGGCGGTGCCCATGTCCTTGATCGACACGTTGCCCATGTCCACGGAAATGGTGCGGTCGGAGTTGGCACCGTCCACCGAGCAGGCGTCGTTGTTGATCACGCCGGTGAAGGTGATTTTACCGCTGCCGCCCAGGGTTGGGGTTGGCGCCGGGTCGACGGCGAATGCACTGCCGGAGGCGGCGATAATGGCCGAGGCGATAACAGCCAGGGAAAACTTCTTCATGATGATGTCCGTAAGTGTTAGTTGGAAAAATGCGCGTGTTGAACTGCGAGGAAAGAGTAAGCGGCGAGGCGGCGGGCGCGAATAAGACGATTCTTATAAGCCGTGAAAAAGGCGGGTTAGTTGCACCAAAGGGCGGGTGCAAAGCCAGGAAAATCGGGGGCGAAGCCATTGTCCAGGAATGGCTTGCGAAGGGTGCGTTAGTTGAAGATGTTACGCGCCAGGCAATAGGCGAGAAGGTCCTGGTCGCTGCCCACTTCAAGTTTGCGCATGGCCGAGATCTTTTGTGCGCTGATGGTTTTTGAACTTCGGTTCTGGCTGCGCGCAATATCACTCACGCTCATGCCGGAAATAAATAAACGCAGGATCTCGAACTCTTTGGGCGACAAGGTGGTGAAGCGCTCGTCGATGGCCGTGAGCGTCTCGATCACCGAGGTCTTGGGCGGTTCCAGGCTGCGATAGGCGCTCTGCTGCGCAATCGCCTTGAGTGCCAGTTGAATCTCGGTGTGCAACTGGCTTTTCTGGATGATGCCGACCACCCCCAGCTCCTGCAGGCGGGTGAGAATCAGGTGGTTGGAAATCATCGTCAGGATCAAAATCTGTACCTGCGGAAAATGCCGTTTCAGGTACTCCACCAGCTTCAGGCCATCGCCATAGGGCGAGTCACCCGGCATGTTGTAGTCGGTGATCACGATGTCGGCGTCCAGGCGTTGCAGCAACTCGATCAGCCCCGCCGAACACACGGCCTCGCCCACCACGTGAAAGCGTGTGTCGCGCTCTACCAGTTCGCGTACCCCGAGCAGCACGATCGGGTGATCGTCCGCGATAACCACGTTGAATTTTTTCATAAAGGGCCGTCCGTAATGCCAGTTCAAGTGAGTGAAGTGTGCCCGGGCTGGAGCGTTTCCAGGACGGCCGACAGTCGCTGTATGACAGCCTTCACCTTGAGCTCAAGCGTTGTGTCGAGGCTGCCACGGTTCAGTGCGTTTTCCAGTTCGATGCAGGCCTGGGCCAGGTTCAGCGCCTGCACGGCGCCCAAGGCACCGGCAGTCGAATGCAGCAGTTGGCCGAGGCCGTGCGCATCACGCTGGGCCAGCGCCACGTCGATACGCTGAACGTCCTGCTGCAAGCTGCTGATGAACAGCGGGCGCATCTTGTCCGACAGTTGCACGCTGTCGTTGAACCGCTCGGGCACAGGCTCAGGCGGCGGCTTGACCTTGCACAGCTTGATCAAGTGACCGCGCAGGGTTTGCAGGCTCAACGGCTTGACGATCCAGGCATTCATGCCCACCGCCAGGCAGCGCACGCCTTCCTCGCGCATGGCGTTGGCGGTGACGCCGATGATCGGCAACAGCGGCTCATGCGCCCTGAGAGTGCTGGCCAGTTCGTAGCCATTCATCAGCGGCATGTTCACGTCGGTCAGCACCAGGTCAAAGGCCTGTGGCTGCCACAGGTTGAGCGCCTGTTCGCCGTTGGCGGCCAGGGTCACCGAGCAGCCGAGCGCCTCCAGTTGTTCCTTGATGATCGCCTGGTTGATCGGGTTGTCCTCGGCCACCAGGATGCGCAGCCCCAACTGCCCGGCGCTGTGTGGTCGGGCGGCGGGCGGATGTTCGTGCTTGCCGTGCTGTGCCAATGACACCGTGGCGGCAATGGCACGCACATCGTGCAGGTCGACGACCCAACCCTGGGCTGTGTGCAGCGGCGGGCTGTGTGCGCCCGGCAGGCACACTACGCGCTGGCCGGGCCAGGGCACGGCGGGCTCGTTGGGCAGCAGGTCGACCAGCACCGCCTGGCGGTTATTCTGCTCCTGTGTGGTCGCGGCCAGGGCTGCAGCGATGCCCAGGCGATTGAGCCAGTCACTGATCGACTGCGCCAACTCGCGCACCGGTGCCTGCACATACACCGGTGTAGGGCTCGGTTCGATCAGCGGCAGGTTGGTCAATTCGCCGCCGCACAGCGGCAGGCGCATCTTCAGGGTAAAGCTGCTGCCCAGGCCGGGCTCGCTGACCACCCGTATCTCGCCGTCCATCATCTGCGCGAGCCACCGGCAAATCGGCAGTCCAAGCCCGGCGCCGCCTTCGCTTGCGGTGTCCGGTGCCTGGTAAAACAGGTCGAACAACTTGGCCTGCTGTGCCTCGGGAATACCCACACCGGAGTCGGTGACTTGCCACTCCAGGTCGACGTTATCGGCGTCGCGTGCGGTGACCCGGGCGCGAATCACGACGCGGCCGATATCGGTGAACTTGATCGCATTGCTCACCAGGTTGTTGAGGATCTGGCGGATGCGCATCGGGTCGCCCAGCACGCTGTCCGGCAACTGTGGGTCGATGCAGCTGTAAAGCTGCAAACCCTTGCGTTGGGCGAACGCGGCATAGGTGTGCAGGGTGTCTTCAAGTATATCCAGCGGGCAGAACTCGACGGCTTCTATCGCCATTTGCCCGGATTCGATCTTCGACACATCCAGCACATCGCTGATCAGCTGGAACAGCGTGGCGGACGAGCGCTGGATGGTGTGCAGGTAGGTTTTCTGGTGCGGGTCCAGGTCGGTCAGGCCGAGCAACTCCAGGGTGCCGAGCACGCCATACAGCGGTGTGCGGATTTCATGGCTCATGGTTGCCAGGAACAGCGTCTTGGCCTCGTTGGCCGCATCGGCGGCGCGGCGTGCGTCCTCCAGGGCCGACGCATCGTCGATATGCCGGGTGATGTCGTTGAAGGCATACAGGCGCACGTCCTCGGCCTGGTAGCGGGTCGATACAAAGCCGATTTGCAGGTGCCGCCCTTCGATTTCCAGGTGCGTCTCGCCACTCTCGGCGCTGTCGTGTACCCCGGCCAGGGACGCCACCAGGCGTGCGGTGCCCGGCCATTGCTGGGCGCGCTGGTTCTCGATCAATACCTTGCCGTCGCTGCGTCGTACCACGCACAAACCGGTGGGCGCGGTGTCGATGATCACGCGGCTGAAGGCCACGCTTTCAGCAATGCGTTCGTGGGCCAGGCGCGCTGGGGCAATCACCTGGCGTCGATACCAGCGGCTGCCCGCCCAACCCAGCGTCACCAGGCTGGCCAGTAACAGCGCCAGGCTGCTCAGCGGCCACAACGCCGAATGGAAGAAATGCGAGTAGTTCAGGCCATAGATCGCGCTCCAGGGCTGGTCGCCGGCCTGGGTGATCTTGAATTCAAAGCCCTGCGCCGTGAAGTGCACGCCATCGCTGAGCGGCGCACCGGCCACCTCCGGCCCAACCAGCCGGTTGCCGTCGGGGGCGATCAAGGTAAAACGATCAAACGCCGAATGGTCCAGGGCGCGCTGCACATCATCGACCTGGGAAACGTCCAGCAAGGTGCCGACGACGGCCTGTTCCTGGCTGTCGAGTGGCAGGCCGATGTAGGCCAGCAGGTGGTCGGGTGCCGGGCCTGCCTGCCAATACACCCGGTTCTGTTCCAGCGGCTGCGGCGTCTGTTCGAGGGTGAGTTGCACCGCGTTGACCAGCGCCACCAGGTTGCCGGTTTCCTCGGTGTTTTCCCGGCGCAGGTAGCCGACCGACGGAATCGTGATGGTGTAATGCGTATGGCGATTGAACAGAAAGGTCTGCGGCGCCTCGTAGGGCGACGAGGACCAGAACGCGCTGAAGTAGCTGGTCAGGTGCGCACCCAGCGCGAAAATCTGGGGCCGGGCGGCGGTGCTGACCTGCTGCTCATCGAACTTGACGCTGAACGGCACCGAAAACGAATACTTCTGGCCTTCGTACAGCGTGCGCCGGTTATCGACCATGCGGCTTTTCAGGCTGACCTGCACGTTGGTGGCGCGCAGCAGTTCAGCCTGGATGCCTGGGTGCGTCAGGCTCCTGAGGTACGACTCCTGTTCATGCAGGTTTTCCATCAGACGCGCGAAGTGAAAGCGCGTGGCGCCATACCGCGTCTCGACCCCGCGTTGCAGTGACCAGTAGTTGCTAAGCACCAGCAGCAACGCGATTCCAATCAGCACCATCAGGCCTTTGTTCAGGCGCAATGAGCTGCGGGTGAAGGCTTCAAGGACCGCGTTGTTGTGCTTCATCAGGGGTTTCCGCAGGCGCAGGATAAATCGGCACTGGATGGAGCTTACTCCTTACTATCGGACAGATAATCCGTGACCGCCAGCTAGTGAGATGTCGCGGGGCCATCATTGTTCAGTAATTGCTGAAATTGGTCGGAAGACACCGCGTGAGAGATCAGGAAGCCCTGCACTTGATTGCAGTCGATTTTGCGCAGCAAGGCCAACTGCTGGGGTGTCTCGACGCCTTCGGCCACCACCGTCAGGCCGAGTTTGCGGCCCAGCGCGATGATGCTCGCCAGGGCCTGGGCGATGCCTTCGTTGTCATGGCTGCCCTGGACCAGCGCCTGGTCGATCTTGAGTTCGGTGAATGGCGTGGACACCAGATTCAGGTACGAGCTGTAGCCCTTGCCGAAGTCATCCTGGGACAGCCCGAAACCCTTGATGCGCAGGCGACAGGCCCCGGCGTAGAAGTTGCTGATGTCCTGCGGCACCGAGCACTCCATCAACTCGAAGCAGATCATCCCCGGGATGCCGTCGTGGTGCAGCACGAACTCCAGCAGCCGGTCGGCCAGGTCGTGGCTGTTGAGCAGGTGCGTGGGCAGGTTGATCGACACCGGGATTTCATAACCCCGTTGGCGCCAGCGCTCCTGGGCGTGGATCGCCTGTTTAAGCACCAGCCATAACAGCCGCTCCTCCAGCTCGAAGGCCTTGATCGCCGGCAGGAACGCGGCCGGCAGCATCACCCCTTGCTCGGGGTGCATCCAGCGCACCAGGGCTTCGGCGGCGACGATGCGGCCGTTGTCCAGGGACTTTTTCGGCTGGAACCACGCCTGGAACTGGCCCGCGCTCATGGCCTGGACCAGTGTGTGGCGGTCGATGTCCAGGTGTTCGGGGAGTACGGGTGAGGGCTTGCGCGCGGTGTTCCTGAGCTGGTCGATCAGGCTGCGCAACGCGTCGGCGGCGACCGGTTTGGAGATCAAGCCGATCACCTCCACATTGAGGTTTTTCGCCACCAGGCTTGCCGCCATCAACATGCGCCGCGATGCCGCGCTCATGATTGCCAGTGCCGGCTTGCAGCGCAGGTTAGCCAGGCACTGGATAAACTGCACACCGTCCATGCCGGGCATCAGCAGGTCGGTCAATACCAGGTCGAAATCCCGCTGGCGCAGACGCTCCAGCGCTTGTTTGCCATCCTCGGCGGTTTCGAGCATGAAATCCCCCAACTCACTGAGCAAGTGCTGCAGGTAGATGTGCTGCAGGGGATGGTCCTCAACAATCAAAATACTAAGGGGCTTCATGGGTGATCCGTGCATAAGGCGCCAGGGAGTTGAATAGAGCCCGCAACGCAAAGGGTTTGACCAGGCAATGGTTCATGCCGGCGGCCAGGCACAGGTCGGCCTCGCCGCGCATGGCGTTGGCGGTGGCCCCGATAATCGGCAACGGGCAGCCCTGGCGCCGCAGTTCGCGCGCCAGTTCATAGCCGTTGATGTGGGGCATGTTCACGTCCGTCAACACCACGTCGAAGTTGCCGGCGGTGTACAGCTGCAACGCTTCCTGACCATCGGCCGCCAGCTCCACGGTGCAGCCGAGTTCTTCCAGTTGGTCACGCAATATCAGCTGGTTGATGATGTTGTCCTCGGCCACCAGCAGGTGCAGGTTGAGTTTGGTCAGGTCACGGTGGCGTGTCTGCTCATCGGCGCGGGCCACCCATAGCCCTTGCGCCTGGCTGACGGCCTGGTGAATCGCGCCGAGGTGGTTGAGGTTGACGTGCCATGCGCCGGCGTCGGCCTCCAGGGCATTGCAGGCATTGCTGCTGACGTGGATTACCGGGCCCGGCCATTCGGGCGCCAGCAACGGGTCGACGCTGCCGGGATGCACTTGCAGCAACAGATGACTGTCGGGCAGCGTCGGCAGGCCGGTCTGCGCCCGTGCACCCCAGCGGCGCAACCAGCCGCTGATGGAATTGGCCAATTCCGGGATGGGCGACGCCACGTAAATGGTCTCGGCCAACAGCGGTGTCACCGGCAGGGTTGGCGCCGCTTCCAGTGGCAGGATCAGGCTGAAGCTGCTGCCCAGGCCCAGCTCGCTGACCATGCGGATGTTGCCGTTCATCAACTCTGTCAGGCGCTGGCAGATCGGCAGGCCCAGGCCGGTGCCAGCCACTACGTTGGTGTTGCCTTCGCTTTGGTAAAACGGCTCGAAAATCATCGCCTGGTCTTCCTGGGCGATGCCTTTGCCGGTGTCCGAAACCTGCCACAACAGGCTGGAACGCTCGCCATCGCGCCCGAGCACCTTGACCCGCAGCACCACGCGCCCGTAGTCGGTGAACTTCACCGCGTTGTTGAGCAGGTTATTCAGGATCTGGCGGATGCGCGTCACGTCGCCGATCAACCGCTCCGGCAGCTTCGGGTCGAAGCAGGCGTAGAGTTGCAGGCCTTTGCCTTGGGCGGCGGCGGCATAGCCCTGGATGATTTCGTGGACCAGGTCCAGGGGCGAGAATTCGCTCAATTCCAGCGCCAGTTGCCCGGCCTCGATTTTTGACACGTCGAGCACATCGCAAATCAATTGCAGCAGGGTCGAGGACGAGCCTTCGATGGCGTGCAAGTAGTCTTTTTGCTGGGTGTCCAGTTGCGTGCGCGCCAGCAGTTCGAGGGTGCCGAGCACGCCATACAGCGGCGTGCGGATTTCGTGGCTCATGGTTGCCAGGAACAGGGTTTTCGCAGCGTTGGCGGCGTCCGCCGATTGCCGCGCTTCTTCCAGCGCCGCCTCGACCTGTTTGCGCGCACTGATATCGCTGAAGGCGCAAAACAGCACGTCCTCGCCTTTGTAGCGGGTCGGCGCGCTGCTCAGGTACAGGTGGCGGCCGTCGATGGTTTCAAAGTAATCGCTGCGCTCGGAGGGCCCGTCGGCGAAGGCCTGTTCGATCCAGCCGGCGCGCAATGCCTCGCGCTCCGGGCCGCTGCCCAGCAACTGCTGGGCCAGGGTGTTTTCCAACACCACCTGGCCGTCGGTGCGGCGCAGTACACAGAGGGCGACGGGCGCGGTCTGGATCACATCGCGACCGAACGCCTCGCTTTCGATCAGCGCCTGGATACGGTGGATCGAGGGGATGATGAAACGCTGGTCGACACGGCGCATCACCAGCCAGATCAGCGTCACGCTGAACAGGCAGAACAGCAGCGAGCCAAGCAGCTGCTTCCATAAACCGGTGACCACCGCGCGCAAGTCGATGGAGTACATCAGCTGCCAGTCGGACGACTTCAGGTGTTTGCGGATCACCAGATGGTCGGGCAGAAAACCGCTGCCGACAAACCCGAAAAAGCTGTCTTCGCCGGGCCTCAGGCGTTGCTGGCTCAGGCGCGGGTCGACGCTGTTGGTGAACACCAGCATGCCCTGGGAGTTGAGCATCATGAACTCGCCCGCACTCTGGTCGCTGAGGGTTGAAGACACTTCGCGGCTCTCCATCTCCAGCCCCAGCCAGCCCGATTCGGCATCGCGCTCGTCCAGGCGAATGAAGATGTACAGGTGCGCGTGCTGCTCGCTGGTGTCGCTCAGCCACAACTCGTGGAGCGTCGCCGGGTCGCTGTGTTGCAACGCCTTGAGACGATTGAGCAGGCCCTTGGAAATCGGCAACACCGTTGACGTCGCGTCGTACAGTCGCGTGACCTGCGGGCTGGGGCCGGCGTTCACGTAGAGCAGGTTGAGCTGCTTGGCCTTGAGGTAGTCGCGCAGGCGCGCGGTCAGCCAGATGTTCCACTGGTTGCCGGGGGTATCGCCCAGCTGCACATGCTCTTCCTCGGCAGAGGAGGGGTAGATCCTGGCCTGTTTGCGTACCGCTGACAGGCTGAGGCTTTCGAGCAGTGCCGCACGGTTGGTGAAAAAGGTATGTGCTTCGGCGATGGCGCTGCTCATGTAGCCACGGCGCAGGGAGATGTCGTTGTTGAACGTGGACAGCAGGAAGGTATAGACCCCGCTGAGGATACCGACGAGCAGCACGGTCGCAAAAATACGAAGCAGCCGTCTGGCTGCTTCGGGTCGGGAAAGGACGGGGTTGATCTGGAGCAGGTAACTTTTCAATCGCATCGGCAGACTTTAAGCGCTGGTCCGCGCGCCTGGCATAAGACGATCCTTAAAAGCGGCCTACTTGTAATACATATCCACCACCACCGCGGCGTCGAATGCGCCGGGAATCGGCAAGGTGCGCCATTTCAAGTCGGCGCGAAATTCATCGTGGCTCTGGCCCAGGCCCATCAGTTCTTGCAGCGTGAACCAGGTGTTGAACGGCAGTTGCTGTTGGCTCTCGGCGCGGGACAGCGCAATACCCACCGAACTGTTGTTATCCGGCACCAGCAACCCATTGACCACATTGCCGCCGCCTGGCGTGGTGGCAAAACGTGCGCTGACGGTGTACGGCGTGTCGCAGCCCTTGCGCAGGCTCAGGCTGAAGTTCGCGGTGCTGGCGACTTCACCGATCGACGCCTTGCGCGAAGGCGTGGGGAAGTTCACCACGCTGGGGCTGATGGTCAGCTCGGGCGTGCACGGCACGAAGCGGATGTCGTTCATGCCGGTGACCACGTAGTTGAAGTTGCTGTTGGGCCGTGAGTTAAGCCCGCGCACACCGTCGAGCTGGAACACCCGGTACGAGGTCAAGGTACTCGCCTGGCCGCTCGGTGGGGTGGGGTCGTATTTCTCGATGAATACACTGAAGTTGAGGGTGAAGCGTGCCTTGTCCCAGCCCACGCAGCTGGACAAATTGCAGCCACGGTCGGAAAAGAACCCGGTACCGACCTTGCCGGTGCTTTGGGTGATGGGCTGGTTGTTATAGCGAATGCCCACGCGAATCCCGGTGCCGATACTGACGCTGGCCGGGTTGACGTAGAAATACACTTCCTCGCGGCCGTGGTTGTAGTCGTCCTTGCAGATCACATTGGTCGAGCGTGGCCCCGACTCCCAGATAATCGTACCGTTGGGCGCATCGGCGGCCACCGCCAGCGCCGTGCCCAGCGCCTCTTGGGTGATGATCGAATTGGTGCCGTCTTCGCGGCAGGCGAGCGCGTGGCTGGTGGCGGGCAGTACCGCACAAGCCCACAGCAGCATCGGCAAAAAACGTTTGGTCAGTGACATAGGTGCAAGTACCCCGCGAGCGATCACTTGAGCACCGCGCTATGGCGGGCCTGCAAGCCGATATCGGTGATTTCGGTGAAGTGGAGGGTGGTGCCTGCTGGCAAAAGTGTCGGCGCGGTCAGGGTTTTGCGCTCATGGGGCTTGAGCAGCAAGTAATCGCTGAGCGCCTGACTGTCGGTGTGCACGTTCACCAGCGACAGGTGAAACGCACTGGGGTTGCTAACCGTGACGGTACGCCCGTCTGCGCTGCTCCAGAGCAACTGCTTCACGGCCTCCGCCGAGCCACCCTCAAGCGCGGGTGGCCGATAGAACAGCTTGAGCCGTTGGCGAATGGCAAATTGCACGCTGTTGGGGTCTTCCGGCTTGAGCGGGATTTCCATGATGTTGAGCCAGAACAGCGATTCGCGGTCCGTGGGTAAACCTTCGCCGGCATACAGGATTCGCAGTCGGTGATGCTCTCCCGCGCCCATCTGTACCAACGGCTCGGTGACGGCAAACGGCACGTCGCGGCCGTTGGATTGATCCTCTCCGGTGATCCAGGTTTGCACCACCACCTCGCGTGGCGCCTGGTTGACCACGCTGATGTTGGCTTCCTTGTCGTGGCCGAAATAGATCAGGCGCGTGCCTTCGATCTTCAGCGCCGCGCTGGCGGGCGGTGGCGCGAGGATCAGCAGGCTGCTGGTGAGCAGCACCATTCTGAGTAGAAACATGAACACAGGGGAATTCCATGCGGCGTATAGGGACGCTGTCCATGCTAGGGCGAGGCGGGGGCGAAGGCTTTCAGGCGATTCTTAAAGTGCGCCGCTGTGCCGCTGACCGTTTCAGAATCGCCTTAAAGTCATGTTTCACCCCCGACGGTTAACGTGTTCAGCGTTGAATGATCGACGCTGATGCCCAACTGTCAGGTTTACCCTATGTCCAATAAAGCGTTACGCCTTCTGATTGCCGATGCAGACCTGCTGCAGCGGATCAAGATCGAGAAAATGCTCAACCAACTGGGCTATTACCGCATTGCCCCCTTGAGTTCGTTCGACGAGTTGCAGGCGTTGACGCGCGCGACCGGTGTGGCGTTCGACCTGTTGATCATCAACACCGCGTTGGTGCGCTCGCGCCAGGTCAACCTGTTGAAGTACTGCCATGACAACCCGCTGATCCGCCACACGCTGATCTATGACGGGCAATGCGCGCAGAGTTCGGTGGTGTCGGTGTCGGTGAGCCAGACCCTGCACCTGTCGCTGTCGCAATCGCCCGACTTCAACTCGCTGCGCCGCTGCATGGAGATTGTCGACCCGGCGCACAGCCTGCCGGTGGTTGAGCGGCCGACGCTGCGTGCCGTCGACAGCCGGGCCGGCCAACCCGCCATGGCCCCGCGCGCCATCTTCCAGGGTGATCCGGCGGTGGTGGCGTGCGCCGTCGGGCTGTCGCCCAAGCGTTAGTGTTTCCAGCGCGGGTTCAGCTGCGCCACACCGGCTGGTTGTCGTCGCCCAGCGCCCAATGCGCGTGGCGAGGCGTGAGGCACACCCCACCGACCCAGCGCACATGGCTGGCATGCTCCAGCCAATGGGCATTGCCGTTCAGCACTGCGTGCCCCAGCGGCGTCAGGGCCAGCTCGCGGCGCGGCCATTCGTGGTCAGGCGCGCTTTCGGTCAGCAACGGCTGCTCGCCATCGATCAACGGGCGCAACAGCGCGTGAAACATCATGTCCCCCAGAAATGGCAGGGGCTCACGCTTCGCCATCAATTCTGCGAACACTCTGGCGAATGGCACCGGCCCGGCCTCGGCGATGTACGCCAGGGACAGGCGCTCGGTGAGTGACAGGCCATCGTGAAGGCCTGGCAACTCCTGCAACTGGCGCCGTAACGCCGGGGCGAGAAAGGGCAGTGCCGGCGGGGTGCCCTGGGCCAGCTCGGCGAGCTTGATTGGCGAGCTGTCGCAGTAAGCGGCCCACGCCTGTTTCGCCAACTGCACCGCGTCATCGTCGATCACGCGGCGTTGTGGCCATAGCCACGCCAGTACATCCGGCGCCAATTGGCCGATGCCAATAAAGCGTTCGACCCCAGGAATGCGATCGACTTCAATCAGCTCCAGCTTGCGCGGCACCTGCTCAAGACCGGCCAGGGCGCGTATCAGGAACAATTGGTCATAGGCGTCCGCCTCGCACCACAGCACGCTGTGATCGGCGCTGGCCAAACTTTCCAGGTGGTCGTACTCAGCATGCACGCGGCGCGTGACTTCGGCGTGGTCGAGGCTGAAGGCCTGGCTGATAAAGGCGCTGCGCAGGGCGCGGAAATCTTCACCGGGCAGGTCGCGAACCGGCCCCATGCACAAGGGGTCGGTGAGCATCTGAAACTCGCCCTTGAAGCCTGCGACCTGCAGGCTGTGGGCAATATCATTGCCGCAACGCCAGTGGGTGGTGCGGGCTTCATCGCTGGCGTCGAAAGCAGGATGGCGCGCGGCGAAATCGATGGCATCGACATGTGCCTTGAGCTTGGGCCAACTGCTGAAACCCAACTGCTTGGCGATCTGCCATTGGGCCTGGGACAAGGTGGCGGTGGGGTTCTCGGTTTTCAGGCGCGGCAACAGTTCCTTGGCGCGCTTGCGCTGCTGCTCAAGGTTGATACGGCCATCAGTGGTCGAGGAAATGCGGCGTTGCGACATACGAGCTCCTTGCACAAACCTTTTCCGCTTCAAGGTTGGGAGTCGTAGAAATGAGGTAAAGCGTCGATGTCTTGGGCGCAGCCCTTTCCGCGGAAGGTGGCGTAGAGAGCGCCAGGCGGGAAATATAGGCAGTGCCGGCGCTGATTGCAAGGCGGCCCTTACGGCAAGG
>NZ_JBARTQ010000167.1:0-7887 GCF_049645325.1 Pseudomonas sp. | reverse complement strand
CTTCACGTCCTCGAACAGGATCTGGCAGGTGTCGGAAGCATGTTGACCCAGTTTGTCTTCCACCCGGGCGACGGTGTAACCCGGCGAGTCGGTGGGCACAATAAAGGCGCTGATCCCACGTTTGCCGGCGGCCGGGTCGGTGACCGCGAACACAATCACGACGCCTGCGTTTTGCCCCGAGGTGATGAACTGTTTGCAGCCGTTGAGCACATAGTGGTCGCCTTCCAGGCGCGCACGGGTCTTCAGGCTGCTGGCATCGGAACCGGCTTGCGGCTCGGTGAGCGCGAAGGCGCCAAGCATGGCGCCACTGGCCAGGGGCGTGAGGAACTGCTCTTTTTGCGCGTCGTTGCCGAACTTGAGGATCGGCACGCAGCCCACCGAGTTGTGCACGCTCATGATGGTTGAGCAGGCGCCATCACCGGCGGCAATCTCCTCCAGCGCCATGGCGTAGGCTAGGTAACCGGTGTCGCAACCGCCCCACTGTTCCGGCACCAGCATGCCGAAAAAGCCCAGTTCGGCCATTTCGCCGATGGCCTCCTTGGGAAAGCGATGCTCGCGGTCCCAGTCGGCGGCGAAGGGTTTCAAGCGTTCCTGGGCAAATTGCCGGGCCGCTTCGCTGATTTGCAGTTGTTCGTCATTAGGCAGCATGGAGTTGAGTCCTTAGTACAGGCATTCGACGGCCATGGCCGTGGCTTCACCACCGCCAATACAGATCGCGGCAACCCCGCGCTTCAGGCCTTTCTGGCGCAGGGCCGAGAGCAAGGTCACCAGAATGCGCGCGCCGGAGGCACCGATCGGGTGCCCCAGCGCACAGGCGCCACCGTGAACATTGACCTTCTCGTGGGGGATTTCCAGCTTGCTCATGGTGACCAGGCTGACCACGGCGAAGGCTTCGTTGATCTCGAACAGATCAACGTCACCGAGGTTCCAGCCGGTCTTGCTCATCAACGTGCGAATAGCGCCCACTGGTGCGACAGGAAACAGCCCCGGTTCGTCGGCAAATGCGGCGTGCCCGTGGATCACCGCCAACGGCTTGAGGCCGCGCTGTTGCGCCTCGGACTGGCGCATCAGCAGCAACGCCGCCGCACCGTCGGAAATCGAACTGGAGTTGGCCGCCGTGACGGTGCCGCCTTCGCGAAAGGCGGGTTTCAGGCTGGCGATCTTGTCGAGCCTGGCTTTGGGCGGTTGTTCGTCGTGCAGGATGGTTTTCTGTTCTTTGCCCACGGTGACCTGCACCGGGACGATTTCGGCGGCGAAGTTGCCATGGGTGATCGCTTCCTGCGCGCGGGTCAGGGAGGCGATGGCGAAGGCGTCCTGGGCTTCGCGGCTGAAACCGTTGTGCTCGGCGCAGTCTTCGGCAAAGGTGCCCATCAGGCGGCCTTTGTCGTAGGCGTCTTCGAGGCCGTCGAGGAACATATGGTCCAGCACCTTGCCGTGGCCCATACGGTAGCCGCTGCGTGCCCGGTCCAACAGGTACGGCGCGTTGGACATGCTTTCCATGCCGCCGGCGATCACCACATCGACGCTGCCGGCCAGCAACGAGTCGTGGGCCAGAATGGCTGCCTCCATGCCCGAGCCGCACATTTTGTTGAGCGTGGTGCAGCGCGTGCCTTTATCCAGGCCTGCTCCCAGCGCGGCCTGGCGTGCCGGCGCCTGGCCGAGGCCTGCAGGCAGCACGCAGCCGAACAGCACTTCATCTACCGCATCGGGTGCGATGCCTGCGCGCTCGACGGCGGCACGAATCGCGGCAGCCCCCAGTTGCGGCGCGGTCAGCCCTTTGAGGTCACCCTGGAAACCGCCCATGGGCGTGCGTACGGCGCTGACGATAACGATTGGATCATGCATGAAAAATCCTCCTTACTTGGCGGCCATGCGCAAGGCGCCGTCGAGACGGATCACCTCGCCATTGAGCATGCTGTTTTCGATGATGTGTCGCACCAGCGCTGCGTATTCGGCTGGTTTGCCCAGGCGTGGCGGGAACGGCACGCCGGCGGCGAGGGAATCGCGTACTTCCGCGGTCATGCCGGCCATCATCGGGGTTTCGAAAATGCCCGGGGCAATGGTCATCACGCGTATGCCGAAGCGCGCCAACTCGCGCGCGGCAGGCAAGGTCAGGCTGGCAATCGCGCCTTTGGACGCGGCGTACGCGACCTGGCCGATCTGCCCGTCAAACGCCGCTACCGAGGCGGTGTTGATGATCACGCCGCGCTCACCGTCGGCATTCGCCTCGGTTTCAGCCATCGCCGCAGCAGCCAGGCGCAGCAGGTTGAAGCTGCCGATCAGGTTGACGTTGATCACCTGGGCAAAGCTGGCCAAGCCGTGGGGCCCATTCTTGCCAAGGATTTTCTCCCCGCGCACCACGCCGGCGCAGTTCACCAGCCCGTGCAAACCGCCAAAAGCCGCGACGGTGGCCTGAACGGCAGCTTCGGCAGCAGCTTCCTGGCTGATGTCCGCCACGGTGCTGCGTGCGTTTTCGCCCAGTTGCCGGGCCTTGGCCGCCACGGCGTCGGCGTTCAGGTCCACCAGCATGACCTTGGCGCCAGCCGCTACGAGCATGTCAGCGGTGGCCGCACCGAGGCCCGACGCGCCGCCGCTGACCAGGAATACCTTGTTTTCAATCTGCATCGTTGTTTCCTTAAATGTGAATTACGCCAGGGCTGCCTGAGCCTTGGCGATTTCCTGATTACGTAAGATAAAGCGTTGCAGCTTGCCGCTCGGGGTCTTGGGCAAGTCGCTGACGAATTCGATTTCTCGTGGGTACGCGTGCGCGGCCAGGCGTTTGCGCACATGCAGGCGCAGCTCTTCGGCCAACTCCGGGGTGGCGCGGTATTGCTCGCTGATCACCACAAAGGCCTTCACCAGCTCGGTGCGCTCCGGGCAAGGTTTGCCGACCACGGCGGCCTCGATCACGGCCGGGTGTTCGACCAAGGCGCTTTCCACATCAAACGGGCCGACGCGGTAACCGGACGTGGTGATCACATCGTCACTGCGCCCGACAAAGCTGATGCTGCCATTGGGGTTCAGCTCGACGGTGTCGCCGCTGAGGTAATACTTGCCGACAAAAGCTTTGGTCTTCACGCCGTCGTAGCCCGCAAACCAGCACATCGGCGAGTGCTCGCGGTCGATGGCCAGGATGCCGGGCTGGCCCGCGGGCAATTCCTGGTGGTCGTCGTCGAGCACCACAATGCGATGGCCCGGCGAAGCGAACCCGGCCGAGCCCACATGCACCGGGTGCTCCAGGCCGTGGTGATTGCACAGCACCATGCCCAGCTCGGTCTGGCCGTAGTGGTCATGGATGGTCACGCCCAGGTTGTCGGCGAACCAGCGGATCACTTCCGGGTTCAACGGCTCGCCCGCGCTGCTGACGATGCGCAACTGGCCCTTGATCGACTGGGCAAACTGCTCGCCACCGGCAATCAGCAGGCGATACGCCGTCGGTGAACCGGTGAGGTTGGTGATCGCGTATTTATTGATGACCCGGCAGGTGCTTTCAAGAGTAAACGGGCCATCGTAGAAGGTAATCGGGTGACCCATGGACAACGGCCCGGTCACACCGAAATAGATGCCGTAGGCCCAACCCGGGTCGGCGACATTCCAGAACGCGTCTTCGGGGCGCAGGTCCACGGCGTCGCGGGTGTAGCTCTGGAACGCGACAATGGCCTTGAGCGGTACCGACAGCGCTTTCGCCGGGCCGGTGGTGCCCGAGGTGAACATCAGCAGGAACGGATCATCCGCCCCCAGCAACACCGGCTCACAGGTATTCGAATAATTGCGCAGCTCGGCCCAGAAACTGTAGTCGCCGCGCACGATGCCTTCGCCTTTGGCGCCAGCGACCGTGACGATGGTCGGGCAGCCTTGCACCTCAGCCAGCTTGGGGCGGTTCACCGCGTCGGTGACCACCAGCGCGGCACCGGAACTGTTCAGCCGGTGTTCGATGGCCTTGGGGCCAAATGCGGTAAACAAGGGCTGGTAGACCGCGCCAATGCGCCAGGTGGCTAACACCACCACCAGCAGTTCGGCGGTGCGCGGCAGCAGGCCCGCCACCTTGTCGCCGCGTTTGACGCCCTGGGCCAGGAGGAAATTGGCGAAGCGTGAGGCGTGGTCCTGCAATTCGGTAAAGGTCGACGTCGCACTGCGCCCATCCTTGCCTTCCCAGAACAGCGCGATGCGGCCCGGCAGCGCGTGGCGGTCGCAGCATTCCACGCAGGCATTCAGCGCCTGCAGGTTGCCGGCCAGGGCCGCATCGACGGTGTGCTGGTAATCAAACGCTGTGGTGGCAGCCAAATACTCACGCATCGCTTCATATCCTTGTGTTTTTTATTTTCAGGACGCAAACCACGGAAATAGTCGCTCTAGCGCGGCGCCGCAGCAATGGTCAAAGCCCTCAATCTGGCTGACTGGTTTGGCCAATCATTGACCTGGCCGATCAACCGGTCAGCCCAAGTGATTGGACGCCCTCTGCGCGAGCTTCTAACCTGAGGGCCTGCGCCACAGAAGAAGCCCCTCGATGATCGTCCGCCCCAAACCCAACCTCCTCGGTATCCTGTTTTCCCTCAAGGGTTCGATTGCCAAGCGCATTGCCCTGCGCAGCTTGCTGGTCACGCTGCTGGCCTCAGTGATCGTGTTGGTGGAAACCCTGCACCCGGCTTATTTTTCCAAGGTGAACGCCACGCCGTTCACCTTGCTCGGGTTGTCGCTGTCGATCTTCATGAGCTTTCGCAACAACGCCTGCTACGACCGCTGGTGGGAGGGCCGCAAGCAACTGGGGCAGATGATCATTGATGTGCGTTCGTTGATCCGCGAAACCCAGGTGCTGGGTGACACGGCGGAGCGCGCCAGCCTGCTGCGCGGCCTCTGCGGGTTTGCCCACGGCCTGATCGCGCGCCTGCGCCATGAAGATGAAGCGCGGGCGATCAACCCGTGGTTGGCCGTGGACGCGCGCCACCCCAACCTGCCGGACAAGGTGCTGCAAAGCGTCGGCGCGCGTTTTTCCGCACTGGCCGAGCGCGGCGTGATCAGCGAATGGCGCTACACCCAACTGGAAGCCCGGCTGGTCAGCCTGAGCCAGGTGCAGGCTTCCTGCGAGCGAATCAAGCACACGCCACTGCCCTTCCCCTACACGCTGCTGCTGCACCGCACTATCTACCTGTTCTGCATTCTGCTGCCGTTTGCCATGGCCGAGCCGCTGGGCTGGCTGACGCCGGTGTTCACCGCCATCGTCAGCTACACCTTCTTTGGCCTGGATGAAATCGGCGACGACCTTGAAGACCCGTTCGGTTTCGATGAAAACGACCTGCCGTGCAATGCACTGGTGCGCACCCTGGAGCGCGAAATTCTTGCAGCCCTTGGCGAGACCGACTTGCCGCCGGCCCTGGAGCCTGTGGAGTTCGTGCTGACCTGATGCGGGTTTGACACTCGCGGTGGTCTGACCGAAGCTGATGGCTTTGCAATAGCTGCTCAAGCTTTTGGACGCCAGCATGTCAAAGTCACGCCGTTACTCCTTCATCGGCCTGTGCGCCCTGCTCCTGATTGTATTGGTCACCTGGTATTTCTCCCGCTCCACTCCGGTGGCCGTGCCGCCGGCGATTGCCCATGGCTACGCCAAGGCGCTGAAACAAGCGCATAACGGTGAGCCGGGCGCTGCGCGTGTGCTGTATCAACAGTTGGGTCGGCCGGACCTTTCTCCTGAGCGTCGCGCAAACCTGCATGCCGAGCTGCCCAACTACCCCAGCCCTCAAGCATTGAAGCTGGCCGATAAAGACTTGGCGGATGAGTCGCCGCGGGTGCGTGAAGCCGCGATCCGCAGCATTGTCGGCCTGGTTCCCACCGGCCAACGCACGTTGTTGCTCGGGCCGGCGCTGGACGACCCCGAGCAGGAAGTACGCTTTGCCGCGGCCAACGCGTTGCTCGGCCTGTCGCCGGACACCTTGGGCCTGTATTTCGGCCCGCTGCAGCAAGTGCTCGACGAATTCGTGAAAAAACTCAAGGCTGAACCCGAATCGGCCGAAGGCTGGATCCAGCTGGCGCGCTTGTACATCCACAGCGCCTTGCTGCCGGACGCGCAAAATGCACTGGAGCAGGCGATGCGCTTGCAGCCGGACAACCTGCAGGCCGTGGTGGCGCAAATCGAGTTGCTGGACAAACAAGGCAAATCAGAAGAGTCCCGCCAACTGCTGGCGCGGCAACTGGCCGCGCACCCCGAATCGGCTTACCTGCAACACGCCCTCGGCATGTGGTTGCTGCACCATGGCGAACGTCCTTATGCCCTGCTCGGCCTGTCCAAGGCCGTGGAGCTGGAACCGGACAACCAGGATTACCGTTATGACCTGGCAACCACCCTGCACGCCCAGGAGGAATTGGAGGCCGCCCAGCGCCAGTTGGAAGAGATCGTCCAGCGCCATCCTGCCAACCGCAAAGCGCGTGTGCTGCTGATCAACTACTGGAAAGAAAGTGGGCAGTTGCAGAACGTTCAAGTGTTGCTCGCGCAACTTGAACAGCAGAACCCGGATGATCCCGCGCTGCAGCAAGGTTTGTAGCTGCGGCGCGAAACTTATAAAAAGCGCAGCCTTTTGTACAAATATTACAAAGTGTTGAACCGCCACAGGCCGCTACGGTCAAGTAAATAGGCGCGCCGATGGCGGCGCGCACCTCTACTTGTACGTGACCTGAGGGCACTTCTTGTCTACATCCAATACGCTGTTCAGTGAAAAGGCAGCCACTGGCATTGAAGGTCTTGATGACATTCTTTCCGGTGGGCTATCGCGCAGCCACCTGTTCCTGCTGGAGGGTGAACCGGGTACCGGTAAAACCACGGTCGCCCTGCACTTCTTGCAGGCCGGCGCAAAAAACGGCGAGCGGACGCTGTACATCACCTTGTCCGAAACCGAGCGCGAATTGCGCCAGGGCGCCAAATCCCACGGCTGGGACCTGGATGACAACATCCATATCTTCGAACTGACCCCGCCGGAAAGCCTGCTCAACGCCGACCACCAGCAAAGCCTGCTGTATTCCTCCGACTTGGAATTGGGCGAAGCGACGCGGCAGATCTTCGAAGTGGTCGAACGGGTCAAGCCGACTCGCGTGGTCGTCGACAGCCTTTCCGAAATTCGCCTGCTGGCCCAAAGCTCGCTGCGCTATCGCCGGCAGATCCTGGCCATCAAGCACTACTTCGTGCGTTACGACGCCACGGTGCTGCTGCTGGATGACCTGACCACCGAATCCCTGGATAAAACCGTGCACAGTGTGGCCCACGGCGTGATTCGCCTGGAAGAACTGACCCCCAGCTACGGCGCCGAACGTCGCCGTGTACGGATTGTGAAGTACCGTGGCCAGAAATACCGCGGCGGCTTCCATGACTTCACCATTATGGAAGACGGCATCCATGTGTTCCCGCGCCTGGTGGCGGCCGAACACCGTGGCGGTTATGTCCGCCAGACCTTGAGCAGTGGCATCAGCGCTTTGGATGCCTTGATGGGTGGCGGCGTCGAGACAGGTTCCAGCAGCCTGATCCTGGGCCCGGCGGGTACCGGCAAATCGTTGATCTCGATGGTCTTCGCTGCTGCTGCCGTGGCCCGTGGCGAAAAAGCCGCGTTGTTCATCTTCGATGAAGAGCTGGGCCTGTTGTTTGAACGCATGAAAAACATGGGCATCGACCTCGCCGCGATGCAGGCAACCGGCAACCTGTTGATCGAACAGGTGGACGCCGCCGAGCTGTCGCCCGGCGAGTTCTCGCACCGGGTACGACGTTGCGTGGATGAAGGCGGGATCAAAACCGTGGTCATCGACAGTATCAACGGCTACCAGGCGGCAATGCCGGAAGAAAACGCGCTGATCCTGCACATGCATGAGTTGCTGCTTTACCTCAACCGCCGTGGTGCAGCGACGTTC
>NZ_JBARTQ010000166.1:0-18076 GCF_049645325.1 Pseudomonas sp. | reverse complement strand
GTGGGAGCGGGCTTGCTCGCGAAGGCCTCGCCTCGGTCTCAGGAGGGCCGCACCACCTCGCCCGTCGCCAAGTCCCGAATCAGGCTCGGATTCTTGCGCCCACCCAAGGCGCCACCCAACACCAAATCAACCTGGCCGCGGAAATACTGCTCCACGCGAAGCCGCGTGCGCGCGGAAGGACGCCCTTGCGGGTTGGCCGAGGTGGAAATCAGCGGCCCCACTAACGAGCACAAGTCCCGCACCAGCGGATGATCGCTGACCCGCAAGGCCACCGTATCATGCACACCGGTCACCCATTCAGGCAGCAAGCCCTGATGTGGCACCAGCCAGGTGTTCGGGCCCGGCCAGGTGCTGGCCATGCGCTCGATCCAGGTGTCCGGGAAGTCTTCGAACAGGAAGTCGAACTGACGGATGTTGTCCGCCACCAGAATCAGGCCCTTATCCACCGAGCGATTCTTGATCGCCAGCAGCCGGTCCACCGCGTCTTCATTCCACGGGTCGCAGCCCAGGCCCCAGACCGCTTCGGTCGGATAAGCAATCACCGCGCCAGCGCGAATTTCTCGTGCGGCTTCCAGCACACGCCACCTGTTGACCATTACTCACTCTCCGAACTAAAGCTCTGCGCAGTTTACCGATCTTCTGCACAAAACCCAGTGCCAAACCCGGCTACAACAGCTGGCAGCGCCCACGCCAGCGCCCACTTTCGCAGATCACCTGGCCTTCAAGTTCGAGCTCCGTCAAGGTCGCCAGCACCTGCGACAACGGCCGCCCGCTGGCGATCGCCAACGCTTCGCTGGTGTGCGGCGCTGCATGTAGCAGTGCCACCAGCGGATGGGTAACCGGCATCGGCGCCGGACGCGACAGCGCCTGCCAACCGCGCAGGCCTTCGAGAATGTGCTCGATGGTTTCCACCAGTGTCGCGCCGTCGCGGATCAACTGGTGGCAGCCCTTGGCAGCCGGGTGGTGAATGGAGCCCGGAATCGCATATACCTCGCGTCCTTGTTCAGCCGCCAGCCGCGCCGTGATCAGCGAACCGCTGGCCACACCGGCTTCCACCACCAGCACGCCAAGGGACAAGCCACTGATGATCCGGTTGCGCCGAGGGAAGTTGCCGGGCTGCGGCGCGGCGTCCAGCGGAAACTCAGACACTACCGCGCTGCCCTGGGCAATCATCGCCTCCGCGAGCTTTTTGTGGCGCTGTGGATAAAAGTTTTCGAGGCCGGTGCCGAGCACGCCGATTGTCTGCCCGCCGACATCCAAAGCGGCTTGATGCGCCGCGCCGTCGATGCCCAATGCCAGACCGCTGGTGATGACAAAACCGGCGCTCGCCAGGCTGCGGGAAAAGGCCGCAGCGGTGTCCATGCCGGGGCGGGAAGCACGGCGGCTGCCGACCATGGCCAGTTGCGGTTTTTCCAGAATCGCGGGGTCGCCGGCGACGAATAATAACGGTGGGGCATCGTCGATCTGGGCAAGCAGTGCCGGGTACTCAAGTTGGTCCCACATCAGCAAATGCTGGGCCGGGCGCTCCAACCAGGCTAACGCAGCACTGGCTCCATCACGAACTTGCGGGCTGCGCCGCGCGTCGGCACAGATGGCCGGCAAGCCAAGGGACCGCCAGGCACTGGCAGGCGCACTGATAGCCTTTGAGGCAGAGCCGAACGCTTCAATCAACCGGCTGAAACGCTTGGGACCCAGTTCCGGCAGCCTGTGCAAGCGTAGTCGAGCTTCCAGTTCTGACGGAGAAATTTCGTTACTGTTTATCGGATACATCTGATCATCCTTGACCGGAACAAGCTGTGGATAACTCTGTTGGTAACTTATTTAGCAGGCTATTTATTGCGTTTGACGCGCAGTCTCGAAACGGTCCATCACCGCCAGTGAACGTGAGGCGCTGAGCACCAGGCCATAACTGAGCTTTTCATAGGTTCGAAACACCAGCAGGGTGCCGGCGCGCTCATCGGGGAGTTGGGTTTGGGCACCGGTCAGTTGGTCTCGCACCATTGCGCCGGTCTTGATCACGGTCAGCAATTGGCCTTCGACCAGGCCGTCACGGCGGCCTTTATTCAAGGTCACGGCGTCCAGCACGCCGATTTGAGTTACGCCCCTGGGGATGTCGATGATGTGCCCTTCGATCACCGGCGCGCGCGCCGAAGCCTCCAGCCTTGAAAGTGCGGTGGACGTTTCAGCACGCAGCAGACGGTCACCGGGGCGTACTTCCTGAGTCACCCGCTGCACCGCCAGGGTGGTGAGGTCACCGGCCATGACAAAGCGCGCGGTGCCGATGTCATCGGCATTGATGCCCAGCAATTCCTGAGTGTGAGGGTCGGTGTAAGTCTTGCCCCGGCGGAAGATTCCGTAGCTGGGCTGGGCCGAGTCGAGGTTGCCCCGGGCGTGCACGCGGTCGCCATGGGCGCCGAGCACACGTCCCGCCTCTGCCGAAACAATGTAGAGCGCGCGGTCCAGATCCTGTGGATTATCAAGAATGCGGTTGTGCAGTAAAAAACGCTGGATGGCCTGCTGTGACGGTTGATCCAGACGCTGTCCGGGCTGGGGAAGCAGGGCCACGGCAAACGGGGCCCACAGCAGCAAGACGAGTAGCGATTTCCTCATGGGGTGAATCTCCTTTATTATGTGCGTTCGCGTGAAATGCCAGAGCCTTCGCGGCTTTGGGGCGTTTCACACCGGCTGTGTGGGTCCATCCCAACGCCGATTTGCCTCTACCTCACATGTGCAGCAATTACGCTTATGGCTATTTTGAACATCCTCGAATTTCCCGACTCGCGCCTGCGCACGCTCGCCAAACCGGTGGCCGTAGTGGACGACAAGGTTCGTCAGTTGGTCGATGACATGTTTGAAACAATGTATGAAGCCCCGGGCATCGGCCTCGCCGCCACCCAGGTCAACGTGCATCAGCGTGTCGTGGTCATGGACCTGTCGGAAGATCGCAGCGAGCCGCGGGTGTTTATCAACCCCGAGTTCGAACCGCTGACCGAAGAGATGGGCGAATACCAGGAAGGCTGCCTGTCGGTGCCGGAGTTCTATGAGAACGTCGAACGCCCGCTGCGCGTGAAGATCAAGGCGCTGGACCGTGACGGCAAGCCCTACGAGCTGATCGCCGAGGGCCTGTTGGCGGTGTGCATCCAGCACGAATGCGACCACCTCAACGGCAAGCTGTTTGTCGATTACCTGTCCACGCTTAAACGCGACAGGATCAAGAAGAAGCTGGAAAAAAAGCATCGCCAGCAAGCTTGATGCCCTTCTTCCAAAGGCTTGCTGCGGCAAGCCTTTTTCTTTTGTGACTGTTTTTAACCGAGACCTCCCATGACCGAGCCACTGCGCATTGTTTTTGCCGGTACACCCGAATTTGCCGCCGAACACCTCAAGGCGCTGCTCGCCAGCCCTCATGACATCGTCGCGGTGTACACCCAGCCGGATCGCCCGGCCGGTCGCGGGCAAAAACTGATGCCGAGCCCGGTCAAGCAATTGGCCCTGGAGCACAACATTCCCGTGCTGCAACCGCCGACCCTGCGCAACGCCGAGGCCCAAGCCGAAATGGCCGGGTTGAAACCAGACCTGCTGGTGGTGGTGGCTTACGGCTTGATCCTGCCGCAGGCGGTGCTGGATATTCCGCGCCTGGGCTGCATCAACAGCCACGCCTCGCTGCTGCCACGCTGGCGCGGTGCGGCGCCAATCCAGCGCGCCGTCGAAGCCGGTGACAGCGAGAGCGGCGTGACCGTGATGCGCATGGAGGCGGGCCTGGACACCGGCCCGATGCTGCTCAAGGTCACCACGCCGATCACCGCCCAAGACACTGGCGGCAGCCTGCACGACCGCCTTGCCGAGCTGGGCCCGCCTGCCGTGATCGAGGCCATCGCGGGCCTGGCGGCCGGCACCCTCGACGGCGACGTGCAGGACGACAGCCTGGCCACCTACGCGCACAAACTGAACAAAGACGAAGCACGCATCGACTGGAGCCGCCCGGCCGTTGAGCTGGAGCGCCTGGTGCGCGCCTTCAACCCGTGGCCGATCTGCCACAGCACGCTCAACGGCGAAGCCTTGAAGGTGTTGGCCGCGACCCTGGCTGACGGCAAAGGCGCACCCGGCGAGATCATCGGCGCCAGCAAGGAGGGCCTTCTGGTCGCTTGCGGTGAGCAGGCGCTGTGCCTGACGCGTCTGCAATTGCCCGGTGGCAAAGCGCTTAATTTCAGCGATTTGTTCAACAGCCGTCGTGAGAAATTTGCCATGGGCACCGTCCTTGGGGTGGCTGCGCAATGAACCCGCGTCTGGCCGCCGCCAAGGCACTCGCCGCCGTACTCAACGGCAAGGCTTCGCTGAACAGTTCGTTGCCTACCCAGATGGACAAGGTCGAAGACCGTGATCGCGGTTTCACCCAGGACCTGGCCTTCGGCACCGCCCGCTGGCAGCCTCGTTTGTCGGCGCTGGCGGCCAAGCTGCTGCAGAAGCCGTTCAAGGCTGCCGATGCCGATGTGGAGGCGCTGCTGCTGGTCGGCCTCTATCAGTTGCTCTACACCCGCGTGCCGCCCCACGCCGCCATCGGTGAAACCGTCGGTTGTGCCGACAAACTGAAAAAGCCCTGGGCCAAAGCCCTGCTCAATGCCGTGCTGCGCCGCGCGCAACGTGAGAGCGAAGCGCTGCTGGCCGAGCTGGAGCATGACCCGGTGGTGCGCACTGCGCACCCGCGCTGGCTGCAAAAATCCCTCAAAGCCTTCTGGCCTGAGCAATGGGAAGCCATTTGCGCCGCCAACAATGCACACCCGCCAATGATCCTGCGCCTTAACCGTCGCCATCACAGCCGCGACGCCTACCTGCAACTGCTGGCTGACGCCGGCATCAACGCCACGCCGTGCGTGTACAGCATCGACGGCATCGTGCTCGAAGCGGCCGCCGACGTGCGCAGCCTGCCGGGCTTTGCCGAAGGCTGGATCAGCGTGCAGGACGAAGCGGCGCAATTGGCCGCCGACCTGCTCGACCTGGCGCCCGGCCAACGGGTGCTCGACGCCTGCTGCGCCCCCGGCGGCAAGACGTGTCACATCCTGGAGGTGGAAAAAGACCTCGCCGGTGTGGTCGCTGTCGACCTGGAGGCCAAGCGCCTGGTGCGCGTGCGCGAAAACCTCGCACGCCTGGGCTTGAGTGCCGAGCTGATCGCCGCCGATGGCCGCGACACCGCCACTTGGTGGGACGGCAAACCGTTCCAGCGCATCCTGCTGGACGCGCCGTGCTCGGCCACCGGCGTGATCCGCCGCCACCCGGACATCAAGCTGACCCGCCAACCCGACGACATCGCCGCGCTGGCCGTGCTGCAAGGCGAACTGCTCGACGCCCTGTGGCCAACCCTGGAAGTCGGCGGCATCCTGCTCTACGCCACGTGCTCGACCTTGCCCACCGAGAATACCGAGGTGATCGAAGCCTTCCTCGCCCGCACCAGCGGCGCGCGCGAACTGGACCTCGCCACCGCGGCCGGCATCAAGCAGCCCCACGGCCGCCAATTGCTTGCGCAGGAAGGCGGACACGATGGCTTCTACTACGCCAAACTGATCAAGATTGCCGCCGCGCGCGGCTGAATGGTTTTAAGGGAGTGAACGGATGAAAATCATCATCCTTGGCGCAGGGCAAGTCGGCGGCACGCTGGCCGAACATCTGGCCGGCGAAGCCAACGACATCACGGTGGTCGACACCGACGCCGAGCGCCTGCGCAACCTCGGCGACCGCCTGGACATCCGCACCGTGCAAGGCCGCGCGTCGTTCCCGACCGTGCTGCGCCAAGCCGGCGCGGACGATGCCGACATGCTCGTGGCGGTGACCAACAGTGACGAGACCAACATGGTCGCCTGCCAGGTCGCCCACACCCTGTTCCACACGCCGACCAAAATCGCCCGGGTACGTGAGGCGGCTTACCTGACCCGTGCAGGGCTTTTCGACAACGATGCGATTCCGGTGGACGTGTTGATCAGCCCGGAGCAGGTGGTAACTCACTACATCAAGCGCTTGATCGAGATTCCGGGTGCCCTGCAGGTGATCGACTTCGCCGAAGGCAAGGCGCAATTGGTGGCGGTCAAGGCTTACTACGGCGGGCCATTGGTGGGCCAGCAACTGCGCCAGCTGCGTGAGCACATGCCCAACGTGGAAACCCGTGTGGCTGCGATTTTCCGCCGCGACCGGCCGATCCTGCCCCAGGGCGACACGGTGATCGAGGCCGACGACGAAGTTTTTTTCATCGCCGCCAAAGATAATATTCGTGCGGTCATGAGCGAAATGCGCCGGCTGGATGAAACCTATAAGCGCATTGTCATCGCCGGTGGTGGGCAGATTGGTGAGCGCTTGGCCGAAGCCATCGAGAGCCGCTACCAGGTGAAGATCATCGAGATGAATCCGGCACGTTGCCGGCATTTGTCCGACACGCTCGACAGCACGGTCGTACTGCAAGGCAGTGCCTCGGACCGCGACTTGCTGATGGAAGAGAACATCGCCGACGCCGATATCTTCCTGGCCCTGACCAACGATGACGAAGCCAACATCATGTCTTCGTTGCTGGCCAAGCGGCTGGGGGCGAAAAAGGTGATGACCATCATCAACAACCCGGCCTATGTCGACCTGATCCAGGGCGGCGATATCGACATCGCCATCAGCCCGCAGCTGGCGACCATCGGCACCTTGCTCGCCCACGTGCGCCGTGGCGATATCGTCAGCGTGCATTCCCTGCGCCGGGGCGCGGCGGAGGCCATCGAGGCGATTGCCCACGGTGACTCGAAGTCGAGCAAGGTGATCGGCAAGGCCATCCGCGACATCGGCCTGCCGCCGGGCACCACCATCGGCGCGATCATTCGCGATGAAGAGGTGATCATCGCCCACGACGACACGGTGATCGCCACGGGTGATCACGTAATCTTGTTCCTGGTGGATAAAAAACATATCCGCGATGTGGAGAAGTTGTTCCACGTGGGGTTGAGCTTTTTCTGATTAAAATCGGCTGAGCCGGCCACCGTCATCGCGGGCAAGCCCGCTCGCACAGTTGATCGCCTTCCCCCTGTGGAAGCGGGGTTGCCCGCGGTGGCGATGTTGCAAATCCTACCTGACTAAAGGACCCGCGCCATGCTCGAATCCCTGGAAAAAATGCTCGCCAAAGGTGTGGATAACTCACTGCTGCGCTTCGGTTTGGGCAAGGGTTATCTGGATGTGAAGGACAACGCCAAGGCGGTGGAGCATTTGCAGAAGTGCGTCGAGTTTGACCCCAAGTATTCGGCGGCGTGGAAACTGTTGGGCAAGGCGCAGGCGGGGTTGGGAGATAGCGCTGCAGCACGGCTGGCGTGGGAGAAGGGCATCGAAGCGGCCCAGGCGCACGGCGACAAACAGGCCGAGAAAGAGATGACGGTGTTCGTGAAGAAACTCGACCGCCAGCCCTGAGCCGAACCCCTGTGGGAGCTGGCTTGCCTGCGATTGCATCACCTCGGTGTGACTGAACGACCGAGTTGCCTGCATCGCAGGCAAGCCAGCTCCCACATTAGATCTTTAGTGATCTTGAATTCGGCGGTGAATCAATACCACCGCGCTTCACCCGGCGGGCGTTTCTTGAAGCGCTTCATGCTCCACATGTATTGGCTCGGGTAAGCCCCGACATACCGCTCCACCACCTTGCTCATCGCCGCGCAGGACGTGGCGGTGTCGGTGCTGTACATGTCTTCCGGCGCCGCTTCCAGGATCACTTTGTAACCCGAACCGTCCGGCAGCCGCAGGGCATGCAGGAACACGCCGACGGCCTTGTGGCCCGCGAGCATGTTCGGCACGAACTTGCTGGTCAGCGCCTGGGTGGCGAAAAACGGCACGAAGATCCCGGCGGATTCGGCCGGCTCCGGGTCAGCCGGAATGCCCACTTGGCCGCCTTTGCGCACTTCCTTGATCACACTCAGAATGCCTTCCTTGGTCGACGCCGCCACGCGGTTGCCCAATTGCACGCGTTGCTTGCGCAGCAAGTCATCCACGGCCTTGAGCTTTGGCGGCCGGTAGAAAATGATCGGTTTGCACTGGCTGCAATAGAAGTGGTTCAGCACTTCCCAGTTGCCCAGGTGGCTGGTGATACCCACCACGCCTTTGCCCGAGGCCAAGGCTTCCTGCAGCACTTCCAGGCCTTCGACTTCACGCACCAAGTCAATCGAACGCTGGGCCGGCCAGATCCAGGCGCAGGCGCTTTCGGTCAGGGACTTGCCGATGTCCATCAGGCTCTGGCCAACCAGGCGCTCGCGTGCGGCCGGGTCCATGTCGGGGAAACATTTGGACAGGTTGATCCGCACGGTGTCGCGCGAGCGGTTGGGGGTTTTCCACATGAGCCAGCCAATCGCCGTGCCGACGGCCTGAACGGCACGCCAAGGCAACAGGGCAAACAACCGGAGAGCGCCTACCAGCAAGGCGCCTTTAAACTTTTCCACAGGTCACTCCTGATCGTGTGTGGTGCGCAAAGCGGGCATTCTAACCGGCGTTGGCCAGGTCCGCGTAACGGTCGCAGTCCTGGGTGTGGTCCATGACCATGCCGGAAGCCTGCATGAACGCGTCGCAAATGGTCGGGCCGACAAAGGTGAAGCCGGCTTTTTTCAGGGCTTTGCTCATGGCTTCGGCCTCTGGCGTAATCGCCGGGACTTCGCTGCGCTCCCTGAAATGATTGACCTTGGGCACGCCGCCGACAAACGACCAGAGCAAGCCAACCGGGTCTTCCAGCGCCAGCCAGGCGGCGGCATTACGGCGGGTGGCGTTGAGCTTCAGGCGGTTGCGCACGATGCCTGGGTCGAGCATCAGCGCCTCGATTTCGTCATCGCTCAGCGTGACCAAACGGTGCGGATCAAACCCGAACAAGACCTTCCGGTAATGCTCGCGTTTGCGTAAAACGGTGATCCACGACAGGCCCGCCTGGAACCCTTCGAGTAAAAGCAACTCGAACAAGCCCTGCGCATCGCGCAGCGGCGTTCCCCACTCCTGATCGTGATATGCCATGTACAGCGGATCTTCAGAACACCAAAAGCAGCGTGGCATAAGGCTCCAGGGGATGGTGGCGCGGCCGAATCGGGTATACTCCCGCTCTTTAAATCGCAGCCCAAGTAACAGGTGAATTTCGTGAGCCAGCCTACGCCAGCCGTGCGTACCTTCCAAGACTTGATCCTCGCCCTCCAGCAATACTGGGCCGAGCAAGGTTGTGTGGTACTTCAGCCCTACGATATGGAAGTAGGCGCCGGCACTTTCCATACCGCTACATTCCTGCGGGCCATCGGCCCGGAAACCTGGAACGCCGCTTATGTGCAGCCCAGTCGTCGCCCGACTGACGGCCGCTACGGCGAAAACCCGAACCGCCTGCAGCACTACTACCAGTTCCAGGTGGTACTGAAGCCAAACCCGGACAACTTCCAGGAGCTGTACCTGGGCTCGCTGAAACATGTCGGCCTGGACCCGCTGGTGCATGACATTCGATTCGTCGAAGACAACTGGGAATCGCCGACCCTGGGCGCCTGGGGCCTGGGCTGGGAAGTCTGGCTCAACGGCATGGAAGTCACGCAGTTCACCTACTTCCAGCAAGCGGGCGGCATCGAGTGCTACCCGGTGACCGGCGAAATCACCTACGGCCTTGAGCGTCTGGCCATGTACCTGCAAGGCGTCGACTCGGTCTACGACCTGGTATGGGCTGACGGCCCGTTCGGCAAAGTGACCTACGGCGACGTGTTCCACCAGAACGAAGTGGAGCAGTCCACATACAACTTCGAACACGCCAACGTCGAGAAGCTGTTCGAACTGTTCGACTTCTACGAAAGCGAAGCCAAGCGCCTGATCGAGCTCGACCAGCCGCTGCCGTTGCCGAGCTATGAAATGGTCTTGAAGGCGTCCCACACCTTCAACCTGCTGGATGCCCGTCGTGCCATCTCGGTAACCGCGCGCCAGCAATACATCCTGCGTGTACGCACCCTGGCGCGTTCCGTCGCCCAAGCCTACCTGCTGGCTCGCGCCAAGCTGGGCTTCCCGATGGCGACCCCGGACCTGCGTGATGAAGTGTTGGCTAAGCTGGAGGCTGCACAATGAGTGCTCAAGATTTCCTGGTTGAACTGGGCACCGAAGAACTGCCACCCAAGGCGCTCAACACGCTGGCCGATGCATTCCTGGCCGGCATCGAAAAAGGCCTGCAAACCGCCGGCCTGAAATTCGCCGCAAAAAAAGTCTACGCCGCGCCACGTCGCCTGGCTGTGTTGCTCACCGCGCTGGAAACCCAGCAGCCGGACCGCAGCATCAACCTCGACGGCCCGCCGCGTCAGGCTGCTTTCGACGCTGAAGGTAACCCGACTCAAGCCGCCCTCGGTTTTGCCAAAAAGTGTGGCGTCGAGCTCAGCGAGATCGACCAGAGCGGCCCGAAGCTGCGCTTCAGCCAGGTCATCACCGGCAAGCCGACCGCGAGCCTGTTGCCGACCATCGTTGAAGATTCCCTGAACGACCTGCCGATTCCCAAGCGCATGCGCTGGGGTGCGCGCAAAGAAGAATTCGTACGCCCGACCCAATGGCTGGTGATGCTGCTCGGTGACCGGGTCATCGATTGCACCATCCTCGCCCAGACGGCTGGCCGCGATTCGCGTGGTCACCGCTTCCACCATCCGCAAGCGGTGCGTATTACGTCGCCGGCCAACTATGCCGCTGACCTGCGTGCCGCTTACGTACTGGCCGATGCCAATGAGCGTCGCGAGCTGATCAGCAAGCGCACCGAAGAGCTGGCCCGCCTGCAGGAAGGCACCGCCATCGTGCCGCCAAGCCTGCTCGACGAAGTGACCGCTTTGGTTGAATGGCCAGTGCCGCTGGTGTGCTCGTTCGAAGAACGTTTCCTCGACGTGCCGCAAGAAGCCTTGATCACCACCATGCAGGACAACCAGAAGTATTTCTGCCTGCTGGACGTGGAAGGCAAGTTGCTGCCGCGCTTTATCACCGTGGCCAACATCGAGAGCAAGGACCCGCAACAGATCATCGAAGGTAACGAGAAAGTCGTTCGCCCGCGCCTGACTGACGCCGAGTTCTTCTTCAAGCAAGACAAGAAGCAGAAGCTCGAAGACTTCAACCTGCGTCTGCAAAACGTGGTGTTCCAGGAAAAACTCGGCAGCGTCTACGACAAGGCCGTGCGTGTTTCCAAGCTGGCCGCCTACATTGCGCCGCGCATTGGTGGTGACGCTGCCTGGGCTGCGCGTGCGGGCTTGCTGTCCAAGTGCGACCTGGCCACCGAGATGGTCGGCGAGTTCCCTGAGATGCAAGGTGTTGCCGGTTACTACTACGCCCTCAACGACGGCGAGCCGCAAGACGTGGCCCTGGCGCTGAACGAGCAGTACATGCCGCGCGGTGCTGGCGCCGAGCTGCCAAGCACCCTGACCGGTGCGGCCGTGGCCATCGCTGACAAGCTGGACACCCTCGTCGGTATCTTCGGTATCGGCATGTTGCCTACCGGCAGCAAAGACCCGTATGCACTGCGCCGTGCCGCGCTGGGCGTGCTGCGCATCCTGATCGACAAGAAGCTCGACCTCGACCTGACCCAGGCCGTGGTGTTCGCTGTCGGCCAGTTTGGCGGCAAGGTCAAGCAAGCCGGCCTGGCCGAGCAAGTGCTGGAGTTCGTGTTCGACCGCCTGCGTGCGCGTTACGAAGACGAAGGCGTGGACGTTTCCGTCTACCTGTCGGTACGTGCCCTGCAACCGGGCTCGGCGCTGGACTTCGACCAACGCGTGCAGGCCGTACAGGCCTTCCGCAAATTGCCGGAAGCCGGTGCGCTGGCCGCCGTGAACAAGCGTGTGTCGAACCTGCTGAGCAAGGCCGACAACCTCGGCAATGCCGAAGTCGACCCGGGCCTGTTTGCCGACGCCAAGGAGTTCTCGCTGAACTCGGCGATCGCCAAGGCGGAAAACGCGGTGAAGCCACTGTTGGCCGATCGTAACTACGCCGAAGCATTGGCGCGCTTGGCCACCTTGCGTGAGCCGGTGGATGCGTTCTTCGAAGCCGTGATGATCAATGCCGACGATGCCGGCGTGCGGAAAAACCGCTACGCCATGCTGGCGCGTCTGCGCGGCTTGTTCATCAACATCGCTGACATTTCCGTACTGGGCTGATCATGTTGAAACTGCTGATTCTCGATCGGGACGGGGTGATCAATGTCGACTCCGACGCTTACATCAAGTCGGTAGCGGAGTGGATTCCACTGCCCGGCTCGATCGAGGCCATCGCGCAGTTGAGCAAGGCCGGCTGGACCGTGGCCATCGCCACCAACCAGTCGGGCATTGCCCGCGGCTATTACGACATCGCCACCCTGGACGCCATGCACGCGCGCTTGCGCACGCTGGTGGCGGAGCAGGGCGGTGAGGTGGGGCTGGTGGTGTACTGCCCCCACGGGCCGGACGAGGGCTGCGATTGCCGCAAACCCAAGCCTGGCATGTTGAAAACTATTGCAGAACATTACAAGGTGCCCCTGGCTGGGCTATGGTTCGTCGGGGACAGCCTCGGTGACCTGGAGGCGGCCAAAGCCGTCGACTCTCAGCCAGTTTTGGTTAAGACCGGGAAAGGCGAAAAGACCCAGGCGAAGAACCTGCCGGTAGGCACCTTGATTTTTGACGATCTGGCGGCGGTTGCCGCAGAACTTATTAACAACTAGCCACCCTCGACTTCCTGAACAAGGATTGCTCGGGAGTGCGCTTTTAGCAGGCGGGCCATGTCCCGCAACGGTAAATGCCGCCATGTCGATCTTGCAGGCCATCAGAACCTTTTTCTTTTACCTGCTGCTGGGCACCAGTTCGTTTCTCTGGTGCACCCTGAGCTTTTTTATTGCACCCTTTCTGCCGTTCAAGGCGCGCTATCGCTTTATCAACGTCTATTGGTGCCGCTGCGCGTTGTGGCTGACCAAGGTGTTCCTGGGCATTCGTTTCGAGATCAAGGGCGCTGAAAACGTCCCGGACCAGCCTTGCGTGATTCTGTCGAACCACCAGAGCACCTGGGAGACATTCTTTCTGTCGGCGTACTTTTCACCCCTGAGCCAAGTGCTCAAGCGTGAGCTGCTGTATGTGCCGTTTTTCGGCTGGGCCATGGCCATGTTGCGTCCGATCGCCATCGACCGTGACAACCCCAAGGCTGCGCTCAAGCACGTGGCGAAGAAGGGCGATGAGCTGCTCAAGGATGGTGTTTGGGTGCTGATCTTCCCGGAAGGTACGCGGGTACCCTTCGGCACCGTAGGGAAGTTCTCGCGCGGTGGTACGGCTTTGGCGGTCAACGCCAACTTGCCCGTGTTGCCGATTGCGCATAACGCTGGCAAGTTCTGGCCGAAGACCGGTTGGGCTAAACGTGAAGGCACGATCACGGTTGTGATTGGCGAGCCGATGTATGCACAAGGCGAAGGGCCGCGCGCCATTGCTGCGTTGAATGACCGTGCTGCGGCGTGGAACGAAGCGCAGCAACGGGCCATGGGTTCGCTGCCGCCGGAGCCGGTTGTGGTGGACACACCGGCGATTTGAGCATCTGTGGATAACCTGTGTACGGTTTGTTGGCGAATGGCTGTTTTTGCTTCATAACAAGCTGATTTACTTACATATTTCCAGAGCTCATAAAATCTCGAAAAACGTGCATAAGTTTTTTCCGCATTAAAAAACCGGTCCTTGTGACCGGTTTTTTATGCACAGCAGAAAAGTACGTTTTTTCAATCTTCCAGCAAGGGCAGCTGCAGGCTGAAGGTAGAGCCTTTACCCAACTCGCTTTCACACAGAATGCGTCCGCCATGGCGCTCTATGACGGCCTTGACCATGGTCAGGCCCAATCCCAGCCCTTCACTGCCTTGGGCCGAATCAAAGCGTCGGTATTGGTTGAACAGCTCGGGCAGGTCCGCTGGCGCGATGCCGGGCCCCTGATCGCTGATGCGACACTCCAGCAAACCTTGTGTGCTGCCGTGGCTCAACGTCACGGTGGTGCCCGCAGGCGAGTATTTGATGGCGTTCTCCAGCACGTTGAACAGGGCCCGAGTGAGCAGCGACTGGTCGGCGGAAACCATGCCCTCATCGGCCTCATCCAAATCGTGCACCAAGTGAATGCCCTTGAGTTGGGCGATCACCGCCACTTGATCAAAGGCGTCCATCACCAGCATGGCAAACAGGCTGGGTTGGAACTGGTAGCCGTCGGCCTCGGCCTTGGCTAATTGCACGAAGGATTCAGTGAGGCTCAGGGCACGCCGCACTTGCTGTTCGATCTGGATAAAAACCGGTGACTCGCCGTTGTGCACATCCAGCAACGCCAGAATCGCCGAATGCGGCGCACGCAAGTCGTGGGACAGGAAGCGCAGCATCGTCTCGCGATGTTGCTGGGCATCCCGTTCCTTGCTCAGGTCCGTCAGGCTCAGCAACCAGCCGAGCGCGAAGTCACCTTCAGCCGGCAATAAGGGCGCGAGTTCCATGCGCAGGCTGCGTTGGTGAATGTCACGAAACTCGACCAGCTCCAGCGCAGAAAGCGCAGGGCGCACGCCGTTGTGCAGCGGCGGATAGCCCAGGTCGGCAAGCTGTTCGAGCAAATTGCCGCTGACCAGGTCATTGCCGAACACCTCACGGGCCACGCGGTTGGCCAGCAAGACGGTGCCATACGGGTCAGTAATCAGCGTCGCCACCGGCAGGCACTCCAGGCCGTCGGCCATAAAGCGGCGGGTGTCGCGTGTGCGGCTCACCGCTTGCTCCAGGGCAAAGATCCGGCCCTGCAATACATCGCCCTTGCTAGCGGGCGCGCGGCGGCGTTCGGGCAGCACTTTGGGTTCGTTGTCCAACCGCGCCAACTCCCAGCCAAAGTAGGCGAGGATCACGCTGAGGCGGCGCCAGTTCCAGATCAGGTAGCTGAGCAGCAAACCGATCAGGCACGCGGCGGGCGACCACCAGTGGCCCAGGCGTAGCAGCGCCCATGAACCGAGCAAGGCCGCAGCCATGCACCCCAAGGTCATCCACAGGGCATAGCGTGGGCGGTATAACAAAAGGCCCAGCAGCAACGCCACCAGCGAGGTCGCCATCAATGCCGCAAGCCAACCGGGGAGGTCGACAATACTGCGCCCTTGCAGCAAGCCATTGAGGATATTGGCCTGAATTTCAACGCCTGCCGTAGAGCCAACGGAGGAGGAAAGGGGCGTGATAAAGCGATCCCCCATGCCATACCCGGTAGCGCCAACCAGAATCAGCCGGCCGCGCAGCAATTCGGGCGGCACCTCGCCGCGCAACACGCTGACATAGGAGACGCTGGGAAACGTGTTATGGGCGGTGAACGGGACACGAACACCATGTTCCCGATGCCAGTGCGAGCCGGCCGATTCCTGAGGCAATCCCGGCATGGGCGATGCTTCGCCGCTCAAGGTATAGGCCAGCCACGCCAACTGGGGGAGGGTACTCCCCGGTGGGCCTTCGCGCATGTACAGGCGACGCACCACGCCATCGTTGTCGGCTTCAACATTAATGTGTCCCACGCCCTTGGCGCACTTGAGCAACGGCAATAGTTGCTCATCACGCGGGTTGGAACTCATTGTGCCGTCCACTACCAACGGCAATAAAACATTGCCAGCGTTGCACACTGCATCCGCCAGACGTTGGTCATCAACTGCATCGCTTGGCTCGCTAAAGATCACATCGAACAATATGCCTGCAGGCTGAGACGCACTGAGGCGATCTATCAGGTCAGCGTGCAGGCTGCGCGGCCATGGCCATTGGCCGAGATCTTTGAGGCTTTGATCATCAATGGTCACCAGCAGGATCCGGGGGTCAACCGGCAAAGGAGTGAGACGACGAAGGCTATCGTATAACGGGTTATTCAGGGCCAGGCCGGAGCTCAAGGACAGGTACGCGGTGAAGGGCAACAGCACCAAACCAATCCACAGCCACTCACGAATCAGGCCATGGAACAACAATTGAGCCTGGGTGGGTTGGCGTTTTTCCGCTTTGCGCCAGAGCATCACGAAGCGACCCCAGCAAGTGTGCACAGAGGCAGATAGTGAATGGTTAAACGTGTCATAAGCCCCGGCGTCTCCTTCCTGGCGTTGTTCTTCGAGCGCAATGTCCTGGAACCCATTGAAGCTCATTCCTGTCTCATGGAAAGATATTTCCAGAGTGTTTCGTATGGAAGCCTACCGCATTGACCTGCGGGCGATCGGAGGCGAGCCTTTTCCTTACGGGCAGGAGCCGGTATCGTCCATAGGACCACGGTCTTTCAACAGCTTAAAGGCGCTTTGACATCAGCGTACGCAGAGATCCATCGAGCTTTGAATCCGACCACAATTATTCAGATTCATAGATCGGTATCTGCGCAGGGTGTGCCGCTTCAACCAAGCCGCCGGCTGCCGCATTTTTTGTAGAAAGGACCCACCCATGCGTGTCGCAATACTGGATGACGAGCCCGCTGAATTGCGCCGGGTTGAACAGACACTGCGACAAATCCCCAGCACTGCGGAACAGCCCTGGACCCTGCATTGTTTCGAGCGCGGTGAGGATCTGCTGCGCCAACTGCGTCGGGAAACCTTTGACCTGCTGATACTCGACTGGCAATTGCCCGATATCACCGGCATTGCCTTGTTGCGCTGGACCCGCGAGCACATGGAGTCACCGCCGGCGGTGATCATGCTTACCAGCCGCGATGCCGAAAGCGATATTGTCATGGCACTCAACAGCGGGGCAGATGATTACGTCAGTAAACCCTTTCGCCCTAATGAACTGAAGGCCCGGGTCAGCGCCGTATTACGTCGTCACGGCCTGCAAAAATCCGCTACCCATGAAGTACAGAGCTTCAACGACCTGACCTTTGATGACGCTGAACTGACCGTAACCCGCGCTGGCAAACCGATCAATTTGACCGAACGTGAATACCGCCTCGCCAGTTGCCTGTTTTCCAACCTGGCGCGTCCGCTGTCTCGCGAGTATCTGTACGAGCGGTTCTGGACCCATGAGGAAATGGTTTCTTCACGGCCCTTGGATACCCATATCTACCGGCTGCGTAACAAGCTTGGGCTCACCGCAGACCGTGGCTGGCAGTTGTTGACCATCTATGGGTACGGCTACAGATTGGAGAGCGTTGCTGCGGCCAGCGCTGACTAAGATTGGTTATGTTCCACGTGGAGCATTTGAAAATCGCGCCTAATCATTACGCAATAAAAAAGGCCAACGCTAAGCGTTGGCCTTTTTTTAGCAGGCTGACCTGATCTGTAGGTTCACAAAATAGCTAATCCAGTAGGTCCAGCAAGCGCGGGGGAAAATCATCTTTTCTGTGAGTGCGGAGCAGGGGAGTAACGGAAAAGATGAGACAAGCCTGCTGGACTCACACAGTAGATGATCTATCGGAACAGCCGTGGCGAGATAGGGTAGGGTGGCATAGACCTATAAGCCCCGGCCTATTTTTAACTCGATGGACTTGCCCCTTCAAAACCGGACACCAACTCCCCGTTAAATTGATGCTGCTGCCAAGCGCCTGAACTCCCTAGGCGAGCGATAGCTCAAGGCGCTGTGCGGATGCTGCTCGTTGTAATGCTCGAAGGCAATTGCCAGGTTACGCAGCGCCGTTTCTCGATCCGGCTTGGGCATGTGCGCCACGTAATCCCGCTTCATCGTCTTCACGAAGCTCTCCGCCATGCCATTGCTCTGCGGGCTGCGTACTGGAGTGGTCACCGGCTGCAAGCCGATCTGCCGAGCAAACAGGCGCGTCTGTTCGGCGGTGTATGCCGAGCCGTTATCGCTGAGCCATTGCACCGGCGTGGTGGGCAGTTGATCACCGAAGCGCTTCTCCACGCTTTCCAGCATCAAGTCGCGGATATCATCACCGCTATACCCGGTCGGGCTGGCGACCCAGCCGATGGCTTCGCGGTCGCAGCAGTCCAGGGCGAAGGTCACGCTCAGTTTGGCGCCGTCCTCGCAACGGAATTCAAAGCCGTCCGAGCACCAATGCGGATTTCGGTGAACGTGACCGCTCATTTCGCTAACAACGTGACCGGTGCCTCCACCCAATTGCGCGGGGTTTAAATTCTAACCGCATCGGTCACGATGCGGCTTCTTCCTCCGTGTTTTTCCGC